>JASLXP010000473.1 GCA_030740295.1 Planctomycetota bacterium
TCCGACACGGAAATTTATCCAGTAGAATCCAAGTCTTAATCAGTATCGAGTATGATGCTGCGAGTCCACCAGAATTCGGCAGAACATATGCACTGAATCACCACTGGATCTTTTGACAATGAGTCCTTCCTGTCTTGATTATTCACCCACGGGTTCTGAAAAGAAACAGTTCGAGAAAGATGGCTTCCTGATCGTCAAACAGGCACTCTCAGAAAACGAGGTCGCCGGACTGGTAGAGATGACAGTTTGAGCATCTCTACAGTCGCCTCGACCCCATTCGACGCCAACTCCTCGGCGACAGAATCAGCAGGAACGGCGTCTACGATCCAACAGAGGCAGACGCCCCGCTGCGTTCATTGCTTGCGGAGCACAGTCCCGATGATGCGGTGTGGACCCGGCACAAACGCTCCCAGTCACGCCCTCCTGCGTATGAAAACCGCGTGCAGCTCGCGGGGCGCAATCCGGCTTCATCAGATACACTTTCGGAAACCATCAGGGATTGAAAACATGCCCACAAACTGCACCGGATATGAGTCCACCCGAGGCATGCCACGCCGCACGTTTCTCGGCCGCTTCGGTATGGGATTGGGCAGCATCGCGCTGGCCGACCTTCTGTCGAACGAGGCAACAGCCGGCGGAATCCTCAATACGACGCATCACGCGCCGAAGGCCAGACGCATCATTTATCTCTTTCAGAGCGGCGGTCCGTCGCAGATGGATCTGTTCGATCACAAGCCGCTTCTCAACAAACTCCGCGGCCAGCAGCTTCCTGATTCCGTGCGGCAGGGGCAGCGCCTGACAGGCATGTCGGGGAATCAATCCAGTCTGCCGCTGGTGGGCTCGCCGTTCAAGTTCAAACAGCACGGGCAGGGCGGTGCGTGGATCAGCGACCGGCTCCCACACACAGCAAAAGTGGCTGACGACCTTTGCTTCATCAAGTCCATGTACACCGAGGCCATCAATCACGGCCCGGGAGTGACGTTCATGCAGACGGGCTCACAGTTTCCCGGCCGGCCGAGCATGGGTGCGTGGCTGCAATACGGCCTGGGCACGGCCAACGAGAATCTACCGGCCTTCGTCGTCATGGTCACAAAAGGCAAGGGCGGACAACCCCTGTTTTCAAGATTGTGGGGAAGTGGTTTTCTGCCCGCCAGATACCAGGGCGTCCGGTTTCGCTCTGGCAAAGATCCTATCCTTTATCTGAACAATCCAGCAGGTATCGACACCGCAAGCCGGCGACGAATGCTCGACCGTTTGAATGCGCTTCACCAGGTCCAAATCGAGGCAACCGGCGACGCGGAGATAGAGAACCGCATCGCTCAGTACGAGATGGCGTTCCGCATGCAGAGCTCGATCCCTGAGGTCACCGATCTGAAATCCGAGCCGGATTATGTCCTGGACAAGTACGGGCCGGACGTCCGCAAGGCCGGTTCATACGCGGCCAACTGTCTGCTGGCGCGTCGGTTGGCCGAACGGGGCGTGCGTTTCATTCAGCTCTACCACAAGGGCTGGGATCAACACGGCGGCCTGCCCGGCGGCCTGTCACGGCAATGCAAAGAGACCGACCAGCCGACCGCGGCCTTGATCGCAGACCTCAAACAGCGGGGCCTGCTCGAGGATACCCTCGTCATCTGGGGCGGGGAATTCGGACGTACGAACTATTGCCAGGGCAAACTCAGTGGCAACAATTTCGGCCGCGACCATCATCCCAAATGCTTCTCCATCTGGATGGCCGGAGGAGGCGTAAACGCGGGCACTTCATACGGAAGAACCGACGACTACTGCTACAACATCGCCGAAAACGGCGTTCACATCCATGATTTCCACGCGACCATCATGCATCTGCTGGGCATCGACCATGAACGGCTTACCTATAGATTTCAGGGCCGATGGTTTCGGATCACAGATGTGCATGGAAAGGTAGTGAAAGGAGTCGTGGCTTAGAGCGGAAGTGAATGGTGAATAGTGAATAGTGAATAGTGAATGGTGGCAGAGCGGGGTGATAGAAGAATGGAGTAATTGGCCTCATCATTTCATCGTACCAACATTCCATTTCGCCATTCTTCCATTCTTCCATTCTTCCATTCTTCCATCACTCCAGAACTCCATTCCACCACCCCACTCTTCCACCATGCAAGCACTCGTTAAGTACTCACTCGGCCCGGGCAACATGGAATTGCGGGACATGCCTGATCCCGGCCCAGCTCCCGGTCAGGTAAAGATTGCCGTTCACGGCTGCGGTATCTGCGGCTCAGACCTGCATGTCTTTCATCAGACCATCGGCATCCCCATGGCGCCGCCGGTAATCACCGGGCATGAGTTCAGCGGACGCATCGTTGAATTGGGTGAAGGTGTTCAGAGCTTCAACATCGGAGACAGAGTGACCGTCGAGCCGAGCGCGGTCATCTGCGGCAAGTGTCGATACTGCCGGCAGGAAGATTACAACCTTTGCCCTGACCGGCGTGTCATCGGATACCGGTGGGATGGAGGATTCGCACCTTACGCTGTCGTGCCGACTCGCACACTGCATAAGCTCCCGGCCAACGTGAGCTTTGAGGCGGGCGCGCTCGCGGAGCCGTTGGCCTGTTGCGTTCATGGCGTGATCGAGCGGACACAGATTTCAGCGGGAGATTTTGTCGCGATCACCGGCCCGGGCTCGATCGGCCTTCTGACGCTCATGGTTGCCAAAGCCGAGGGCGGCATCGTCTGCGTGCTCGGTACAAAGGACGATGAGCATCGGCTGGAGAAGGCCCGTGAACTGGGCGCTGAATACACGATCAACGTGGACGAGCAGGACGTCCTCCAAGAGATCGGTAAGCTCACCGGCGGCTACGGAGCTGATGTAGTGCTCGAAGCATCTGGTGCGCCACCGGCCGGCCGGCTGGCACTGGATATTGTCCGCAAGCAGGGAAAACTCACTCAGATGGGTCTCTACCCCGGGCCCATAGAAATCGATTTTTCAAAAATTGCCTACAAGGAAATTTCAGTTACCGGATTCCTGGCACAGAAACGCTCGGCCTGGAAACGCGCCATCAAACTCATGGAATACGGTCTCATCGATCCGGGCAAGATCATCTCCCACTGTTTACCCATAACAGATTGGCAGGATGCGTTTGGAATGTTCGAGCGGAAGGAAAGCCTGAAGATTCTGTTGCAGCCATTGCATTCTTGAGCCCTGTCCCATCAGCCATCAAACACCTGAGATCACGTCGCCATCTCTCGAGCCATTGACTGCCGCTTGCGCTGCTTTTCGTCCAGTGTCTTTTTGCGCATGCGAATGCTCTTTGGTGTGACCTCCACCCACTCGTCATCCTCGATGTATTCGAGTGCGCCTTCAAGGGTGATCTCTCGGGCTTCCTGAAGCACGACCAGCTTGTCCGCGCTTGCGGCGCGGATGTTGGTGAGCTTTTTCTGGCGAGTAGCACGCACAACCAAGTCGTTCTCCTCGTTGTGCTCACCAACGATCATGCCTTGATACATTTGGTCTCCCGGACGGATGAAGAACTGGCCGCGCGGCTTGAGCTGATCCAATGCATAAGCCGTCGCAGAGCCGGGATCGGCTGCGACCAGGACTCCCTGGCCGCGGTGCGGAAGCTCGCCTTTGGCTGTGTCATATCTCAGGAAAACGTGATACATGATCGCTTCTCCCCGGGTGGCTGAGAGCAGCTTCGAACGCAGACCAATCAATGCTCGAGACGGAACGACAAAATGGATGACCACGCGAGTGCCGACGTTTTCCATGTGATCGGTCTCTCCGCCCCGCATACCCATGAGCTGCATCACTGGCCCCATGCAATCGGCCGGACAATCGACCACCGCCGTCTCGTAAGGCTCGCAGGTCTTGCCATTTATCTCACGGTAGATGACCCGCGGCTTGCCGGCCATTAACTCGTAGCCTTCCCGTCGCAGGTTTTCCACAAGGATGCCAAGGTGAAGAAGACCGCGGCCGGAGACGATGAATTCCTCTTTGGATTCGCCGTCCTCCACGCGCAATGCGACGTTCGTGTGAAGCTCCCGCTCGAGCCGCGCACGAATCTGGCGGCTGGTTACATATTCGCCTTCCTGGCCGGCGAAGGGGCCGTTGTTAATTGTGAAAATCATCTGCACCGTCGGCTCATCGACCGGAAGCGTAGGCACGATTTCCTGTGTATCGAGGGCCGTCAGCGTATCCGTGATGTTGAGATCTTCGATGCCGCAGACAGCAACGATGTCCCCTGCCTCGGCTGTTACGATTTCTTTTCGTTCGAGCCCTTCGAAGCCATAGAGAGTTACGACCTTTGCGTTGCGTGAGTTCCCATCTCTATTCACGACCGCAACCGTTTCCCCTTTGCTTATCCGGCCGCGGAAGATCCTGCCGATACCCAGTCTTCCGATGTAGTCGTTATAGTCCAGAGTGCTGATGAGCATCTGGAAAGGACCGTCAACGTCACCATCCGGTGGCGGGACGGATTTCACGATCTGCTCGAACAGCGGCTGCAAATCCTGGCTCTCGTGCTCCAATTCGACCTTAGCGATGCCTTCGAGGCCGTTGCAGTAAATGTGTGGAAAGTCAAGGATGTCGTCGTCCGCGCCCAAGTCGTCGAAGAGGTCGAAAACCTTATCAAGCGCATCATGGGGGCGCGCACCATGGCGGTCGATCTTATTCACCACGACGATGGCTGGCAGGCGATGTGCCAGCGCCTTCCGCAAAACAAACGTCGTCTGCGGCATCGGGCCCTCGACCGCGTCGACGAGGAGGAGAACACCGTCCGCCATCTTCAACACGCGCTCCACCTCGCCACCGAAATCAGAGTGCCCGGGGGTGTCGATAATGTTAATCCGTGTGCCTTTGTACTGAATGGCCGTGTTCTTAGAGAAGATCGTGATGCCCCGTTCGCGCTCGATATCGTTCGAGTCCATGACTCGCTCCTGGATCGCCTGATTCTCACGGAACGTGCCGCTCTGCCGGAGGAGTTGATCCACCAGCGTTGTCTTCCCGTGATCGACGTGCGCGATGATGGCAATGTTACGAATTTCCTGGGACATGTGTGTCTCGTTCCGTGTTCGTCCTTGATTTGAGGCGGCGAAGTATGCCAAAGGTTTGGACGCTCGCATACAGTATTGCAATGACAGTGTAGCCGGTCATGATTCGCGGATTCTCACCACCTGTAGACTGATGGAAGAATCAGATTCAAACTTCAACGACAGAACTCCAGTTGAACCTGCAGAAGAGACCACGTCCCTTCAGAAGGCTTACATCCTCCTGAGCGTTGTTCTGCTGGTGGGCGCACTGTCCGGAATTATCTGTCTCATTTTTCGTATCGACCTGGCAACCGGAATGCACGAGGTCGAAAAGCATCTGAGAAGTGATGACGCCGTTGTCCAGGAACTGGCAACGAGAGAACTCGTCCAGATTCTCAAATCCACCACTGCAGAGAGTCGGAGAAAGCGGGGAATCGACGACGTTCGCCTGTCGCAGAAGGTGCTTGCCGCGCTGAAGAACAGCACGAACGCGAATGATGCCGCATTAGGCAATCTGGTATTGGCCTTGGGCCATATGCGATACCACGAAGCGATTCCGGCTATAGCCCCCCTCCTGAGAGTCACCGAAAGCGGCCAGGACGTGCGGCAGCATGCGTTGCTCAGCCTTGGAATGATGAACACTACCGAAGTGCTGCCACTCATGACAGATTCTCTCAAAAGCACAGCTCCCCGTGTGCGAAAAGCCGCATGCCTTGCCATAGCCATCGCGGGCGACAAATCCATGACTCAACACCTCGAGCCGTTGCTTACCGATTCAGAGATGGACGTGAAATGGAGCGCCTCCCTCGCGCTGGCAAAGCTGGGCAGCAGCGCGGGCCAGTCGAACATCCGCACCATGCTTGATCGTGAATTCCTGGCCACGCGTGCCGATTGGCCAGAACAGTCTCTCCAGGATCTCATGATCGAGTGCATCGAGGCAGTAGCGGAATTGAAGGTAGAGGGCTTCAGCGGCGAGCTGCAGAAGATTGCCAAGAGCGACCCTAATCTGAAGGTGCGCAGTGCGGCGATGGCGGCGCTGAGCGTGATGAATGATGAGTAATGCGTAATGCGTAATGCGTAATGCGTAATACGTAATACATATCGCAGCCGTAACAGCGAATGAAGAAGAGGAATCTGTTCACAAGAGCTTTCGACTTCCATTTTTTTGCCTTCCATTTTTTTGCCTTAGGAAAAACAAGACTCTGGACCGTAACCGAGTAATGAGTAAGGGATGCTCGATACTGGATACTGGATGCTCGATACTCGATCCTTTGTGGCGCCTCTGCGCTGCGGGGCGGCGCCAATCAGGAATCCATTCCTAAATCTGTCTGTCGGCTTCTGGGGACGCCTGCGTCTCGCTGGCTCCGGGAGCGACCGCAGGCCCTTCGACCGGTGTGCCGACACCTGATTGAAGCGTCACGAAAACCGAGCAACAGACATCGAGCATCCAGCATCCAGAATCGAGAATCGAGCATCCTTCAATGCATTACTCATTACTCATCACTCGCCTTTATTTCACCCGCGGCAGCAATCTTCAGAAACCAGGCCGACGCGACCAATCCCACCACAATCCAGATCACACCCCAGACAACGGAGTGGCCTCCGATCTCCCGGGCCAGCATGACCGCATCTGAGCGTAATTCCGGCCTGTCGAGCACATCGCTCTTGATATCCAGAATCGCGTAAGCGCAGCTTGTGAGGCCGATCGTCTTCAGGATTAGATCATTCACCCTTTCAGAAAGGAACTCCCCGGCGGCAATCATCGCGGCGCCTGTGACGCAAACGAAGATGAAACCGAAACTCATAAAAGGTCGAACGTAAAGCAAAGCCATCACGACCATAAAAATGCCAAGCACCCACGAAATGATCTCATCGAGGTCCGTGCGGGCGGCCATCACCAGAATAAAACCACCGCAGAGGAGGCTT
>JASLXP010000474.1 GCA_030740295.1 Planctomycetota bacterium
ACGATTCTCTCGTATCTCTTTCATACAACCCTTCACTCCGGCTCCATTCCCGGACATCCTGGCTACTCCAACTCGATCCTGAACAGGGGAAGTTCGCGCCCTGGGATACTTTCTGAGGGCTTATGGCCGATCAATTTTCCACCCATGGCGCGATAGAATGTCTCGGCGTGGGGGTCGCCCTGAATGATAATGGCACGGTAGCCCAACGCGGCTGCCGTATCACTGGCGTGGCGCATGAGTCGACTGCCGTATCCCTGGCCGATGGCATCCGGTTCGATGAAAAGGTAGCCCAATTCGACCTCGTCCTTGCACAGCGGATCAAGCGTATAAAACCCGAGGACGCGCAGGGAATTCTCGACGACATAAGCATGTCGGTCCTGGAGTTCGGCTTCCGAGACCGTAAGTTCTTTCCTGCACGCAGCCATAAAGTCGTCGTCATAGCCCCAGGAAGCCTTCGACCTCATTGCCAGAGAGCTGAGTGCGGAGGCTTCCTCTACTCTCGCCGGCCTAATTGCAGTACTGCACGATTCAGCGCTCATGTTTAAGTGTCCTTGCAGCACATCAAACGGCCCTGCCAGGTTCTTGAAGGATTCCGATCACATTCCCGTTTGAAAATCACGGGTTCATAGCCTCTCAAAGACAAGCTGGCGCAATCCCCACTCGATCTCCCCGGCACTGCCTTCATTTACACTCAAAGCTTTCAGATCACGTTCCAACTCCGAGATTGACTCTCCATCGTAATTTTCACGGATGAAGGACTGGTGCTTCCAGGATTGGATGTTCAGGTGAAACATGGTCGCCGCCTGGTGATTCAAAACCGGGAGGCGCTTTACTCGGCTGGATCTCCTTTTCAGCTCGTTGGTGTGCGCCAGACCATCCAGAACCGGCCCGGCATACAGGCAGGTTGACTGAGCTGCCAGCATCGCCTCAACGATCTTAAGATAGGCCGCAAAAACTCCATTTCCTGTGCGAATCCACTCCACTTCTTCCATAAGCAGAAGGCCGTGGCGCTGTAGCTGGGTACCCCATTTTTCGACGACACGCAAAGGCTTCTCTAAATGGGTCAACAGGTACCGACAGAAAAGGAGACTCGCCGGCCTCACGGGAAACGGAACGGAAGTCACATCGTGCAGACAGAAGGAAACACGGTCTGTCTCGCCTTCCTTTGCCACCGAGAGGAAGCGCTCCGAGTTGTCGAGGCCCACAACCAGGCAGTTTGAGGTGCATTCGGCCAGAAGATGCGTCGTATAGCCCGGACCGCATCCCAGGTCCAGGACCAGTGGGGGGCGATCTCTGACCGCGCCGAGAATGAACTCCCGGCTAGATTGGGCATATACGCCAGCGAGGTACTCCAGACGTTGTGTGGCCAAATCCGTGTCTGTAAACTGGTATTGCATGGGGTCCACCAGGTTGTTTTACGACCTACTCTGCGTTTTCCACGAAAGCTCTGAATCCGGGCTATCCGGTCATCCTTGCGTTTTTCTATGAGTCAGGTGTTGTACGAGCCACTCGCGGAGGAGGGCGAAGAACTCGTTCCGAACGAACTTTTCCACCCACGGACTGTGTCCACACCGATCCCACTCGAGGTACTCCAATTGCGGAAGATACGGCTCGAGGCTGGCGCGGATCATCTGTCCAGGGTGGGGATCGTACCTTCCGTGCAACATGAGAATGGGCGATTGGATTGCCGAAAAGGCCGATGGGTGCACGCCTTCCTCCTGGAGTCGCAGCATGTCGTTCCAGGTCTCGGTGTGTGCCCGCTCGTCGAACACTTCGTCAAGCTTGTCCTCTCGATCAGAGTCTATCGGCTCATAGGTATACAGCTTTTGGACTTGTATATTACAAAAAATAGCCGAGATACTTGCCTAAATGTCAACCTTGTCTGAGAATATAGGTACCTCTGGGAAAGGCCGACTTTTGGTTGAAGGCACAGACCTTGTACGTTAGATGGGCCTCCCAATCAGATTCGTTTTTGCCGTGGAGTATCCGAGACCTGAGAGTCTGCATCACAAGCTTGGTAGACGAATGCTCACGATTGGGTATCCAGAGAAAACTTGAACAGGGAGGCTGAAATGAAACAAGAGAATCTCTTGGGTATTGATGTCAGTTCCAAAGAGGTCGTTGTGAAGATCAGACGATCTGGTAAATCGTATCCTTGCGCTACATTTGAAAATGATGTTGCCGGTCATAAGAAACTGATTCGATGGGCAACCAAAGGCGGAAAGACTGCTCGCGTGTGCCTGGAAGCTACGGGTGTCTATAGTTTTGAACTGGCTCTGGCATTGCACCGCCATCCACACTCAAAAGTGATGGTAATCAACCCCAGAGCCTTACGCAACTTTGCCCAGGCATTGATGCAACGGGCAAAAACAGATCCCATTGATGCCGAAGTTGCGCTTGAGTTTTTGGAACGAATGCCCTTTCGGGCCTGGCAGCCTCCCTGTGACGAAATCCTTCAATTACAGGCCATTTCTCGCAGGATTTGTCAATTGAAAATGGAGCTCAATCGTGCCGGCAATCGTAAACATGCTTGTTTACAGCGCCCCTCCGTCTGTCGTGTCGTAATCAATGACCTGGATGTACATATAAGGCATCTCAAGCGACGAGTTCAACAACTTGAGGGGGAAGGGTTGAAGTTGATCCAAGCCCTGCCAGATTTGGAACGCCAGTTTCAGCGTTTGATCTCAGTCAAAGGCATCGCAACGACATCTGCATTGCGTATCCTTGCAGAGATCGCTGTTCTGCCAAAGGATATGCAGCCCGAGCAATGGGTCGCTCATGCAGGCTTAGATCCTCGCCCCTTTGAGTCGGGCGAAACGATAAAACGGCATCGATACATCACAAAAGCGGGCAATAAATATCTACGTGCAGCTCTATTCTTCCCTGCGTTGGTTGCCATTCAACAAGAGGCCAATGTCAAAGCATTCTACGCACGTCTCATTGCCCGAGGGAAAAAGCCTATGCAGGCTGTTGTGGCTGTGATGAGAAAGCTGCTGAGAACTATCTGGGGAATGCTGGAATATGATCAGGATTTTAATGGTGAAAAATTCTATAAAATGGCTTGACTTTTAAGAGAGTATCTAACGGTTCCGATCATCACGGCCCGTAGAGGACTTTCACCTCCTAGCTCTGCGCCATGCCTGGCGCACAAAACATTGCCACCTGACAAGTCTGCCAAGTGGCAATAAGCCGAGTCAACATCAAGTCGGTCTTCCACTCACTCCCCATCCTCCACCCGGGTATCGTGGAGCGCCAACCCCCGGCCCACCACGTCCAACACCTTCTCCAGGGCCGCAAACGGCTTCAGTATCCGGAGATCAAACGCTTTCAGCCTCGGATCGTCTTCTTCCAGATTCCACCCGGTGACCAACACCGTGACCAGCAAGGGGTCCGCTTCCCGCATCTTCTCCGCCACCTGGTTGCCCGGCATCTCTGGCATCCCCAAATCGATCAGGGCCACGTCGTAACGCCCCGGCGCAAACCGTTCCATCGCCTCCCGCCCGCTCGAAACTGCCACCACCTCGTGATCCTCCGACAACAGATCGGCCAGCAGCAGACGAACGACCTCCTCGTCCTCGACAACCAGAATCTTTCCCCCACGCACCTGTCCGACCTCCCCGTCTTCATCTTCTCCCTGCATCGAGCCGGTCCAGGCGGGCAGCCGAAAGGTAAACGCCGCCCCCTTGCCCGGCGAACTGCCGACCTCAATGCTGCCTCCCCAGCGGGTGAGAGTGTTGTAAACCGTGGACAACCCCAGCCCGGTTCCGATATCCGCCTTTGTAGTAAAAAAGGGCTCGAACACCCGTCGGCGAGTCTCCTCATCCATTCCGATGCCGGTATCTCGAACCGTGATCTGGACGCGGTCTCCAACCGCCTCTGTGCGGATGGTCATCGTCCCCCCTTCGGGCATCGCATCCACGGCGTTAAACATGAGGTTCGTGAGAATGTCCCGCAGCCTGTCCTCCGTCCCTCCAACATGGGGAACTTCTTCCAGTTCGGTCACCACCTCGATGGAAATTCCTTTGGCCTCCGGCTCATCCTTCCACCGCGGGCGTGTGGACTGCACGGCCTCCTGCACCACCCTATTAACCGGTACCGGATGCATGGTGCTGTCCTTTTCTCCCTGCACGGCTCGACTGATTCGCTCAACCAGCTCCTTTGCCCGCAGGGCGCTCTGGACGATATGCTCCATATCTTTCGAGATCTCCGGATCTTCCGTCTTCAACTGGATAATCTGCGCATATCCAAGCACTCCCACCAGCAGGTTGTTGAAATTATGGGCAACCCCCTGCGCCATCTCTCCCAGGGCCCCCAGCCGCTCCAGGCGTACCATCTCCTCCTCGGTCTGCTTGCGGTTGCTGATGTCGCGGTCGATGCCGATCATCCCCCAGGGCCGTCCGTTCTGATCCGTTACCAGTGATACGGCGGCATCCGCCCAGAACGTCTTCCCATCTTTGCGCCGTTGCACATACTGGCCGCGCCACGAACCTGTCTCGAGGACCTGGAGCATCCGTTCCTGTTCTTCTTTTTCCTCCTGAGGATCAACAATGAATGTAATGGACTTTCCCACAGCTTCTTCAGCGGAATAG
>JASLXP010000475.1 GCA_030740295.1 Planctomycetota bacterium
GGGGCTCACGCATGAATCCTGCAACCTGAGCAGGATGAGTCGCGTGAAGGCGCTCCGGCAGCAGAATCTCAACAGGCTTGCCGAGGAGTTCACTTTTCGTCCAGCCAAAAAGATTCTCCAGTTCCTCGTTGGCATGTGTGATCTTGCCGTCACTGTCGACGAATAGAGCCCCATCGGGGGACGCGCCAAGAATGGCGTTGATCCACGTCTGGTCTCGAATGTCATGCATTGCTCCACCTCAATATGTCGATTGATTGGGTTCCTATCTCACCACTGTTTTTCTGATTGCTCATGATTCACTCGCCTCGGCCATGCCTGAGCGAATCGTGAGTCAGCAACATCACAGTGTCGCGGTAGTGTCCTATCGCACTGGGATCTCTGCGAGATCGGGGTCGCAGAGTCGCACCAGGATCCTTTGGGGGGGGGGTAAACGAACCGGAACTGAATTTGGCTTCAAGCACAAGCTCGAAGTTCCGGTTAAGGGAAATGTGTAAGACTAGTTCTTGATTGTCAAGTAATCGTCCAACCACTTTTGGATTTGAATCCTCGTCAGCCAAAAGCTAACAGCCTGATGTGGAAATGGAAGGAACTGAAGCGACTCTTCGCTGGAGCGCCGCTCTGAAGCGGCCGCTTCAGACCCGTCGCGGAGCTACGATACTACGGTTCCTCCAAGAATTTCAGCGCATTGAGTCCCAGGATCTTGTCAGCTTCGCCTTCCTTCAGAAAATCGGCCTCGCGGATGGACCGGATCAATTCCGGATATGGTTGATGACCAAGATAGGGCCAGTCCGTGCCCCACTGGATACGGTCCGCACCAATGCCCTTCACCATGATCTCCACGATCTTCAAGGCGGTCCAGTAGGGATATGGCTCGTCCTGCCGAATCATGTGCTGATAAGCGGCAAGATCACAGCTCAAGTTAGCATGGTCGCGAATGAGCCGAATAGGCTCTTCCAAACGGCCGTAGTGGATTTCGCCGCCCTCGAGCAGCTTCGGGGTACCATAGTGGGCGAGCTGGATCTTCACGTCTGGGAAATCTGCTACCAGAGTCTCCATACCCGCCACATATTTCGTGTAAGTCTCAAACTTTCCATGCACGCTGGGGCTGAACCACGAATTACCAGCATACCACCACGACAGGTCGATGATGCATGGCTTGTTCCGTTCGCGAAGTAGTTCGAAGATGGGACGCCACGCGGGATTACCCATTTCCGTATCGACGAAAAGCGGCAAGAGCTTCAGACCCAGCGCGCCCAAATCAAGTGCATCCGCTGCTCGCTCAACATAGCCTGGCACGCGGGGGTCGATGGAATCCGCAAACCAGATGAAACGGTCGGGATGCTCCTGCCAGACCTGGACGAAGTATTCAACGGTAAGGTAATGCTGAAACACAGCAAGCATGTGGTCTCGCTTTTCCGGCGGGTAGTGGGCCATCACATCGACGGGCGTATAGCTGATCAGAATCGTCTTTTCGATTCCGGCTGCATCCATCTGACTAAGGAGGTCCGGCGCGCTTGCGCCCCATTTTGTGCCAGGCCAGAGCGGAAAATTCTCCTCCGATCCTCCCACATTGGCGTTAAAGACGTGGGTGTGTGCATCGATGATCATGATATTTGTCTGGCAGCTATACAAAAACCTGTTCACAAACCCGAAGGAAGTTCTTCCCTAATACTTTCTGCACGTCCAATGCGGAAAAACCTCTTTCAACCATGCACTCCGTGATTCGGGGCATTTCACTCATGTCGGGAATGGCCCATTCCAGTTCGGTAGTGCCCTGCGCCACTTGAAGGTCGCGCCAGGCACCTTCCGTCGGAAAAAAATCAGCTCCAAGCGCGACGTGGTCAATCCCAGCGATTTCTGCAATGTATTCAATCTGACGGACAACATCTTCAGGCCCCGGGGATGGGCCGAGATACGTCGTATAGAAATGAACACCCAACAGTCCTCCCGTCGCTGCGAGGGCCTGAATCTGCTCGTCTTCAAGATCCTCTGTCACCCCACAGGCCGTACCATGCGAGACAATTACGGGGCGTTCTGAGACCTCCATGACCTCGTAGAAAGCTTGCTGAGGTATGTGTGTCACGTCCACGATAATCCCGAGTCTCGCACATTCTGAAATGACATTTAGGCCGAAGCCGCTGAGGTGCCCGTCCGGCACGAGTTCGTTTGGCGTGTCCCAAGTCAATTGTAACTCACGCAGTCCCAGACGGTGAAACAACCGCAGAGGCTTGACGCTCCCTTCCAGCCAGTGCGCTCCTTCTGTGCCGAGAAGGATTGCCACCCCGCCTTCTTCAAATGCCGCTTGAATATCCGTTACAGTTTTCGCAAGTTTACAGCGTCCAAGGTTGGCCTCAATCTCATCCAGAGCGTTCTCCATGCCTTCAACCGCCAATCGGAGCCACCCATCCTTTCTGTCTCTCGATGCCTTCAGTCCTGAATTCACGTCCACATCGATAGAAACCTGGTAAACCTTGGCTGTTACCCCTCCCGCAAGCATCAGCGGTATATCGCTCGCGATGGGACGGTGACAGTGTGTCACCACGACCAGAGACCCCTGATGCAATTGGGAGGCGAGCTTCATTCTGCAATCCGTAGCCGCTCAACAAAACTGTCTGCAGGCCGCAGGGCGACCGGCCAATGTTGATGCTTATATCCAGATAAGCCAAAAGCAACAAGAATGATAGTCGGCAAAGGCATGTTCACGTGTGCATGCGCGCTCCGCTGCCGCAGATAATGAAGGGCTCGAATAAGGCCGGGGGTGCCTTGGGGCGGCCACCATTTGCCAAACAGCCAGGATCTTAGCGTCACCTACAATCCCAGGGATTCTACGATAGACTCCAGCGAAATTTCCTGTCAGCGATGGGCACCGCAAAACAAGCAACCAATGGAGAAGCAGTATGGCTTTGCGAATACGATCGATACTGTTTGGGTTTCTTCTGCCGCATCTGCCTGTTGTGGAAGCCGAGCCGGACCGTGTTGTCAATGTCCGCAGTTTCAAGAATCTGGTGAAAGGAAAGGACTGGTCTGCTGCTATCCAGGCGGCTATCGATTCTGTGAATCGTGAGAATGGCTATGAGGCCGGGGGCACCGTTCTCTTTCCTGCCGGCTCTTACCAGATTGATCGTTCCATTGTGCTCGGCGAGAAGCCTGCACACTGGGGGCTCCATCTCCTCGGGTACGGTGCAACGATTATCGGCTCGAAGGCGTTGGATAAGCAGCACCTGATCAATCCGGAGCCGGAGGAAAAGGACAAAGGCGTGCCGATTCTGGTTCTCAAAGACCCGAGGGGAAACGAAGGCGCGAGCTATTGCATTGAAGGGCTGCGTCTGAAACGGGAGCAGAGGTCAGCGGGCGTGGGAATCTCCGTGCCCTGGAAGGAAGTTCCGAAGAACGTCTCTTTTCGCAATCTGAAGATTCACGATCAGAAAGTTGGCGTGCACATCAAATATGCCTGGCAGTTCAGCTTCCAGGACTGCCTGTTCCGCGGCAACGACACCGGCATGATTCTGCAAAGCCACGGTAACAACGTGGGCATCGTTAACTGCATCTTTCGCCGCCAGAACTATGACGGCTTAGTTATCGGACCAGACCGCGGACAGTGGGGCTCAAATGGTTACCACATCTCCGGATGGATTTTCGAATCGAACAAAGGATACGGAATCCTGCTGCGCAGCGCGGCGCAGGTGAAAGTTTCGGGCAATTATTTCGAAGCAAACGGCAACAGCGTGGGCGTATTCACGCCCTACGGCGAGGTCAGCATCGATACGAACCTGTTCTGGGGCCACTATGGCCACGGTTGGCAGCGCGGCCCCTACGCCGACCAGGCACAGGTCGTTCTGTCAGGCACGGGCCGTGTGCAACTCCGCAATAATAAGTATGCGGGATCCAAAGCCCTGTTCCGCCGCAAGGAGGGGAAGAATCTCTGGGAGTATGTGCCCTTTCCTAAGGGTCCTTCAGGCGTCCCCAATGACAAAGTGAAGAAACCGAAGCGTGAGAAAGGCTTTGAGTATGAGGAGCGTCTGAGCGGGATCTTCATCGCCGGCGGGCTGAGCAGAGGTCTTGTGTTCGATACGTTGCCGGCCGTGCACCACAAGGCCCTGAGTTCTGAAGTTCGAGCGGCGGCTCACACTGGTCTGAGCTACTACGAATATGATCTGCTGACCAACACTTTCGCCGAGAAGTCTCTCATCAAGGAGACGGCGGAAGAAATTTCAAAGAGAGAGGAACGTACCCGGGAAGCTTTCCTGGAACGGCTTGAATCTGCCCAAACTGTCGATGACAGAGCGTGGACACGAGTGAAGATCGGCCACACGTGGTTATTGGAAAAGGAATACGGCAAGGCCCGTGATGAATACCGAAAAGCGTTGAAGATTCCTCCACCAGTCAACGGTCACCTGCGCGCCGCAATCACAATGGAGATAGCGAAAAGCTACTTGAAAGAAGGGAACTACAAAGAGGCGGTAAATTCCTACACCCATGCATTGAAAATCGGCCCGGGAGGATGGCGTCTCCCACTCGCTCGCAGTGAACTCG
>JASLXP010000476.1 GCA_030740295.1 Planctomycetota bacterium
ACAACCCCAGAGTACGGGTTTCAACTTTACTGAAAGGCTCTTGTCGCGGGAAGACCCGCTGATTGCTTACTGCTCCGGTCCATGACTTCGCCATCGAGTGGAAGTGGTGGTCGGTGGAGAATCTAATGGCACGGCCTCTCAGACTGGATCTTCCACGGTTTCTATCATGTCCTGAATCGGGGAGTGGAACGCCGGTTCATCCATGAAGATGGCGCGGGCCATGAGAAGTTCATCGACCTCCGCTGTCAGATGAGTGAACGCTTTGCAGTGGAGGTCTGGTCTTTGGCCCGATGGGAAACCATTTTCACCTGCTTAAGCCAACGGGGCATGTACGTTCATCGGCAAAACGTCGCAAAGCCACTATTATTGCGGATGAACTCAGCCGACAATCTGACTTTATCACGAGGTAATTAACGAAAGGGAGATACTTGCCATGAAATTGCACGAGACTAAACGAATCATTGGGTTCCTGGCCGTGTTCACTTTTCTCGGCTCGGTTGTGGCCGTAGCGGAGAATAAGACGCCGGAGGAGAAGCCAGGCTACGATAAAACGATAGACGTGGGCGCCGCGGCCCCAAAAGGCGCCGACTTACCGTTTGACGGCACGAAGGAATCAATCGATGAGAATTGGGAAATGTGGCCGAAGTCCAAGATGCCGATTACGTGGACTCTCGTCGACAGTCCCACAGGCGGCGGCAAGGCGCTTATGACCAACGGTGGCAGACGCTGGGGCACGCACGACCTGGTCACGAAGAAAAAGTACACCGACTTCGAGGGTCACGTTGAATTCGTGATGATGGGCAAGCGTGGGGACGACAAGGTCGAGGGCTATACCAACAGTGGCGTGTACCTGCAAAATCGGTACGAGCTCCAGATCGAATCTCCGAAAGGCCGGAACGCGAAAGATCCGTATAGCTGGAAGATCGGCCCACATGGCATCGGTGCGTTCTGCATGGAGCGCGTACCAGACGTAAACGCCTGGCGGCCGAATGGTGAATGGCATTCCTTCCACTTCATCTTCACCGCAGCACGCTGGGACGGTGATAAGTCCATTGAGCCGGCGCGTGCGACCGTTTGGTGGAACGGCTTGAAGATTCACGACAATGTGGCAATCAAACATGCCAACGGCGGAGTCAAAGTCGGCCCGAGCGCCGAAGGGCTCAAACTGCAGGAGCACGGCCAGGATGTGCGCTACCGCAATGTCTGGATCCTCGACCGCGCCACGAAGGACAACTGACTTAAGTGGAGAATGAAGAAATCATCGACCAGTTCTCCGAATGTTCCGCCGAAAACTGATGACCTGCGCCACCGGCCGCGTCCCCAACTAATCCGAACGCAAGAAAATCGAAGGCATGAAAGTGAAGGACAGATCTGTAAGTCAGCCGGCAACATGTTTGGTGCTTTTTGTTATCAGCGCCTGCTCGGCCTCGTTGGCAGATTCGAAGCCGAATATTGTTTTCTTTCTTGTCGACGATTTGGGGCAAAGGGATCTGGGATGTTACGGCAGTCAGTTTTACGAAACACCGTCTATCGATCGGCTGGCGAAAGAAGGTGTGCTGTTTGATAACGCCTACTCGACCTGTCATGTATGTTCACCAAGCCGAGCCAGTATTCAGACGGGAAAATATCCTGCCAGAACGAACTTGACCGAGTGGTTGGGGGGACGCCCCGAACGTGCTTACGAAAAGCTGCATAGCGCCGAAAAAACTTCGAAGCTGCCTGATGAGGAGCAAACACTTGCGGAAACCCTGAAAGCCCAAGGTTATCGCACCGCTTTCTATGGGAAAGCACATTTGGGAAGACATCCCCGGGCCTGGGGTTTCGATGAGTCTACATTTGGATGGTACGGCTCGTATCATTACCCCTTTAAGGTCAGAGGTGGCAATGGGCCTGATGGGAAAGGGGGAGACTATCTAACGGATCGTTTCACAGATTTGGCGGTGGACTTTATTGAACGAAACCAAGATCAGCCGTTTTACCTGCACATGGCTCATTTTGCCGTTCATGACCCGTTAGATGGTCGCAAAGACCTTGTCAAGAAATACCAAAAGAAACTTGCCACGATGCCGGATGATGGGGGGCCTGCTTATATCCTGGAAAAGAATCCAGATGGCCCTGGCCTTTCCAGTGAAGAACTCAGAGCAATTGAAGAAGATCAGACCTTCAAGACCACGCAAGAGAGGCGGGTTTGGTGGGTCAAGCAGAAGCAGGACAATGTTCAGTTTGCCGGCATGGTCGAAGCCATGGATGAGAGCCTGGGGAGAATCCGAGCCAAGCTCAAAGAGCTCGGCCTGGAAGACAATACCATCATCATCTTCACGTCCGACAATGGCGGCATGGCAGCATCGAACCAGTATTGTGACATCAACAAGTCTCAAGGCGCGCTCAATCGTCGCTTTGCCACATCAAATCTCCCATTACGCGGCGCAAAAGGCTGGAACTACGAAGGTGGCGTCCGCGTGCCGCTGATTGTCCACTGGCCGGGGCATACCGAGGCCGGCAAAACATCGCATGCCGTGGTAACCGGAACCGATTACTACCCATCCCTGCTGGAAATGATCGGTCTTCCCTCCATGCCCAAACAGCACATGGATGGCAAAAGCTTCGTTCCCGCCCTCAAAGGCAATGCCTATGACCGTGGCGCGGTCTACTGGCACTTCCCTCATTACAGCAACCACGGCTACCAGAGCCCGGGAGGCGCAATTCGTCTGGGCAAATACAAACTGCTCGAATACTTCGAAAATGGAACCGTTCAGCTATTCGATTTGGAAAACGACATCGGTGAGAAGCACGACATTTCGAAAGAGAATCCGGAGACAATGAAGAAACTGCTGAGGATGCTGCACGGGTGGCGCAAAGAGGTGGACGCAAGAATGCCGAAAGTGAAGACATCCTCGAGCAGACCGAAAACGCGGCCGACAGGAGGCAAAGCCCTGGCTGCCGCCGTCGAAAAATTCGCGCCCGGCTGGAAGATCCGCAATTGGGGCGGGCCCAGGATGAAACCCGGTTTACGGAACGAGTGGATGGGGCGCAGGAATGTGATGCTCACGCATCCGCACAGCACGGAGGTTCCGTGTGTCCTCTTTCGGGAATTCGAAGTTCCGGCCGGCAGGAAAACCGCGCTCGAGTTTGCTGTGAGCAACCACCCTAAAGGCGACTGGAAACTCGTCGTCCGGATCGACGAACACGACGTGCTCGCAAAATCAATTGAAGACTCTCAGTGGAAAGAGTTTCGTGTCGACCTGACTGAATATGCGGGGAAAACAGTTACGCTCGAGCTGGAGAACCGTGCGACCGGCTGGGCATATGAAGCCGGCTACTGGAGCCGGATCGAGATCGAATCCGAGTGAGAAGGACGAAAGAGGGTCAGGTCTCTTTCTTTCTTTCTTTCTTTCTTGCTTGCCGCTGACCAATGAAACCTGCCCCGTTCTAATCCCAAAACAAGCGCGATTTTCTGTATCCGTTTTGCCGGGCACAGGTTCGACCAGGCATGCGGGTCATTTCAGCGTAAAGAAATGAAGAAATGAAAACCGCGCTTGCTCTGGGGGCTAGCCTCCTAAACTCGAGTATGCAGTTGAGCCCTGCCCCGGCCCCATGCGATCGCGAGGTGATGCAGCGATTTATGCGGGTCTACTACGCGCCTTGACCGGATCGTCGGCCGCGCAGTTGTTTCTTCAAAAGTCTTCGTCGAGCTTCTCGAGCTGCTCGAGCAGCTCTTCGTCATTCTGTTTGAGAACGCCTTCGCCCTGGTCCCGGACGGCCACCTGAACTAATGCGGCAATCTGTGCCATGCGCCCCTCCAGTTGGCCTCTGCCGTCCATCAGACGTCCGGCTCTGTCCCTTTCCGGTGGTCGCTTGGCCCAATGGTAGTTCACGAAGATGCGAACCATTTCGTTCCCGTCGTTTTTCACACCGGCGTACCATTTCTGCAGTTTTGCTTCGGTCCTTTTCATGGTGCCGGCTGCGGCCGGGGTGAACTTCTTTACTACGTTCATATAAGCCGTACCGATATCCTGCCCATTGTTGTCGCGCCATTCCGGGGCCGCTTTGACGGCACACTTGACGATCCCGGCGACCAGGCCAGGCGCCATCTCGTTTTTCTCATCGATGTGTTTCTGCAGGACGGAAAGCAGGGCTTTGTTGGCGTACCAGCACTGCCAGTCACGGAGGTCGTGGACTGCCGCGTCGAGCGCTTTGCCGATGGCCGGGACGGACGCACGCACTTCCTTCCTGTCGATGTGCCGGCTGAGCACTTCGCCAGCGAAGGCGTAGTGGCGAGAATCGTTGCCTTCAACGTATCCAATCACAACGGTCGCTATCTTGATCGCGGTCTTCGGGCCTTTGCAGCGCCCGGCCCAGGCTGCGGAGACGGCCACCTTGCGCTCGAAAGCGTTGTCGCTCTCGGCCAGTGACAGCAAGACCTCATCGTCCCGGCCCTTGCCGAGTTTTGCGAGTGTCTGCCCCCAGACCTTCATTTCATGAATTACGTTCTGCATGGGCTGGCGCGTCTCCTCGCCGCCCAGTTCTGTCATCTGTACGGGAGGCGCGGTATCGAGCCACTGCTGCTGCGCCTTGACCACTTCGGCAACTTTCTCTTCCACCGCGGGCGTGAGTTTGTAGACGCTTCGCTTCATCGCTCGTTGAGCTATCGGCCAGCCGGGCCAATCGCTCTTGGGCACTTTGATGTAACACTTGATGAGGCCGGAGATGAGGTGAGGGGTCTTTTCGGTTTCCGCATCCAGATAGCGGTCCAGTACGGGCGCACAGCCATCCATGACTCCATTGGAAAACATTCCCCGCAGGTGGTGCGCGACATTGTCCAGGACAAGAGCGATGGCCGGGAACGCATCTCTGGCTTCGGGACGCTCAACGTGAGCTCTGATGAGTTCCCAGGCGAACCCGAAAATGCGGGCATCGTTGCCCTGCCAGTTTTTCGCTGCCGCGGTGCCGACTCTCAGCGCAGCGACGGGATCTTTCATGAAGCCTCCACGCCTTCTGTTGAACATCAGGATGGCTCTACTTCGAGTGCCCGGATCCTGGCTCTCGGCCATAGCCAGTGCGATTTTGTGAGACGCTTCATTTTCAACCTTGAAATCATCGAGCACTTTCGCGGTCGACTGCATGACCCGGGCATCGCTGAGGGATTGGGCCGCCAGGGCCAGCAGCTCTTCGACTGCGTTCTCATCGAGCTTCCCGGCTTTGTGCAGCGCAAGCGCGACATCCCATCCTCCCATGCGGACGCCGGGGTGCGTGTCCTGAACCAGTTCCTTGACCAGAGGCAATCCGGCTTTTCCCTGGCGAGCGATCGCTGACGCAGCCTCCTCAATAACCGTGAAGACCGGGTGCGTCAGGAACCGGGCGCACTCTCTGGCTGACTTATCTTTAAAGAACTCCCGGCAATCCTCATGAAAACGTTCGTCAGGTGGACGCCACCCGTTTCGCCCGCCGCCGCTTTCTGTGAATGGCTCTTTCGCTCGCACTTCAACTCCCTTGGGGCCGGCTGGTCCGAGCCCCAGCCTGACCAGACGTCTTGAGCCGGTACCGCAGCCGGCCAGCTTTGCCGCGAGGACATTTCTGTCGGGCCGGAGGAGTTCAAGGGCCTTCTGGCCGAGGTCAAACCTGCGCGGGCCATCGCCCTTTGTGAATGACATGATGCGCACACCATTGAGAAAGACGTCCCCGCTCACCGCCGGATCGACGGCCAGGCACATCGAGGTATACGCTGCTTTTTTTGCCGGCTCCTCCTCTACGGCGGCGAGGATCCCGGCGTCCTCATCGGCCTCCGGATCGGCATCCAGAAAGTCGTCCGGCAGGTCATCCCCTTTGCTTCGATTGAATTCCCTGCGAACCAGCAAGGTCTGCGCTGACGGTGCTGGTTCAGTGGCCTCGACGACCTTTGCCCAGCCAGTCGGCTTGTGATCGACCTCAACCCATGTCGGGCCTGGTTCAGGATGATCGTTATCGACTCCGTAAACATAGTGCTCGTCCTTTGCCGCATCGCCCCCTTCGAGCATGATGTCCCACAGGTGCACCTTCGCCTTCGCGGGCTCGGGCTCGTCCCTTTTTGCTGCCCGTGATCTTGGCAGGACTGGATTCACAATCCTGGCTGCCAGCTTCTTCATCGCCTCACGTTCCTCACCGATATAAATGACGAGCGCGTCGAGCTGTTGCTTCGCTTTCCATTCGTTACCGGCCCTGATGTTGTCTTCGATCAGAGCCAGGCTGGCCTGGTAATGTTGCTCTGTTCCGTGATATACGGCCTTCAATCCTGCAACGTATTTTCTTTCTGAATCGGTGGCGGGTTCCGATCGCTCTAAAGCCGAGGCAAGCTCTTTCCAGTTCTTTTGTTTAAAGAGGGCCGCCAAGCCTGAGAGATTCGCGGGTGGGCGTGTCCCGAATGTACCTTTCGGCGCGCCGAAGACGCGGAGCTTCTGCTTGGGCAACGCGTAGGCCATCCCAAGCCGCGAGGTCGAGCCCATGGGAGCCAGCGCCTGCATCGAGCCATCGCGCTTGTGTATCAGCTCGTAATGCCAGATCAGGTTGTTCATATAGAGGTTGAATTCAGGCGCCGGTGCGAGGTGTGCCCCTGGTGCGCCCCAGGCCATGGCAAACATCCGCGCACCATGGCCGTGCAGTCGATTGCGGTAGGCATAGGTGATGGGCCGAGCTGTCCATCGTGCAAGGTCTTCCGCTCCGAGGATGGACAGAGTGATCGCCATGGTAGCGTTCATACCGTTGTAAGCCGCACCGTGGTAGTGCGACGCGGTCACTGTGTGATCGCCATAAGGCATACACGCGCCCACTCCCTTGCCAAAGAAGCGAATCGAACGCAGTAGCACATCGCGGTCGACTTCCAGCCCGGCTTCGCGCGCGAGCACCAGGCCCATGTAACAGACAGAACCGACCTGATTGACCGCGCCGTAACCGCCCGGCGGGCAGCCATGCGACCACGAGCCGCAGGTCATTTGCCCCTTCTCGAGCACTTCGACCAGTTTGGCCGCGGACTCGAGCACTGCTGAATCACCGGTCAACAGATAGTATTCACAGAGCGTGACGAGGGCATAGCTCGACCACCACGAATTCAATCCGCCGTATCCGAGGTTCTTCTTTTTTGCCAGGCGATAGGCGGAACGGCGCACCAGTTCCAGGGCCTCGTGGTCATCCATCCCCAGCAGGAAAAGCCCGTCCCACCAGAACGAAACGCCGGTGTCGCCCTTTGTATTGAGCACATTTCGCAAGACCTTCCTGCCGACTGCGTCGGACTTTGGACAATTGAAAGGCCAAGTCTCTCGGTAGCTGCCCTGCACGCCAAGCTCGATATTCACCTGTAGGACCTCTTGCCCGCGCACGACGTCGAGGATGAGCTGGCCGTTTCGCGCCTCGCTCTTCGCATCCGCCAGAGCATAGCCGAGCGGAACGCGGGGATCCCGTTCCTTCTCGAACAGATGCCCATAGGCGCCAATGACGAGGTCGCCCTTTTTGAGAGCCTTGCGCGCAGGAGAGTCAGGCTCAACGGTCATGACCGTGACCGCACTCTCGTTGTTCAGCTCTCTGAGCTGAGCCCCACATGTTCCCAGGGGAAAGGTCCCAGGCCCCGAACGCCGATTGAGAAAAAAGGTCACCGCGCCGTGTTGCCGGAGCGCAGTCGCCTTCTCTTCTTTGCTCAATTGCCGCAGCGGCTTGCCCATGTATTGCTTGCGCAGATCGACGTGCGTGTCAGCCGCCTCTGCACCGTCAGGAAGTTTCCCCAGCACGGAGGACTCCCGATCTATCGACAGATGAGGTCGATGGTCGTCGCGTAGCTTTTGCAGTTCTTCTGCCAACTCAGCATCAGAGAGTGTTGGCTTCGCCGAAAGCAGTGACGGCGTAAACAGAATTGCAAGCGCAGCAATGTGGATGATGTGGGAACGATTCATGCGGGGTGTCTGTGCGATTTACCGAGAATGAATGATAAACGGTTCTCGATGAATCGGATACTGGCGGTAGCAGAATCGACTGGAGTCGACTTCAGTCGATTGTAGTCGACGGTCGTGGCCACGGGCTGCTGCCATCCTGTGGTTCCTCCTCAGACAGCAGGCTGGCAGCCCGCCGCCACGGTGCGGCGAAATCGCCGTTACTTCGCTCTCTTCAAAACAAGATACGGCGGCTTCCAATCTTTCGGTTTGTCGCTGCTGAAGCCACCGGCTTCGATGAACAGGTAGGGCTCTGTCGGGCCTATCTTCTTCTCCTCGGTTTCCAACTCGAGGTCGACATCGAGGTCAAGATCATCCGCGTCATCCACCCCCAACGTCACTTCCGGTTCTTTGGGGTTATTGGGGAGCTCGACTTGCCGGATGGTCATCAGCAGCGCTTCGCCGCGGCTGGAGTCCATCAGGGTGTTGCCCGTCCAGATGCGTCTGGGATCGTCGGTCTTGCCGTCGTCATTGAAGGTGATCGATCGGAATGGAGTGCGGCCGGGATCCTTCTTCTTTTGGATTTTAAATTCGTCGAACGTCGCGACCTGGTCGATGACCCGCCAGGTGCCGAGGATCTCTTTGTTGGCGATGAACTTTTCGTCGTACACATATTTGTCGGATTCCTTGAAGGTGGACTGCCATTTGGAAGTCAGTTTGGGCAGCACGAGCAGGAGCTCATCACTCCCGGGCGCATTGGAGATGAAGCTGTAGGCGCGGCCGCGGAGAATTTCCGTCTGAGCGCGGGTGATTTTTCCGGTTGGGGACTTCACCGGCTCAGGGATGGCCGCATAGGCATCGGAGAAGAGCTTGAGGCCAAACTTCTGCACCTCAGGACTGGCCGTCTGGAGTTTCTTGGCAATGCCGCCGACCGGGCCGGTCGATTGAAAGTCGATCCGCTTCTTGATGAGTTCAGCGATGGGCGGCAGCACTTTTTTGTAGTAACGCTTGTCGGTCGCGATGGGTGTGAGTGCCTTCGTGGCCGTGGTGTGCATCCACCAGTCCTCGTGATTCACAAACGACACGAGCCGATCGACGTGCGGTGCAATACGCTCGGGGCCGGCCCGGGCGATGGCTTTCATGGCGGCCTGTGTTACCCACCACGACTCATCGGGATCGCTGAGCATTTTACCGACGAGGCCGAACATCTCGTCGGTCACCCGATCGGCCGGCAGGGCCCTTCCTTTGAACATGCCGGTGATCGGCAGAAGACCGGTTTGCCGCATGCGAGGGTCTTCGCTCTTGAGCAACTCGAGGATGAGGTGGTCTCGTTTGTGTTGTCCGATCGCCCGGGCGGTCATCACTCGAACACCAAACTCCGGGTGACGGGCATACATCCGCAACGTGTCGTCGCTGACATCTTTGTGATTGATGCGGCGGAGGATAGGCCACGATGCATCGGTGGGGACCACCTCATTGCTCAAATCCTGGGCTTTGCCGGGTTTGTATTCGGCCGGTTCGTTCGATTGAAAAGCATCGTCCGCGGCGTTGCCCCAGGGGCGTTTGGGCAGGGAGTATGTTTTGCACCATTGGGTCTTCGGCGCGCCGAACAGGCGAAGTTTTTTGCGTGGCAGCGTGTAGGCGAGCGCGTGGTAAGTGCCCCACGAGCGGGAATGCTCGGACGCCGAATTGTCGTAGCCTTCGCCGCCTGAGATGCCGATGCTGCCGTCGACACGCCGTGAGAGATCGTATAGCCAGCGGCGCTCGTTCATAAAGGAACGGTACTGGACGGGGCGCCTCTCCGGCATCAGTCCCATGGCCGTGCTGTGCCAGAGCTCGCCGATGCCACCGCCGGTGTGGCCGGCCATGAACCACGACGTGGCATAAAAACTCTTCATGGCTGAGTTGTTCCGCGCCCGTGCGTAGATTGATGACTCACCCTCGGGCGACAACAGAGCCGCAGCCGCCATGGTTACGGCCAATCCGCCGGTCTTGCCGTTGTCACGGAATCCGCCTTCGGGCCAGTGGTCTCCGTAAGGAACGTTGCCATGGCCGGCAAAACGGTAGAAGTGTTTGAGCGAGGTTTGAAGCATGTATTCGTCCACCTCGACGCCGCACTGCCGCGCCAACAGGAGGAACGTGACGCAGTGCACGCCCGCCGCGTTCATGTGTCCGCCCGCCATGTAGGTGAAGCCCGCGTGCCCGCGGCCGCTCCAGCCGCCGCTGTATAACGTCTTCCTGAGTTCCTCAGTCATTTTCTTGATGACCGGCAGGATACGGCGGTCTCCGGTGCGCAGGTAGTATTCACAGACGCCCGGGCCGAGCATCCCATTGCTCCACGGATAAGAGCCAACGCCTTCAAAATCCTTCATCCATTTCTTGACGACCTCCAGGTCTTTCTCCTCACCGGTGGAGAGCAGAAACAGCACCGATCCCCATCTCGGTTTTTCATGCGTGGCAAGGAGATCGGCCATCTTCCTGACGATGCGGTCAGACTTCTTGCAGTTGAGCGGCCAGGTCTCGCTGTAAGTGCCGAGCACCGGAATCTTGACGATGACCTCATACGCCACGGCTGCGGCCGCTTTCGGCTTTCCTTTGGCAATAGTCTTCGTCAGTTCGTCGGCATCATCACCGGGGAGGGCGAGGGCGCCGGGAGCCACTTTTTTGACCGGCTTACTTCTCGAGGGCTTGTCCCTCACGATCATCTTCAGCACGCCATCCGTGGCCTCAGCTTCGGAGATGATGTTGCCGAGGATGATGCGCGGGTCGACGTCCTTCAGGGTCTTGCCGTTGATGCTCTCGATGATTTGACCGGGCTTCAGCTTGCCCGTTGCCGCAGCCGGAGAATCCTTCTCGACATTCTTGATACGCATGGTAAACGCCGGCTGAATCAGCTCGAGACCAATCCCGACCGGCCCGAAGTGCGTGATCGTCCAAGTCCCCTTCTCGTTTGGATAAGGGTGGAATTGCGGATGGACTTTGTAGTACGAACTCCCGGCCAATGCATCGTAAAGCGAGCCGGGGGCAGCCGGGACATTCGCCACCAAGCCCAGCAATACCGCGGTGATGGTTACCCCCATTTCCGTTGAAATCTTCCTGCTCTTCATATCGTCTTGTCCGCGGATACTCATTTAAGTCAGGGAAGGTTATCCCCTGAATGCTCCATTGCCTGTCCAGGAGGGTGTCCTTATGCGTCAAATTTGGTGACCAGTTGCGCCAGCCTCACAGCCTGCATTACTTGCCCAGTCCAAGTCGTTGATGGATGTCGTCTTTTCTGAATGGTGAAGCCGGCAGTTTTCAGTTGTAACGAACGGCAGGAACTAAGTAGAAAAGACAGTTACGATAGCATCAGATTTCTCTTTCCGACCACCATCCGGACCAGGCTCACCATGATCAAACACATCGTCCTATTCAAAATCAAAGACACTGTCATGGAAGACCAGGTTCAGCATGTCTTTAGTGAACTTGCCGGGCTGAAAGACCTGATCCCCGGCCTGCTCGATTTCTCCGGTGGCCCTTACTCGAGCCCGGAAGGCCTGAACAAGGAATTCACACATGGCTTCATCATGACCTTCAAAACAGCCGAGGACCGGGACATCTACCTCCCGCACCCGGAACACGAACGCGTCAAGGAACTCGTTATCCCTTGCGTCGATGATGTTGTTGCCTTCGATTTCGAGGACTAACGCGCTGATAACCATATACGGCACGTTCAGGGGCTGTTGATGTGTGAAAATCGCAAAATGGGAAGCTATGAGACATCATAAGCCTCAATGACGCATCAGCCGCCCCTGGCCGATGGATATGAGGGCAGTGACGGCGCCATCGTCATCCAAACCCAGAGCGACTGAGCGGTCTGGTGGGTCGGGCCGTATCGGAGCCTCACTCGGGCCAGATTTACGGGTTCGAGTGTCGGAGTCCCCTTTCGTCTGCAACCGAAATTCCCTAAGCGCCAAACGACCCAGACGCGGAGCCAAGTAGAACACATGAAAAAAATCGAAAATCTCACATGGCGTCAGATGCATGTCTCACACCTCGGCTGCATCAAAGGTTGTCTTGAATTTCTGGGGATAGATGTTTCTCCGCCATGGCTGTTTGGTGCCACGGGTCACGCGTTCGTCATCAATGTTCACGAAACCGCATGCCCAAGCGGACCAACTGCATGGAATACGGAGATGCTTTTCGCCCTGGGTAAAAACATCGGTTACAACGCGGGCGGCTATTTCTGTATGAAATCCAGTGAGAGCTTCGAGGATTTCCAGGAGAAGAGCTGGCAAATGGTGCAGAAATCCATAGACGGCGGCACGCCCTGTTTCGGCTGGGAACTGGCCATCCCCGAATACTATGTGGTCAATGGATACGATGAGACCGGCTATCTCTTTTCCGGCCCCGGTGCTGAGGAAGGAGGGCCGGAGGCCAAACCATGGCGCGAGTTGGGGGACTCGGGGATCGGTGTTCTCGAAATGTTCACAGTGGACGCAGGCGAAGCAGTGGATGACTCGGTGGCGGTAAAGGAGGCACTGAGTTTTGGATTGGCGCACGCCAGCACCAGAAGCTGGATCTTTCCAAAATACAGTTCCGGCGTGGAAGGCTTCGAGACGCTGATAAGAGGCATCAAGGATGACGTTTCGGAACCATTCGGTTTCGCGTACAACATTGCCGTGTGGACGGAATGCCGCGAGATGGCAGTGCTCTTCCTGAAAGAGGCAAAAGAACGAACGGGTCTGGACGGCCTATACAACAGCGCTGTCGGTCATTACGAAGCCACAGCATCAGCACTGCGAAAAGTGGCAGACGCTTTCCCCTTTCATGGCATGAGCCCCGAACATCTCAAAGACTCGGACCTGCGTGCTGTTGCGATTGAGGAGCTTGGCAAAGCAAGAGATACCGAACGCGCCGGTCTTAACGCTCTCGAAGCCATCCGTGATGCGCTTTAGCAGCGACGATCCCGTCAGTAGAAGGACTCTTTACGCAGGAATGTCCCAGCCTTTCACCCACGGGCCACTTCTGAAAAACCACTTACTCTGATTGCATGAATTCATCCTCAGTCCTGTTGTTGCTTACTCTTGGCGTGCCGCTTTACGGGGAGACCTTCACGATCAACAGCATCGTCCCCGATCGAATGCCGGGGGATTTGGAACTGGCGGTCATCCCCACCCCGCAGGAATCAGATTGGCCGGACAGGATGATTCGGGCCGGACAGGTAGCGATCGTTGTTTCGGATCCGAAGAAACTGAGGGCAGGCAAAGATGAACTCATAGAACTGTTTGGCGGCCCTGAGAATGTGGAGTTTTTTACCAGACAGAAGAAAGCCGAGGCCAGGGAAGGCATCACCTCTACGATTTCAATCTCAGTCCCTGAGCGGGCCATCGCCGGCGGGCACAGGGAGGCTTACAGGCTGTCCATCAAACCTGGTGAGGAGCGACACCGTATCACGATAGAAGGCAACACTTGGCAGGCGTGCCACTGGGCGTTGCAGACGCTCAGGCAGATCTGTTACCTGAAGGACAGCAGCCTCTACATCCGCTGTGGCCGGGTGACCGATTGGCCCGTCTTCCCGTTGCGAGGCTGCAAACGGCCGCAGCCATGGGAGCACTCGTTTAAATCAAATTTTCGGTATTCGGTGAATGGGCTGCGCACGAAAGAACAGTTTCAGAATCACTTCATGGATCGGTTCATTCCTGATCCTTTTATCGGACGCGAATTGGATACGTCCGAGAAAACGATCGAGAAATTCGAAGAGCAGATGGCACAGTTCAACACCGACGGCGCGACCGGATACGCGTTTCACGTGGATGACATGCCCATGAAGCTCTCCGATTCGACTCAGGCAAGATTCAACGGTAACTACGAAGCCGCGATCCATTCGTTCTTGTCAAGCATGAAGTCAGCAAGAGACCGCATCGATCCGGGCGATTCACTTTATTTTATTGCGCAGCCGTACTGGACGAACACCAATTACAGGACCTATGCGGATGCCATTAACAAGGCCGGAGGTCTACCTTCCGACCTGGGGATGATCCTGTGCGGCCACGAAGTGACCAGTTGGGCCCTGCCTAGGGATGACATCCAGGCTTACCGTGAAGCATTCAAGACCATCAGAACAAAGGCGCTCATATACGACAACATTTACGATTCGACCTTCATCCCCGTGGATGCCCGCCCCGCGGAATTGGCAGAGGTCATCGACGGCGTCATCCCCGAACAAGCCACCGCTACTGGCCGGATCACTCGCCTTGATTGGGGCTGGAATCCCAGGGCATACAATCCCGATCGCAGCCTCAAGCTCGCATGCCGTGAACTCGCAGGGCTCAAGCACTGGGACACGCTCTACCATGCCATCCGATTGAGCGATGGACGTCTTCCCGGCCCAAATTACGAACCGCGCAAGGCCGCGCTGGGGCGGTTCAAGGTGCTCACCAGGCAACTTCATTCTTACCTGGACAAGCTGAACGAAATCGCGGATGACGCAGGCAACATCCCCGGCGGATTCGAAATTAAAGGGCCGGCTGCGGTCAGCCATCCGTTTAAAGGAATCATCGACGACTTGGGCCTGTTCTCTATCGCGCTCAGCGAAGACGAGCTCGATGCCATCTACGAGGAAGGGCTGGAATCTCGCCTCGAGGAAAACGATGAATTACGAGAGGCCGCGGTCGGTATCTGGCTCATGGATGATCCGTCCTCGGAAAGAGTGTTGGACAGTGCCGGTCGCAAGATCCATGCGGCAGTGAAAGGAAGACGGACTCGAAAGGTCGCGGGCAAACATGGCCTTGCCCTCCGCTTCCCCGGTAACGATGGCAACAGCGTGCGCGTCCCATACCGGCCGCTGCTGCGGCTCAACGCTTTCACGATCACCACCTGGATAAAGGCCCGGCACACCGGTAACTACCAAGTGATCCTGCACCGGTTTGGTAAAGATGATCACCGCAATTATTCGCTCATCCTCGACAAGGAGGGCCGCCCCTACGCAGACGTTTTTCCCGTCCCGGGAGTGAGCGCAAACATCAAGGTAACCGACGATAAGTGGCATCACCTTGCAGTCACGCTCGAAGGAAGGGAATCACGGATCTACGTGGACAACAGACTGAGAGGCACACGCCAGGTGAAAGGCGGTCTGAGTTTTCGCGGCGACGCGCCGCTGAGCATCGGCGCCACTTCCAGTCCGAATGTTTCGAGGCCCAAAGGCTACGCTTACGGGGTAGTCCATCACCTCACTGATTTCGTCGAGGGGATCGATAAACACGAGGCCACGTCCGCGCAGATGAAAAACGCATACAAGGAAATGAAAGCAGCCCGGCTTAGGAACAAGATTCAGATCGATGGAAGGATGGAGAATGCCTGGTCCGTCACTTCACCCGCTGGCAACTTTGTCATCGGCCACAACGGCGAACCGGCCTCAGAGCCAATCCAACTCTCCGTCCGTGCGGGCTACGACGCCGAGAATCTGTATCTGTCCATCACGAATCGTTCAAAGGCGCAAAGCGAAGCAGAACTGGCAAAGCTCACACGCCGGGACCGCATCCTGGCAAACGGACTCGGCCCCGATCACCTGATCGCCCTTCTCGACCCCGGTCATACCCACAAATGGAGCTACGAATTCCGAGTCTCCCGCAACGGGACAATGCACGACGGCCGCTTCCACATCGGGTCCGCCGAAACCCCGCAAGGCAAGCAATGGAACAGCGGCGCAAAAGTCGCCACGCACAGCACGGCAGCTCAATGGACGGCCGAGCTGGCCATCCCGCTGAAAAGGCTCGGAAAAGCGCCGGCGAGCGGCAGCGTGTGGGGCATCAATTTCTGGGCACGAAAGCCCGGCACTCCGCCCCTCATCTGGTCCCACAAGATTCGCTGGTGGGGGTTCACCGATACTCGGCAGGCGGGGCATTTGCTGTTTGAGTAAAGGTTTTGCAGTTTTGGGGGATTGCCGAGGCAAGCTGCGCACACGTCCTCGTCATAGCCTTTGTCTCTGTTTATCTGCCAGAGCATTCGAACCGACGAAGACTAAGATTACGCCACCACAAACCAACCCGGACAAACAAATGAACTTTTTTCTATTCGCAGTCTGCTTCTTCGGCTGGGGGCTAGCCATCTTCATCATGACCATTGTAGGCAAGGCTCTCGACTGGAAGACCGTCATCGTCTGCAATCTCATCGGGTACACTTTTGCCAATGTCTACTTCATCCCTAAGGCGAAGCTGGCATGGACTCTGAATCACGGCCTGGCTGCGGCGGTAGGCATTCTGTTCGTGCTCTCAAATGTAGCCTACTACAAACTGTGTGAATCAGGTGGACAGGCCAGTGTCTTGGCGCCTCTGACCGGACTCTATGTCATTGTCCCTGTGATTCTCGGCGTCGCGTTCCTCGAGGAGGATCTGACCGTGCAGAAGATTGGTGGTGTGGCTCTGGCGGTTGGCGCGATTTACTTGTTGTCGACAAGCCCGAGCGCTGCTTGACATGTGCCCTGCCGCTTCCCTTGGCACATACAGATCTGCGTGCCGGCGACTGACCCCATCATTCCAATCATCCACCATTGGATCATCCTTCCATCTTCCTCTTTCATTGACTCGATTGATGCCCCCTCCTAACATCCGCTCAACAGGAGTTTGGCGCCGGAAAACATAGAATTCGACCATTAAATCCCAAAACAGAACTTACTCATTACTTATTACTCATCACATCCGCCATGCGTGTCATCCCAGCGATTCTTGCACTGACGATTTTGCTGCTTTCGCCAGCGGCTGCTGAAGAAAAGCAGAACGGCCTCCTCTGGCAGGGCGGCGACCTCGAGCTCCAGATTCTCATGGAATATGTGAGCAAAGTGCTGGACAAACGATTCGTGTACAACCCGAACGACATCAAGGGCAAAAAGGTGGCGATGCTCTCGAACAAGCGGATGGAGCCCGAAGCGATGTACGAGCTCCTGCAGACGATTCTGCAGATGAATAAATACGTCCTAGTCGAATACAAGGACTACATCAGGGTCGAGCCCGCGGCCAATGCGAAAACTATGCAGACAGGCGTTTTCAACGCCGACGAGGCTAAAACATTCAAAGGCCAGGATCGCCTGATTACCCAGGTCTTCACTCTCGATCACACGGAAGTCGCCTCTCTGAGTGCCATGCTTACCAGGATGATTCAGCCGCAATACGAACAGATCATTCCCTTGACTAACAGCAACATGCTGGTCGTCACCGGATTTGCGCGAAATGTCGAACGAATCGGGGCTGTAGTGAAAGCTGCGGATACTCCTGCGCCCAAGGTGATCTCCGAATACCGTGAGCTCAAACACGCGGACGCGTTGGATGTGGCCAAGCAACTGATCACCATCACCAAGAATATCCAGGCATCCCGGCCGACCACTGGTCTCATCAACAAAAGAATACCGCCGCCATCCATCGCCGCAGTCACAAAGACGAACGGCCTCATCATCACCGGGCTGGAAAAAGAAGTCCA
>JASLXP010000477.1 GCA_030740295.1 Planctomycetota bacterium
GTGAGTCTGTCAGGGAGAGGGGCAGGGTAGGCACTCTTTGCCCGCGCTGGTGCATGGATATATCATCCCGCGGAGAAATTCCTGGGAAGGCAGGGGAAGCGACATCCCCATCAGGGTGCGGGGCTGCTGCACGCTGAACTGGAAAAGGCAGCATCCTCGGCAGGCCCGAACTCAAGGCAGATGCGACGATCTGCCACCGGAAAGGATTCAGGGTTCACGATTAAGGGAGGGTCTCCCCTACGGCTTGTTTGCTGTCGGGTTGTCTGACTCCGCGTTCGGCCCTCCCGCCGCAAGGCTCTTCAGCTCTTTCAGCCAATTTGGCGCTTCCGAATGGGCAAGGTTTTCGCGGATGATACGCCCGAGAGTCTGGAGAGACGACGCCGCGTTCGGTCCGTAGAGCAGGGCGTCTCGATTCTTGCCCCAATGTAAAACAGGGAGGCGGTCCTTCCTGAAGTCTTCTCCCGAAATCTTCTTCTGACGGGTATCCTCGCGCTGCTGTTCCCTTTTGCTGTCCCGGCCATCGAGTCCAAAGCGACGGGCGATATCTTCTGGAATTCCTGCAGGAAGGTCGACCGGGAGGCCGAGGGCTCCCCCGCGACCTGCAACCTCAAGAGTTTTGCTCTCATGGACGATGCGCTTGTCCCAGGCTGCCTGTAACGCGGGATGGTTTTTTTCTTTACGAAAGTGTGGGAGAATCACCCCGTCGTAGACTGCGCTGATCGGCAGCGGTGCGTCTATCCACTTCTCCAGCGGCGGCATGGTCAGGGTCAGTTTGAGCCGATCCGCGAACACCGACTCGAGAGCTGGCGTGATGAGAATTCGCCGGTGACCCTCGAGCTTGTCGAAGTCTCTAGTTAGATCATCGTAGTAGTCGATCAGCAGCGGCATCACTTTCTTCACTCCGGCCGCTTCATCCCCCTCGAGAGCAACCGCAAGGGTAAGCAGCAGAAACTTCGCCTGATATTGCAGGGCGGCCACGTGTTCGGTGCTCTTGAGTCGATCCTCGTTGCGCTCCCGCCACTCTCGCCATTCGGACTCGCGTTTCCCCACGGCGTCGAACTGCAGTTCCTTGATACAGGCCATGTAATATTGAGAGGTGGCCTTGGGGCTTTTAAGAATGGCCTGCAGAGTGCTGACAGCGCGTGAGTTATTGGTGGCAGAGCTGCCGTGCAACTTTTGATGTAGCTCTTCGATCATCTGATTGACCTGTGTCTTCTCCGCGGGAGTGAGGCTCTGGGCCGAGCTGGAGCTATAAACCAGCATTGTTGCGGAGAATGCGATGGCGGGGAGCATGCTAGGCGTTCTCATCATGCCGACAGGCATACCACACTGCCGAACGGAAGGGAAGGCCAGCACCGCATCAGGGTGCAGGAATCAGGGAGCGGGGCGGTTTTGCCTCTGCCAGCGGGAAAACGGCGACACGCATAATTGAATTCTGGTTCCAATGCTCTGAATGAGTGGCCCCAAAGTAGAGCATGTGACCGTTTGCATCGGCGAACAAGAATGGCGTGACATGTCCGTGAGGCGAGGTCTGCTGATCTTTTGGAAGAAGTAATCCCTCGTTTATCCACAAAATGCCATCGTTGCTCGATGCCCATTTCGTCCCGGCTCTCGATTCGATCAGCATGACGTAACGGCCATCGACAAGCGATACGTGGATGCCGCCAGCGTCGTTGGCAAACACATAACTATCGCGGCGTTTCCACGTTCTGCCGTCTTGGGACACCGCGTATCCAACATGCCGTTTTGACGTTCGCGATTTGGGAGCCGTTTGGTCTGGTGCGCCGACAGGGAGGTCTGCCCGGCCATCGAACCACAGATGAAACGCCTTGCCGTCATGGATCACGCTCGGTCGCCCAACTAGAAGCGAGTCCCACTTTGATTTTTTGCGCGCGGACAAGACGGGACCCTGATCTTTCCAGCTTCGTCCGTCGGTGGAAATGGCCAAGGCGATACAGTCCGTCACACCTGCGTTTGCACGGGTGTAATACATATAGAATTGATCATTCACAATCACCACAGATGGATCGTTTACGTGGTTGATCCCATCCGGGGAAAATACGACGCCTCGTGGGTTCCATGAATTCTGATCTGTGGAAGTTGCGAGATGAATACGATCGTGCCCATCCCGTCCCTGCCCGCCGTAATACATGAGCAGGCCGTTGCCTTGTCGGACAATATGGGCAGCGTAGACGTTGCCTTCGCCATGAGGTCCTTCAGAAGTAGGGCCTTCGCCGCGGATCACGGTTATGGGGTCGCCTGCGATCGCGAACTTGGTTGCGTTTAGAATGATCAGTATTGGGAAGAGGTGGCGCATCGCGTTTGAGGGATAACGTTCAGCATCACCGGGTCACCGCCAAGTGCCTCTGACTGAAAGGGAATTGTTTTTTGTCAAGATGCTGGAACGGGCCGGCGAACTGGGGCTGATTCATGGCAGGAGATCCGGGGATACTGCGACCAAGAAGGGGACTCGATCGATGAATACGAACCGGAGCGATTTCATGATGCCCCACTGCTCTAGCACACTGCGCGATGCAGGGGCAGTAAAACGAGTGCGCTCCCTCGACGTCCCAACTGATCCCTGTTACATGAACTCTGTATGACGGGACGTGTAACCCTTGTCCTGCTTCCTGCGCTTGGTGCTCTGCTCGCCGGTTGCGGGGAGAAGGCCGAACCCGCGAGCAAATCGGCCGATGAGTCGTCCGGTCTCAAGGTCACCACGTGGAATCTGCCCGGAGACCCCGCCTTTGAATCACAGATCCCGGAACGATTCACTCACGTTTATCGAATCGGAAACTTCTACATCATGGGGACCAACCAACGTCCCCGAGAAACCGATCGCGGAGACAGATCGGGGAAGGAAGTCGTCCTGCAGGCCACCCGCCTCTTCGGCAGCCTGCTAGACACGGATGCTGACGGCCAGATTGATCGACCTGACTTGCTGGCAACCATGGGTAAGAATTTCGCCTTTGCCATCGGGACCGATCGCGCATTGCGTCCCATTGAGGAATCGCTGCACCAGCAGACGGGTCATTACATCATCTCGATGAAGACGGATATTTGGCCCTTCTTTCCAAACTGGGATGGGACCGGTTTCAAGCTGCAAGGTTTGGACAGTTCGATGTGGCGCCCCGACGGCATGAACGCGTTGTGGGAAGAATGCTTTCACGTCTACACCGAAGCATGGAACCGTCACTCCAAGCGGTGGAGTTTCGGCAGGCGAGGACTACTGGGGAGAGCGATGGCCGCCGACATCAGGGCCGGTCACTACGATATTGCGGAACAGAATCGAATGGAGGAAGGCCACTACGACTGGAGCACGGCCGTCAACGAGTATGTTCACCAGATTTGGCTGATCAACCAGTCTGGTCAATCGCCGGTCTTGACCACGAATCAGAGAGAAGTGCTGATGTTTCTCCAGGAGACCAAACGATTTCCTCTCAGGATGAACAAAGATTACGTTCGGAAGCTGGCCGTCAAGGTTCGTTGAGCATTGGGAATACTGGTCATTTTTTCAGAGATTGGCTGAACCTCGACTTGCTTTCGAGACCTGAAGGTT
>JASLXP010000478.1 GCA_030740295.1 Planctomycetota bacterium
TCAAAGAAGTACTCCCCATGTGCCACGTGGTTGCTTGCCAACCCGTGTCTTCCGGGGCCGGACAGAATCCCCAACAAGGAAGAACTCCATTCAAAGAAGAACTCCCCATCTGTTTGCGGGGTTGTTACCAGCCTGTAGATGGTAAGTGGTAAAGAGACCAAGCCTCTCTTTTCTTTAGACGGAAATTCCAGCACGTGAAGACACGGGTTGGCAAGCAACCACGTGGCACATGGAACATGGGTGTGGCTGCCAACAACACCTGCACCGCTGGACTCCTGCACATGAGGATGCTTATGATTGGCGCGCCGATCACCAACTGCGGACCGACATCCATGCAAATCTTCTACAGCTACTCTGATCTGCTTGAAAACCTGTACGCGAGAGGAACCCCTCACAGCGAACTTGGATTGTCGCCCGACGGTTCGCCGATAGTCGCGTTTAGAACTGGAGGAGATAAGCTGCCAGCGATTCTGATCAGTGCCGGCAGCCATTCGACCGAGCAGGCGGGGGTCAGTGCCGCGGTCGCGCTTCATGATTCACTCGAAACTGAGCACCAGGTCTTCATTATTCCGAGCAGGGATCCGATGGGGATGAACGGCCTTCGCTATGTCCTCAGCCAGGCCATTCCCGGCTGTCCCGATGTCGATTCTCCGGAAGACTTGAAGGGCTTGCTTCGCGATCGCGGCCAAGTGGTTCTCGAAGAAGAGGACGACTTCGTGGCGCAAGTCGGCGAATACGGGTACTCGCTTCGGTGGCTCTACGATCGCTTTCCAGTTGGTGCAGGTTTTCTGAATTCGCTTAGAGGCAGGCGCGTTTTCTTTCCTTCTCTCGCGGATGACATCGAAGGGTCCGAGCCTTTTACTCGTGCATACACGTTCATTGTTACTCCTGAAGGCGAGGCGCTGCATATCAATCGATTTCATGACACCGAATGGGCGCCGTCCGAATCGCAGTGTGTCCGCAACCTGATGGCGGGAATTAAGCCCGGACTGACTCTCGACCTTCATGAATATGGCGGTGACCGTTTCTGGCTGTCAGCGCGCACCCAACGCACGAGCGAAGAGGACGAGTGGGAGGAAAGAATTGCGAGGGCCGCGGTCGGTGCCGTGGTTGATGCAGGTGCCGCGCTGCCGGACGACGATTACCTGCCACACTCGTTTTTCACGAAGCTGGAGAATGGCGCCTACTTGCTCAACGCAGGAGAAAGAGGCGAGGGCCTGAACCTCACCGATTTCGCAGCAGCAAAGTATGGTCTGGCATTCACGATCGAAACCGGCATGAAATGCAGTTTCGCTCATAGGGTGAAGCTGTCGACAGTCGCCGCGAAAACCGCAGTCAACCTGTTCGAAGAGCGTCACCGGAGCTGAATGGCACGTAAGTGGCGTACGGCCTCAATTGCGGCATAATCCCGCACCCACACAGAAACCAGAGTAATGGAGGAAAGACATGGCCAAAAAATCACAGGCGCGAGAAGACGTTTGGCTGCAATGCAGCGAATGCGGGGATTTGAATTACCGCGTTTCAGTCAACACAAAGAACATGACCGACAAGCTCAAAGCAGGGGTCAAGAAACACTGCCCACGAAGCCGTAACCATACCCTTCATAAGATTCGCCGCCGCTCTTGAATCAGGCAGCCCAGAAATACAAACGGGGTTCCATTGACTGGAACCCCGTTTTTTTATGGCTGATCAGGTCGGCAAAAAAACAGACACGACTCCTGACCCTTCGGCCAGAAATCGTGCCCGTTAACGAGTAGAGAGTCTTCTGTTGTAGCTCCGTTCTCCCGGGCGGCTGGGTGAGTGTCTCCCGAAGAGCGGAACTACCTAAATTGCGGCGGTCATGAAGGAACGCACTGGCCCCGGTGTGGTAGCGCAGCGCGTTGAGAGCTCGAGGTTTTTCTGTGAGCACCGGTCACAGATACGATTGCCGCGACCGGTCGATCGAAAGTAGTCACCGCACTTGAGGCAACTTCGGGTGCCGGATTCAGCCCCCCATATCTTGCGGCGAGGCAAATCCCCACTGCTCTGACGGAGCGACGTTTCCTGCCGGTAGGCTATGCGCCCACATTTCCGGGAACAGTATTTCCTGCGACCCGACGGAACTACCTTTTCACAACCTGGACACTGACAACGCATGATGAACTCCTTTCCCAATGCAGAAGATGAACAGCGTGGACGCAAGATGAACAGCGTGGACACACCCCGGGTGTCTGAGGGACATACCCCTCAGCTACCCAATTAGTGAGGAACCGAGCTGGGAAAAACTACCGCCGGAACTGGCCTTATTCCGACACCATTCAATACGCCGAAGTTCTGAAAATGTTGCAAGAAAACTTCAGAAAACTCTTTCGTTTTCAGACCCGCGGCGCCGTCTAGCCCTGTTTCCTTTTCCAGGTCGTTTGCAGGAAGGCGTTTCTTAGACCGGCTTTCTGTTGATTACGAAAGCTGGTCGTGCCGAAATAAGCGCCGCCTGCCACCAGTTCGCCGCCGAGCCGTCCACTGTCAAAGAGCCTTTGCTGAATCATGGCCGAATGACAACCTTTGCCGCGCATGGCAGGCCTCACCGATCCGGAAGCCAGAAGGCCAATGCCATCCTTGACAAACAGCGCGCTCGCCCCGGCGGGCTCGCCCTCGAATCGTACGAGATATAGATGAAATCCCTCGCGCCCCAACCAGTGTCGCATATTCCTTCGAGCGCCTTCCCAATACTTTTCGGGGAACCCGAATCCCTCGAGAAAGGCCAACAGGTAATCCTCCAGAGTGTCTGCCGTCGCAAGCTCGACAGTGACGTCGTCGGCTGGCTCGGGTTCGACATCTTCAGGCACGCCGTAAAGGGTTGCCTGTTCGAAGTGAGCTGGGAAGAAACCGGATTCCGCCAGCGTGGCTGCCATCTCTTCATCAAAGCTGAACGGACTTATCCAGAATGACGGCTCGATGTGGTCGTCCTCAAAAAAGGACAGAATCTCCTGGAATTGCGACAGGTCTTTCGGACCGAATTTCAAAACGGCGTTCATCCATGGAATGAAAGGCAGCGCTCTGACCTTGAGCGCAATCGAGGATCCGAATTTCTGCACCCCTGCACCACTCGGATTCCCAGGCTCTTCACCGATGCTTTCAACTCGACTGATGGTGTACGCGACGTTTACATCGTCGATCCTTTCTGCGAGCTCGTTAGTCATTACGGGCAGGACCTGTTTGCTTTTCATGCGTCCCCGTTCAACTTTCTGATTGTCTCGAATCGACTTCCATCGGTTTGAAACTATCCTCGCGCCTCTGAAAATTCCAGTTCAACATCTCGCACAGAACAGGGCCATGACCGAGCAGGATTATGAATCAAAATACAGCCAATTGATTGAAGATGGATTCTGCCTGCTGGAGGGAGTGCTGGATTCCGCTAACCTCGAAGAGCTTCGCGCATTTACTGACCGGAAGACCGATGAAATGAGCGCGGATGATGTACGGGCACAGAAGTCCACAGGCAGCATGCTCCCGGTTCTCAACCATGAGTTTTTCGCACGACTTGTAGCCTACCGGCCCGCACTGGATGCGTTGGAGAAACTGGGATTCTATGACACTAAGTTTTCATCGGGGTACGTCATCAGCAAGCCGCCCGGCAGCCCACGGCTCTTCTGGCACTTTGACTGGGCCGGCTGGACACATCCGTTCAGCTTTGAGAAGCAGCCGACGCAGATCTTCCTGATGTATTACCTGGTTGATACCAACCGTGAGAATGGATGCCTGCGGGTCATCCCGAGATCGCACATCGAGTTTAATCCTCTGCACAGTGAGCTCGCCCCGGCACACACTCCCGAGATGCGGGCAGCCCGAGACATGTCACTCCCCGATTTTCAAATACGGCCAGACGAGGTGGACGTGCCGGTGAAGGCAGGCGATCTGGTGATTGGAGATTCACGGATCCTGCACGCAACTCATGCAAATGAATCCGACCAGAGACGGACGGTGATCACTCTCTGGTATCATCCAGATTTCCGTGATCTGCCAGAACCGATTCAAGGTTACATCGGCCGGCCAAGGAAAGATCTGGGAGAGTGGTGTCCTGAAATTGCAGATGAGCTCCGCGCGCTCCAGCCGATATATGAAGGAGATGGAGAGCCTCTCGAATTCCGCAGAGTGCAATTGACGAGGGAGGCATTCGAAGAGCGTTGTGCTGAGGTGTAAGCAGCCCTGTCCGAAGCGGGCGAAATTACTCAAGCCATAGCTTCAACAGACGATATCGCTGTGGTTCGATATCGATGTTGAATGCGCCTTCCTCGTGTGCGATGGAACTCCCAAGAACGACGTCTTCGATCTTCAACTGGCCGGCGGCCAGTCCCACTTTCTTCGAATCGACCGTCACACTGGCATCCTTGATGGCGTCAGGATCCAGATTGGAAATCACAAGCAGGGCACGCTTTCTGTCGGAGCTGACGAACAGACTCGAGAGCAGGTTCTCCGGTTCAAGGCTAACGACACCAGGATTCCTGTAATACGGATACCAGACTGTCTTGTCATTGAAAGGCAGCCAGTGGCGGGCCTGCCAGATTTGACGGTGCGGCTCGTCGTTGAGGCCATACTTGTCGCGGTTGCGGTACTTGGCGAATACGCCGGTGGACTTGCAATGCTGGCCGTGGAGTAAGGTCACCGCGTGGTGGTTGTTTACGCGCATGGCGAGGCGTTTGAAGTTCTTGTTCATCGCCAGGTATGCGATGCCGTGCTTGCGTCCGTCGTAGTTGGAGCGATAGCTTTCGAGGGGATTCCACGCGTCGCGGAGGTGTTCGACGTGCATGGGCGTGCCTTCTCCGCGGTGAAAGATGTCCGCGTACACGTTGATACACCAGATGCTGCCGCCAAAGTTGATCCGAAGGATCCTACGGCAGCCTGCGGCCGCAACCAAATCCAGTGTTACCTCGGATGGCAAGGCAGTACAACGGATGAATTAAGTTCTCTGAATCAACTCTGTTGTCCTGCTCTGCAATCCGCTGGTGAACTTGGAGTACACGCGCGACGCGCAGAAGTATCTACGGGCAGCGCTGACTTTGGAGTGCGATGACTTGTCATCGCTTTCACTTTCTGAGGCTTTCAAGAGGGTGAAAACGCCGACAAGTCGGCGCACTCCAAAGTACGCTCTCCTAGAATCGAAGAACTTTTAAGTTTGAACGCCCTTAGCGCCTAATGAACAGGATGATTCCATGCTGCCGAACAGCTCTGCACGCAATCTCGTAATCCCTCTGTTACTCGTTCCCTTCCTGCTCTGCGTCTCCGGATGCGTTGGCCCCCCGACGAGCCACTCGCGGAATCGAGAACCGACGGCCGGACGAACGCTGGTCTTTTCCCGCGCGCAGATGAAGTACGGGCTTGACCGAAACTATCTCCGGCGGTGGACCGACCGACCGCTGTTTCAAGACACTTCGCTGCGGGAGGCACGGTCCGCTCATGTAACACCGTTCGGCAGCTTCAGCCGTGTGATGGGAATTGTGAAAGACTGTGGAATCGACGGGCTGGCCTTTCTTCCGGAAACGACCCGGCGAATGGGCATTTTTGAACACGCGAATCGCGAGCCGCCCGGAGGATTCGCCCTGTTGCCGGAGTTCCTTTCTTATCGTGACCTGGATAAGAAACTCGCCATGCTGGACGCGGCAGAAAAGTGCGCCGCGACCATTCGCATTCGTGACCGGATCCCAATCACGGCTTACCACTCCGACAGCATCCCGCTCGATGATTGGAAGGACATGCTTTCGAAACTGCGGGCAAGGTATGGAAACAAGTTTCTCTTTCTTCCAGATATTCAACGTCCTGCGGGTATTGGCTGGATGAGATGGTGCGAACGGTGGAACAGCGATTCACCTCCGAGCCACCAGGACAAGGAGAGGATCAGAGCCTACCTGCGGTCATGGGCTGCCGTCTTCGATGGACTCTATTTCGCAGGCTGCCATGCGTTGAAAACCAGTCGCAAGTTCGACGATCGCTTTTACCGCAAGTTTCTCATTCCCCTTTTCAACGAGGTTATGGACGAGCCGCGTTTTCGGTCCAAGTATCTTGGGCTGAGCGCCTGCATCGGGCACGAGAATTGTACACGCCTTGGCTACACGCTGAGCTGTGAAGGCACAAAGACTCTCCGCAGATCTTTCGAGACAGCATCGAGGGCAAGGCCTGATCTCATCGTGCTGCCAGAGTGGGACGAGCAGAATGAAAACACGAGCTTTCGCCCGACGGTTTACAATTCCTTCTCGACGCAGCGGATTCTCCGTTATTACATGAGCCGCATAAGGAACGAGCCGCTGCGGTCACGACTGGATGATGATGCCAGCGTACCGAATCTGGTCATCAGTCACCGAAAGATTCTGACGCTTGGGGAAGTCCTTGAAATCGAGATCCTCTTTGTTCCCGATGCAGAGATGGCGAATGCCTGTTCCGCAAGGCTTCGATTGAAAAACCTCGAAGGCAGAATCGTCTGGCAATCCAAGAGCCTTCGTTTTTCAGGCAGGAAACTTGAGGACAATACCATTCGGATTCCTTCGGAGACATTCTCGATGTACCCAGTGCTGAGACCGTCGCTGGTCGTTCGCTCGGGTTCAGGTGAACAGACCTTCGAAGATGGCCTGCATCACATTCGCATCCGGCCTACATGGAACTGGGATTACAAATGGGTCAAAACGCCCCTGCGCGATCTCTGTCAGCCCTCCGCCGTTGGCTTCCGCTGGTCAGGCGCCCAACCCGGCGCGGACGGGCTCTATCGTTGTGAGGGGAACGTGACCAGCAAAGAAGACATCGCCTCCGTGGAAATCCTCGATGAAGATGCGGTTGTTTTTGCTGTCACCCCGGGCGGGGATTCTCATCGTGAAACGGAGAGCATCGAAACCTTCTGCATGGAGCTTCGCAGCTTTCGCAGGAAGAGATTTCGAGGTCACTTACGAGTCGAGGGGGCTGAAGGGCTCTGGCCGGAAAAGCAGGCCAGTATCTGGGGGAACGCCAAACTGATGGAGAACAAGTTTTCTGCTTCGACAAATGTGGACTGGTATCCGCGGCAGTTGTTCCTGGGCATACGGACGAAAGATGTTCCGAAGGCGGCTCTGATACTGGATTCCGATATCGCATCCATGAGCGTTTCGGCCAGCGACCTCATCGAGCGGGACATTATCTCCAGGACATTGGACGATGGCCTCACTGTCACTTTCAGCCGTTACGTGAATCAAGCGGATCATCCGATGCATCTGAATCGCAAACAGGTGCAGTTCAGCGCTCGCATAAGCCCGGATCATCCGAATTCCGTTTTTCATATGCGCGTGATCACACGTTCAGGAAAAATCTATCGGAGCGCGCCACTCATGCTTCGCGACGCGGGAAGCAGCGGAACCGTAACACTGCCGGTTTACTCCGAAGCGAAGGGCGAGCCGGTTCAGGTGGCCATCACCAAACGGCGCATCCCTGAGATCCTCTATCGGATGTCGCCGGATCGTGGCAGTGTTCTGGACACCGAAACGGGCCGATGCTTTCGGGGCCACCTCGGCGGGATGACGGACAGCGTCACTTTTCGCGGAGGCGATGGAGGACTGGACGGCTCACCTTTTGTCCGGCGGTCCAACTTCCCTGAATCGGCGAAATCAACCGCACCTGTCTGGACCAGGGATGAAGGGGCCGACTGTCTGGAATTCGATGGGAACGGAAACTTCATCGCTCTTCCGCAGGGCGCGCTGCCTCGCCGCGGGGCTTTCAGGCTCTCCTTTGAGATCAAGCCAGACCGCGTGGATCTCCCCCAGATCCTTTTCGCGCACCACGGGTACTACATCGGCTCACTCGTGGTCCGAATCGAATCAGGCAAACTGTTTGGCTCGTTTGTCAACGACAAACTGAAGGTCATCGGATTCGATAGCGGTCTCCAACTGGCCCCGGGCCGGTGGCACACTATCGAAGTGATGTACGACCTGAAACACATGCGCTTCAGCATCGGCGGGAAGGAATGCGCTCCCATGAATTGCAGGGGCGTCGGGCTTTACGATACGACTTCGGTGTTTGGAGGCTTCGGTGGAACTGCCGGCAAACTGCAACCTTTCATCGGAAAGGCAGGTTGGTTTAAAGGCAAGCTGAGGAAACTGAAGATCGCTCACCGATCTTGAAACCTGCACTGGGGCAAGGAACAAAGCAGATTCGTTGGCTTTCGCGAGTCCTGCTACTCACGTGGAAGTCTTGCGACTTCCTGGCCGCGGTAGTAGAAGGCGCAAGACTTCTGACGGGCATCGATACCTTCGGATTAGCGCAAATAAGGAAAGGCAATTCTCATGGCAGACATATGGAATTTCGAACCTGAACTTCTTGAATCTCTCGACGCGGGTGTTCCAGAGATTCTTGCCTCGCAGAAGCCGAACGGTCAGTTCGGCACAGAGCCCTGGATCTGCAACGATCAGAACAACTTGTTCCCACTGGGCGTTGCATGGTCTCTTGAGGCGAGCGAACATCACCACAACGACCGGGTGCTCGAAGCCATTCTGCTCGGAGGCGACGCACTCATTGAGGATGCGGACGAGAACGCGAAATGGACCTTTCGAAAGAAGGATCACTCGACGTGGGGTCAGATTCATCAGCCCTGGACTTACAGCCGATGGATTCGCAGCTACTGCCTGACGCGTGATGCATTTGCCTCTGAAGATCGAAAACGCTGGGATGACTTTCTTCAGTTTGCTTTCACTCGTATCGCCGAAGAAGACATCAGCCGCCTGCACAACATCCCCGCGCATCATGCCATGGCGCTCTACTTCGCGGGGACGCTCTTCGAACGTGAGGAATGGCTCACTCAATCGCGGGACTTCCTGCACAGAATCGTCGATTCACAAACCCCTGACGGCTGGTGGGCCGAACACGCAGGACCGGTCGTTATGTACAACTTTGTTTATGTGGAGTCCGTCGGCACGTATTACGCGATCTCAAATGATGAATACGTCTTGCCGAGTCTGGAGCGCGCCGCGGACTACCATTCAAACTTTGTTTATCCTGACGGAAGTATGGTCGAGACTATCGACGGCCGGAATCCCTGGCATTCAGGAGTGCGCGTCGGCAACCCCGGTTTCGCCCACACCGCGAAGGGCCGCGGCTTCCTGAAGCAGCAGCATTCCCTCCACACCGCAACCGGAAAGAACTTCGGAGCGGATTACGCTGCAAGCATTCTGTTGCACGGAGCGGTAGGCGAATTCGAACCCACCGCCTCCGATGCCGGTGAACATACCTATCGCATGAGCGACGACGCACTCGTTATGCGTCAGGGACCCTGGTTTTACGTTCTCTCGGCCTACTGCGCGCCCATCCCCGAAAATCGATGGGGCCAGGATCGGCAGAATCTCGTCAGCGTGTACCACGATGAACTCGGACTCATCATCGGAGGAGGAAACACAAAACTGCAGCCCATGTGGAGTACGTTCACGGTCGGCGATACGTCGCTCCTGAAACACTCTCCAGGCGAAGAGAATCCTGATTTCGCGCCCGACATCCCTCTGTTCCACGTCCCATCCGAATCGAAGCTGGCTGCCGAAGCATCTGAGGTCTCGTTCAAATACGGTGAAGAGACCTGCTCAGTATCCGTCGAGATCAAAAGCGAATCAGAACTTCACTTGATCCTTGAAGCCACTGTGAATTCTGAGATGCCGGTCGAAGCACACGTCACCCTCATACCGCATCAGGAACAGACGTTGACGACCTCTTCGGCCGACAATATCTCACTAACCGAAGAGCGCCTGGAAGACAATGTTGCATGGATGGAACATGCCGGCTGGAGATTGGAGTTGCCGGACGGGGCGAGCTTCATCTGGCCGACCCTCCCCCACAATCCCTACCGAAAAGGGGGTGAGGGTTTCCTGGATGAGGCACTCATCTCGGTTCGTCTTTCTTTCTCAAAGGAAAACACCAGACAGGTGGTAAAGCTGATTGTTGGAGGCTCATGACCGGATGTAAAAGAACCAGGCGAACTTCACTTGCATCGCTGGTTCAGAACCCGCGCCCCTTCGCTGCCCCTGTTGTCCACCTCTTCCGGATGATGAAGACGGACTACGCTCGGTATTTCTCGATCGCCTCTTCATCCACCTCGACGCCCAGGCCAGGCTTGTCAGGCACAACGATATGACCATCGACGATCTCGAGCGGCTCAGCGATGATGTCGTCTTCGTTGGTAAAGTTACCGCAGATATCGCTCCCGAGCGTACAGTTCGGCGTGGCCGCAGCACCGTGCACGTAAAACATGTCGCGGATTCCC
>JASLXP010000479.1 GCA_030740295.1 Planctomycetota bacterium
TGCTGGCATCGCTGGCCGAGGTCGCTTCCCGCAATGGCTACTGTCGTCCCGCGGCAAATGATGGACTCGAGATCACAATCGTCGAAGGTCGTCATCCCGTTCTCGAAGAAACTCTCGTGGGTGAAAACTTCGTTCCGAACGACGTCACGCTCGACTCCTCCAATCAGTTGCTCATCATCACCGGTCCGAACATGGCCGGTAAATCGACCTACATCCGGCAGGTCGCACTCATCACGTTGATGGCGCAGATGGGAAGTTTCGTCCCCGCTCAGAAAGCGGAGATCGGTATCGCCGACCGCATCTTCACGCGAGTAGGCGCGGCCGACGATCTTTCACGCGGGCACAGCACCTTCATGGTCGAGATGCACGAAGCCGCCAACATCCTCAACAACGCCACCCAGCGCAGCCTGATCATCCTCGATGAAGTCGGCCGCGGCACGAGCACCTTCGATGGTGTCAGCATCGCCTGGGCCGTGTGCGAATACATTGTGGAGAAATCGAGAGCACGCACGTTGTTCGCCACGCATTATCACGAGCTCACCGCGCTGGCCAGCATCCTCGAAGGCGTAAAAAACTACAACATCGCAGTTCGCGAGTGGGGGGAAGAGATCGTGTTCCTGCGCAAAATAGTCGAGGGCGGCACGGACAAGAGCTACGGCATCCACGTGGCCCGTCTGGCCGGCGTTCCGAAAAACGTCATCCAGCGCGCCCAGACCATTCTCAAGAACCTCGAATCCCATACGATCGATCCCACGGGCAAGCCGAAGTTCGCGCCCCACCCGAAATCAAAACAGCCGCATGAGATGCAGATGCTCCTTTTCAGTTTTCCGCACGAAGATATCATCGACCGGTTTCGCGATCTCGATATCGATTCCATGACCCCGCTCGAAGCGCTGCTCAAGATCAAGGAACTGCAGGATGAGATACGAAGCATCGATAATCCCGGGGAGTAGTGGCCAGCCCGGTCCTATTCGCAGAACCGACTTCAAACGGAGGTAACGTCATAAAGGTATCAGCCAGGCTTCATGTGTCCGCCAAGAGCGCGAGGGGCCTTCTCTGGATATTCGCCTTTCAGCCATTCGCTGCTGCGGAGACCTTCAATGATCCGAGAGCCCTCGCAAGCGAGATCGTTCGGGCCTCCGGCGTGACCGGCGGGCTCTGCGTTCATCTGGGCTGCGGGGATGGGAAGCTCACGGAAGAACTGCGGCAGGACGGGCGATTCCTCGTGCAGGGAATTTCTCCGACCGCAGCTCTGGTGCGGTCCGCGAGGAAGGCCGTTCAGGCCCGTGGTAATTACGGGCCGGTATCCGTGATCCGGAGCAAACTGAAGCGACTGCCCTACACATCCAACCTGGTCAACCTGGTAATAGCGGACGACCTGCCCCGCACATTGAACGCAGGGCTCACCTTCAAAGAAATCCTGCGCGTGCTCGCTCCCGGCGGGACGGCCTTTGTCGGGCAGCGCGCCGGAGCTCAACCTAGCCTCTCAAAAGACAGGTTATCCTCTCTGCTTACGAAAGCGGGAATCACAGAGTTCGAGTGGAGCAACAGAGGAGGGCTGTGGGTCAAGTTTCGCAAGGCTGTCCCGTTGAAGCCTGAGACGTGGAGTCGAGGCTCACATTTCCTGAACGGCAATGCTGTTTACCAAGACGCGTCGGGGCCGTTCACGCATCTACAGTGGGCCGCGGGCCCAAAAATCCCCGGCGAACGCTACCAGGCTGTAAAAGGTTACACCTCGGCCAACGGCAGAAACTTCTGCGTTTTCAAAGAGCCTCCTTCCTGGGGCGTGGCAGGAAAAGTCGTTCTTGTCGCACGAGACGCGTTTAACGGCCTCCTGTTGTGGCAGCGCCCCATCGATTCTGGCCCTCTGTTCGCGGTCGGAGATCGTGTCTACGCGATACTCGAAGGCTCTCTGAAGTCTTTCGATGCCGCGACGGGCAAAGCCCTGCTCGATTTCCAGACCGGCCGTCATGTGGGAAAGTGTTTCGTTCGAGAAGGCATCCTTTTCATTGTCAGCCGCGGTGGTGTCCGGGCCGTCAACACTGCGACAGGGGAAATCAAATGGAAATCCAAAGGAGCGTCATACCACGGTCGGGCCGCATGGGGTGATGGCAAGCTTTTCTATTCAGGGTACGGAAGGCCGACACCGATCGTCTGCCTGGATTCGGCGACCGGTGAGAAGCAGTGGGTCAGACTTGGCCCAGGCTCTGCCGGCGGCGCCTTTCTTTACCGGCAGGGCGTACTTGTCATCTCGAATCGCGGAGGCATCTTCGCTTATTCGGCCAAAGATGGATCGCCCCTCTGGGAGTCTCTGAAAAAGAACAAGTCTGTCGAGGCCAACTTTCGCAACTCTATGTTCTCCGTCGGGGGCATGCTGTGGACACAAGAGAAATCCGGCGGGGTATGGACCGCTCTGGATATCAACACCGGCAAAGAAAAGAAGCGTCTGGAATACAGCCTGCCCACCGCGGCCAAGCGCTGCTCACCAGCTCAGGCGACCAGCCGCTACTTTATCGACGACTCGAACGCGCTCCTGGAGCACGCAACGGGGAAGCTCGACTACATCCGCGCGGCCCGTTCCGGTTGCGGCTTTGGATTCCTGCCGGCGAACGGCATGGTTTACAGCGTTCCAAATAAATGTGTGTGTTTCCCAATGCTGCGAGGATTCATGGGTATTGCTCCGGAGGACTGGTGGCAGCCGGAGCAGCCGGTTGCACAGACGGACAGGCTCGAGCGCGGCCCGGCTTTCGGCAAAGTGAAACCACCGGTCCGAGGAGCTTCGAAGGGCTGGCGAACTCTCAGGCATGATGCGGCTCGAAGCGGCGCCACTGGCGAGGAGGCAGGAACCGCTCTGCGCCCCTTGTGGGAGATCAAGCTCGGAGAGGATATTTCGGGTCCGGTCTCGGCCGAGGGTATTGTCTGCGTTTCGCTACCACAGAAGCATCGAGTCGATGCCCGCGATGCGGATACCGGAAAGAAGCGATGGTCTTTCACGGCTGGCGGGCCCGTGGATGGACCACCCACCATTCATGAGGGAATCGTTATCTTCGGCTGCCGGGACGGCTGGGCCTACTGTCTGAGAGCAACTGACGGGGCACTGGTCTGGCGGTTTCGAGCCACACCCGAGGAAAGGCGAATCGTTGTGTTCGGGCAACTGGAATCGTCGTGGCCCGTACGAGGAAGCGTTCTCGTCAACGATGGAAAGGCATATTTTGCCGCGGGAAGAAGTTCCGAACTCGACGGTGGAATCTATTTCTACGGCGTCTCACTCGCGAGCGGAGAATCTCTCCTCGAAGAGCGAATATCCTTTTCGGAGTTCCACGGAGGCATCAAAAAGAAAAGCCGCATCGCCCTCGCTAAGGACCTGGTGATGCTCAATGGCTCTGTTTCTATGCACGCATGGAGCTACCACACGGAGAGCGGCAAGCAGGCCATTAATTCAGTTGCACGATCCATCCAGGACTCCAGCGTCAGAGCCGAATCCGGCCTCTACCGTTTGCGGCTGGTTCCAACGGGCTGGAAGAAGCCACCTAAGCACCAGATAGAGCATCGCGGCAAGCAGAGATGGGTGCTGGATTCCACACATCCGTTGACGACCTTCGTCCTCGCCGGCGAGACCCTTTATGCCGGTGGGCCGGCTTCAACCGGAAGCACAGCTTCACCAGGAGGCATCATCACGGCAGTTTCGTCCTCAGCCGGCACGAAGCTCAATCAGTATGAGCTGTCCGCCCCGCCGGTCCCGTTCGGAATCGCCGCCACTGCCGGCCGCCTCTATGTAGCTACACGCGACGGCAAACTCACCTGTCTGAGCAGCGGAGCTGGTCCGTAGATACGTCCTTCGGATTCGGTTGCCGTTGAAGCCTGCTCCACACTTCTGCTCAGGTCACTTCATCACAAACCTGGCGTCGCCCCACCAGGCGTAATCGTTGCGAAGACCATCGCCGCCGTCCGTGACCACCAGCCGCAATTCGTGGGCGCCGCCGACATCCACCACTACCGGCAGCACGGGTCGCCCGAAGCGGTAGAGCTCGCTGTCGAATTTCTTTGCCCCGTCGACGAAGACCTGAAACTCTACCGACGCGTCTCTCGCACGGGCGCCGAATCCGGCCGCGGCCGCGAAGGTCGCACAGCCAGTTGGTATCTCGTAGATGATTTCGCTGACGCTCTCCCCGTATAGGCTGCGGGTACATACAAGACCATCTCCGGAATTGTCGGCATAGAGCCTCACCCAGCCGTTCAGTTCCGGCCAGGTCTTCCCCGCAGGCATCCAGCCGGGTTTCACCGACTTGGGCTTGGCCGCAATCAGATATACGACCTTCGCCGGCAGAGCATTCCTGACGTGATCCGGAAACGTGGGCTGCCACGGAGGCCGGATCGACTTGCGGGCCGGGCGCAACTTCTCCTTCTCCGGCCCCATCACTTTCAACTCGACAACCTGCGCTCCCGAGTGGGCCGAGCTGTGGGTCACCATCAGCCGAACGAAACGCGCCTTGACCGGTTCAAACCAGCGCTCGAGACCCTCCCGCCGTGCCGGGTCCATGTTCCGGTTCTCGTCGATGACCGTGCGCCAGTCCTTGCCATCGGCCGAGGCGTCGATGGTGTAGCGATAGATGAACTGGCGCGTTTCGAGCGAGGCGTGGGGCCAGGTATGAAACTGCACGAAGATATGGTCGATGTTGCGGACCTGTTCGAGGTCAACCTGAAGCCATTGCGGCAGGTCAAGGACGTAACGGCGCTTCGGGTCCAGGTCGGACTGCCAGAAATCATCGTTGTTCCGGATTCCGTCAACCGCTGCGGCAGGGGAGTACGCTTTCAAGGTTGATGACGCTGTCACCGGCCGATTTAGAGCGTAATTGACGTAGACTTCGCGCTCCGGCAGCTCGATGCGCCGCGGTTGAAATTCGTAGACGCGGATTTCGCCTCCCCGCATCGATTCTGACACGACCATTCGTCCGGCAGCGCGCTGCCATTGCACATCCCGGTCACCGTAACATTCGACGACATCGGTCATGGGCGCGTTGCAGGCGATCTCGAATGGCACCGCACGATAGGGATACTCCGCAAAAACTTTCGCGGTGCCCATAGGGCGCGAAACAAGCTCTGACCGCTTCAGAGAGTAGTTGAACATAGTCACGGTCCAACCTTCCCCTTTGCGGTTGATCTGCCATGACAGGTCCGGCTTGTCCTCCTGTCGCCGGCGGATATCGAACGGCGTCAGACTCCGAATCAGACTTTCGATGAAGTCATCAACGAACTTCAGCACCGGCTTCTTTGTCCATGCCCGGTCCCACATGCCGTCCGTACTGGCTACCGTTTCTGACTGGATCATATAACGGGCGGCAACCAGCATCGCGTAGCCTTTGCCCACGCGATTGCGCACGACAGCCGGGTGTTCGCCACTGGTGTAAAGGGGCACGCCACCGTCAAGGGTCAGCGGCTGGAGCATAAAGGGCTGTTCGTCAAATTCTCGACCCGTCAGGCTGTTTCGGATCTGAGTTGCCCGGATCGGATCGCCGGCGGATGCGACGCCAAAGAACGACAGGGGCAGGTATTCACTTGTGTCCGCGGCATTCAGAACGAACGTGCCCCCGGCTTCGACGTAAGACTTGAGCACGCGGACATACCTGGCATCCATCCGCTGGCCCCCGAGAGCGAAGAGCACTTTGTACCCGTCGAATATCTTGGGGTCGATGTTTCTGCCGGGCTCGTTCGGGGAGAGGATGTCAAATATCTCGCCGTACGGCGCGGTCCGTGAATAACCGCCGCTGAACCGAGTGTGCCGGTGCTCGGGGAAGAGGAGGTCATTGAAAAGGCCGTGGTTCATATGATCCGCGTCGTCGTAAGGGATGCGGGCGCTGCTGTAAGTTGTGCCGCCTGTGTGATAGACGATGGGGCAATCGCGCGTGTATTCCATTAGCAGCGCCACGGGCGAGTAAGGCACACCGCGCACCGGGTGTCGTTCGCTCTGGGTGTCTTGCTGACCGGGCCATTCGCTTTGGGAGAGGACTGGGCTATCATGGATATCGATGGAGAGTCTGGCGAGCGCGCGTTCGGTCTCCTCCCCTTGCTCGGATGACCACAGCCCGGATGTTTTTTCGAGCCTGTTCAAACCAAGAACCGTCGATGGACGCGGAGCCTGACCACGAGATCTGAAACTTCCGTTTCGGCCGCCTTCTCAATAGATCGGAATCCCATATGAAGATCAAGGACATTGAAATCATCTGGCTC
>JASLXP010000480.1 GCA_030740295.1 Planctomycetota bacterium
GGTCGCGGCCGATGCCGCGGGAAAATCTCACAGCGCGTGTATACCAATCACAAGCATTCAAGATAGTGACACAGATAACGCATGCAAACACACTGAACTTGAGCCAAAGTCATTCAATTATCCGTGCACATACTGCCAGACGCACGCTATACTAACGGACTACCCCCAGCTCCCACATTCTGGAGTTGTTAATGGACGCGGACATTCACCTCGAACAAATCCTGACCCAGGCCCAGCGGCGAATACGCCTGATTGACATGGCCATAGGCGGGATGGTCATGGTGATCTTTACATTTGGATTCTTCTTCTCCGAGGTCTTGCTCGATCACTTTATCATTCTGAGGCGGCCCTACCGGTTGGGATTGCTTGTCCTGTATCAGGTCGCATCCATCGGGCTTGTGCTGTGGCTGGTCTTGCGGCCCGTGTTCAGGCGTATCAATCAGCTATTCATCGCACACCGAATTGAACACCAGCATCCAGAGCTGAAAAACCGGCTCGTCACATATTTGCAGTTGGACAATGAGACTTCTCCGATCATTCGCCACGACATTTCGAACAACATCTCTCGCAAACTCGAAGGATTTGCCGTCCCCAGTGTTTTCTCTTTCAAAGTGCTCAAGCCGTTCGCCGCGGCCTTTATCGCTCTTTCCCTTCTGATCTATGGGTACGCGCTTTTATCGCAAAAGAGCATTACCGTCTCGCTGAAGAGAGCCATCTTTCCCACGCAACAGATCCTCCCGCCAACACTGACAAAGATCTCAAGAGTGGAACCGGGGGATGCGGACGTCCTTAAGGGCAACCCAGTCGAATTCTGGGCTCAGACTGAAGGCAACTCACCGGAAACGGCCGACCTCGTGTACAGCATGGACGACGGCACGACCTGGGAAACCATGCCCATGACCGTCTCAGGTAACGGCATTCTCAAGGCGAGCATGGAGGCGCCCGAAGACACCATTCGTTACTTCCTCGCCGCGGGAGACACTCGCAGCGAGAGATATGTGGTCACCGTGGTCAATCCGCCGACGCTGACATCCATCCGCGGGGAACTTTTCTTCCCCGCATATACCGGCCTGGAAAAGAGAGAGTTTCAAGGCGGGACAGTCAAAGCCATCGAAGGGTCACGGGCCACCATCCAGGGGGAGACCAATGTCCCTGTCAATCAGGCGCAGGTAATGCTCGGGAATTCGAAAGATTCGACGATTGTAAGAATCACAACCCCACAGAGGATCACCTTCGATGTGGCAGTGCATTCGAACGATATCTACCGGGTGCTGCTCACCAGTACGCAAGGCTACAAAGAACTGAACCCACCGCGCCATCGCATCATCGCGCTCAAAGACAAGCCACCGGAAGTGCGGGCCATCCAGCCTGCCCAGGATGTGGAACTGGCGGAGAACGAATCTCTTGAGCTGGTATTCCGCATGCGCGACGATTTCGGCCTTACTTCGGTAAAACTCCGTCTCAAATCACGTTTCGAGGAGGAGCGGATACTGCCCCTGGTAGTTCCAGATCTGACTCGAGAGAAGACGGCGAATGTCCGGTTGCCCGTGAAGTCTCTTGGCCTGCGCGCAGGGGACGAAGCAACCTATTCAATACTCGTACAGGATAATAAGCCGGATGAACCAAATGCCGGCGAATCCCAGACTTTTGGTTTGCGTATCCTGGATTCCAGACCAGTCCAGTTGGCACTGAACGCGCCTGAGGAATCCGATACCACCGTTGAGACAGATCAGACAGAACAGGAGGCAAGCGAGGAACAGGGCGAGCAGAGCTCTGATGAGGAAAGAGCGGAACGTGATAATTCACAAGCTGATTCGGAGAGCCCTGCGAACAGTGCGGCCTCGACACCTGATGCTGAAGATTCCAATGAAGCTGATTCCTCCGAAGACGCGGGGGACGGGGATCGGGATGAAGGAGCCTCGCAGACGGACGAAGAGGACGAACAACAGCGTGCCGGCGACAACGAACAGAGTGACAGCGATTCGACCGAAGGACAGAATTCCGAAACCGACACCGCAGGTGACGGCTCAACAGAGCAGAATGCCGAGCAATCACAGAGCGGAACCAACAGCGAGGATTCACAAGACGGCAGTACCGATGCTGAAGGTGCACAGCCTGCTGCGGGCCAAGAACCAGAGGCGAATCGGACCCAGAGCAATGACCAGAACAGCGGCACCCAGCCAAGTGACTCTCAGCAAGGCGAGGCGTCGGACACTGCCACTTCCCGTGCATCAGACAGCAGCCAGGACTCCGGCACCGATTCACAGCCCGGGCAGCAGGCAGGTGCCGAAGAGGGAACTCAGCCGGGGCAGCAGCAAGGGGAGCAGACTGGAAGCCAGCCGGGGCAGCAGGCAGTGAGCCAGCCGGGGCAGCAGCAAGGGGAGCAGACTGGAAGCCAGCCGGGGCAGCAGCAGGGGGAGCAGCCTGGAAGTCAGTCGGGACAA
>JASLXP010000481.1 GCA_030740295.1 Planctomycetota bacterium
AAGCTCTCCGCGCAACGCCAGAAGGTCGTCGACCGGTACATGGACGTGCTCCTGAGCGATGCCCGAAACGACTTTGCGTTCCGTCAGGTCTACGGCGCGTTCAAGGCCGAGAGCAAAGAATTCCTTCTCGTCAATTTCTTCCAGAATGCGATCCGGCTCGATCCGAAGAAGGGAAATTTGCACATCATTCTGGGCAAGCTGTACGCGTCCTTCCGAGACCTCTTTCAGGCAGGTGTAAAATTTCGCGATGCAGCACGACTCGATGTGAACGACTACTACGCCAGATACCTGCTGGCCGATGTGTACTTCAAGCAGCGCAAGTTCGAGAATGCAGCCAAAGGCTACCGTCTCGCCGCGGCGCTGGCTTCGGATTTGAACGACCGCGTGCGCAGCCTGCACGGCCTGGCGCGGGTCCATGCTACCCTTGAACGTTTCGATGATGCGAAGAAGACATGGGAGGAAATCGCAGAGCTTCTGCCTTTCGACGCAGGTTCATTTCGCAAACTGACGACTGCCGCAAGGGCATTCAGTCAGTGGAAACTTGCGGAACGATGGCTCACGAAACTCCTTGAACTCCTCGACGAGGATACGGAGGGCACCTGCTTTGCCCTGGTCGATCTGGGACAAGTGGAGTTTGAGCAGAAGCAATTCGATAAAGCTGTGCTCACCTACCGCAAGGCCAAAACCTACCTCTCCGAATCTCACTGGCTCAGCGAGGAACTTAATGCCCGCATTCGTCAATGTTTCAAGGAACAGCAGAAGCTCAAAACGTTGCAGGCTGAGCTCGAAACACGGGTGGACAAAGAGTCACCGGATGTCAGCGATCTGCTCGAGCTTGCCGCTCTGCGCCAGGCCCAGGGCAATGCCGAATCGGCGTCCGAACACCTCGCAGCGGCTTCCAGCGCCAGTCCTCGCGACGTGCAGATTCTCGAACGCTATCGTTCTGTTCTGGTGGAGCTCGGAAACGACGAGGGCGTCACCGACGCGAGCCGGAGGCTCACCGCGCTTAGTCCACAAAACGTCCACTACAAGCTCCAGGATGCGGAGTACCACATTTCCCAGAAGAATCGTGACGCGGCGAGGGCTATCTGGGACGCGGTGATCGACGAAGATAAGACGCAACCTTCCCGCTATCTTTCGGTGGCACGGGCGATGAGGCGCGCCGGCGAACTGGACTGGTCGGAAGAGGCCTACCGCAGTCTTTTAGAGGTGGCCCCCGATGTCGAATCCTACGGGCTGGAACTGGCGGAGCTCTACTTTCAAAGATCTGCGGAGACGCCGGAGTCTCTCGAGGGTTCGGATGCAGGAGGAAAGAAAGACGCGGAAACAGAGGCCAAAAACCCAGAAGCAATGAAGCAGTGGCTGGAACGGACCAAAGGCTACCTGAAGAAGGCGAACGACCTCATCCGTGCGGCATCCGAACGTGGCAGACTCACCCTCGCGGAAACCCAGTGGGCCGGCCAGCTCTTGCTCGAGTACCGTCAACTGGAAGAATCGAAAGCGGTCATCGAAGCCGGCCGTAAACGATTCGCTGAAGATACCGGACTGGCGCGGATGCACAGCGAGACCTGTCTTCGTCTGGGTGCTTCAAAGCCTCGGAACAGCAGCGATCAAAACACACTCTACGATCGGGCAGTCAGCAGCGCGATGGAGGCATTCGACCTCGCGCCGCATCCGGCGATTAAGCAGGAGATGAACTCGGAATTGCTGAGCCTGGCGATGGGCTACGGAGCGTGGGCCAAGAACAAGCGCGGTGGTGTGCGAGGACTGAAACCGCTTCTGCAGAAGCATTCACAAGATTACTTCAACAGACGGGATGATCCGATGCCGGCCTGGTGTATCGCTGACATTCAGCAGCAGGCGCCTCCTTATTATTTCAGTTTCCCCGGCCTCAAAGGCGGCCCCACCAAGAAGCCTTTCGGCTTCTATACCGGCGACATGCCGAGAGCCACCTTCGGCCTGAGATTCTTTACCGACGCGCTCTACCGTGATCCGCTTTTTATTCCCGGCTACCTGGGAAAATCGGTCTCTTACGTGATGCGCGATTCTTTCGAACAGGCGGTCGTCGAGCTCCGCAAGGCATCGGTCATCGACCCGGTCAACAAGTGGAAATACTTTCTGCGTATCGGCGACCTCTTTGCCGATCAGGGGCAGATGGAAGAGGCGCTTGCCTTCTGGGGCCGCGTCTCCGAGCGCGTGTTCACTGATGCCACCGTCTTCTATCAACTGGCCACACGTTACTTCCGTGCCGAACAGACCGAAGAGGCACTGGAGATGCTTGGCAAGGCCATCGAAGCCAATCCCGGCATCCATTCTTATTACATGACCCGCGGCAACATCTACGACTACCTCGGCGATTATCCGACCGCGGTGCACGAATACCGCAAGGCCCTGGAGCTATCGAGCCAGAGCATGCTGCTGCCCGTCCGGCAGCGCCTCAGCGAAATCCAACGAAGCTGGGCTTACGATCTGTTTGACAAGAATGACACTGCCAAGGCTCTCGCGCAGTTCGAAGAGATCCGAGCGTTTCAGGAAGTGCTCGAAAACTACTACCGGAACGAGAATGACGAGCGCTCGCTCAAACGCCTTTCGCCGGAAGCTGCGGACGTGCAGGTCCAGATTGCGCGCTGCCTGGAAGCACAGAACAGGGAAGACGAGGCCCAGGCCATCTATTCAAAAGTTTCCGGCGAGCTCCCGACCGCGCCCATTCGTTTGAGCAAAATCAGAACGGTCTCACTGAAGTATTACCTCTCGGTCAGGCAGAAGCAGGGCAGGTTGCGTGCGGACAACTTCAGCACTGCCGGCGAAATCAAACCCCGCCCGTTCAAGCTCCGGCTGCTCCGGCACACACGGCTCTATGATATCGCACGCACACACTCGGTTACCCCGAATGGCGTCATCTATTCCGGTCTCGCACGGTGGCTCGAGGTCGAGCCGACCTCGGGCAAAGTCTTGAGGCAGATGAAGCCCGGCAAGGCGATCCTTTACCATGACGGAGTGGAACTGCAGGTGCATCGAGAGTCGCTCGCGGATCGTGTGCAGATCATAAAGGGAGGAAAAACAGTCGATGTAACCGGTCTGCCCGATGCGCAGATTCGCGTCCCGAGTATTCACATCACTCCGGACCGGTTGATCCTTCTTGCGAGCCAGGGAAGGCGACCACGGCTCGTCTCCATCGACACCGGCAGCGGCTCCGTAGAGTGGAAAGTGACTATGTCTCGGCATGTGCAGGAGATTGCGTTTCAGGGCCGTTATGTCGCATCAATTGAAGCCATCGATAACCATTCAACGTTGGTGGTCCGTGAAGCGGCCACCGGAAAAGCAGTCCTGACCAAAGAGCTGCCCCAACAGGGCATCTGGATTCAGCCGGTCATTCAAGGGGACAAGCTATTTCTCTGCGAGGACACAACCTGGCAGCTTCACATGCTGGATATCGCTTCCGGCGATTTCGATTATTCCATCCGATTCGGCGGCACGTTCCCGCGCCCGCCGGTCATACAAGAGGGCGTCCTATACCTTCATGTTCGGGGCTACAAGGCACGGACTATCTACCTCTACGCCATCCAGCCGCAGTCCGGGCAAATCCTCTGGAAAACGGACATGAAGTCGATGAGCGTGCACTCTCCCCCGATTTTCAGAGGCGAAGACATCGTCTACCTGAATCCGGAAACCAACCGCATCTTTATGATCGATCAGAAGACCGGCGTTCGTCATTCGGAAGCCAGCTACAAAGAACAGATGACGAAACAGCAGCGCGATTTCATCCAGTTCATGCGGCCCTACAAAGAGCACTTGTTGATTGTCGGCGGGCGCGGGGATCTGCATGCGTTTGGTGTGGAGTAGGCAAGGAGCATGTTCTGAGCAGAGGTCTGGAACTATGGAAAAGACGATAGA
>JASLXP010000482.1 GCA_030740295.1 Planctomycetota bacterium
GGCCAAGGTGAGGGCAGCGGGAGCGGCGCGTGTGGCGCACGCACCTAATGCCAGGAAGGTCGCCGTTATCAGCTGGGCCCGAATCGTCTGTTTCTTCATATAAGGAACCTCCTTTATTGGCCTGCGCTCGGTAACTTCGACACTTCTATCCCCAGATTGGTCCCAATATGGACTCTCTCGCATTGTGGATCCACGTGAACGGAGCGGACGGGCCCCTCGAACACGTTGCCATCGAGAGTAATGTCGTGACCGTTCCGGGCGAAATCGATGGCGGCCTTGCACTCGGGGCCGGTGACGAAGAGGTTATCGCGGATGATCGCGGGGCCGTAACGGCCGTCAGGTTGGTACACGGTGAAGTAGAGCTCTGGAAATTGTTCGTATTCGCCGGTCTCGAACGAGCGCCTGCCCCGCCGGGGATCGCGCTCGCCTTTGGTGGTGTTGTTGACGAATACGTTGCCTTGGAGGATAAGCCGCTGCGGCTGGTTGATCCAACTTCCGCGGCCCCCGTTGCGGAAGGTGTTGCCGGTGATGGTGACGTCCTCGCTCGACTTCTCGACACTCATCACGCGCGACCCGTTGGTGCCGTCGACCGTGTTACCGGTCACGGTGGTGTTGCGGCAGTATTCGGCGATGAAGAAGGCGCCCATGCGCGAGCCGGTGATCTGGTTGTTGGAGAACACGTTGTCGTGGCAGTGCTGGAGGTGCATGGTGTCGCCCAGCGCACTGAGTCGGTTGCCGCTCTGAATGGTCTGGCGGCAGGCGACCAGCTCCACCGCTCCCTTTCCTCGGCCGCAACCTATGGGCTGAAAGAGATGCATGTACGCGTGGGAGAGGTTACCGATCAGGCCCGCTTCGGGACCCGCCGAGCCCTCGAAACGAATCGGCGGTCCGTCGTGCTTTGACGAGACACGGATGTAATCGTCCCCACGATCCACGACATAGTAGCGCAGGCCGCGCACCAGGTTGCGCGGCAGCGTGCTTCCAAAGAAGCACAAACTTTCCGTGTCGGAACCCGAACGGCTTTGCTCAACCGGGTCGCGTGAATTGTCGAAGCGCACTCGGTCGTCTCCGTCGTCCATACGGATCGGACGACGCACGAGATCCTGGCGGAAGTAGCGCCAGGCCATCTCCGTTTCCGCGGCCGTATACTCCTCCGGCCAGACGAGCATCTGCCAGAGCAGGCCGTAATCCCACATGAACTTGCCGCAGTCGATCAAGTGACAGTCGCGCACGTCGACCGCAGTCGCAAAGGCGTTGACCGTCCGGCCAGGTGCATCGAACTCGCCTCGGACGGTGACCACGGCGCCGGCCATGCGGGTGCCGGTAATTTCGAAAAACCGCAGATTGCGCGTCTGGCCGCCGGCAGAAGTCTCGACGTCAATCGCGCGGGTATTGGCATTGGGTTCCCAAGTGTTGTCCGAGCGCCGGGGATCGAAACAGTGGCCCTCAAAGTGGCCACCTCGCCACGAGAAGTCGCAGATATCGGTGCCACCAAACAGGGTCAGATGCGCCTGGTCTCCAAGTCGCTCGGGCAGGCGGAAGCGCGCTCCGTTGGCCAGAACGGTTAAACCGGAGCACAGCGGGATGGTGGTGTCGCCGGACAGAAAGTAGTCGCCCGGCGGAATGGTTAACACCCCTCCGCCTGCCTCGGCCACTGCGGTAAAGGCACGGCACAGCGCGACGGTGTCGTCCGTGACCCCGTCCATGCGAGCACCGTAGTCAGAGATGTTGAATGAACGGGACATGCTTACGTCACTCGGACTACTCCCCATTTGCGAAGGTCAGCTTGCCGAAGTTCTTTGCGTCCTGGAAGCCCCAGGCCAGGGGCGTCCAGGTGGAGTATTTCATCCCGTTTCCCACGCGCAGCCGGCGGTTTCGACAGATATTGAACCCCCACAGGGGAGCCTCGGCCTCTTTGCCAAAAGCGGAAAGGGGAACACGAAACTCCAATGTCCAGGCATCATCCAACATGTTGCAGTATCCCTCTACCGGCCAGTCTTTGTGGACATCGTTCTCTTTGCCGTAGAAGCCGTAACGGACAGAGTCAAAAACGAAGCCTTCCTTGAGACCGTAGGGATTGAGCATAATCTGGGTGACGTCGCGCCGGTCACGGCCCGGGTCAAAGAAGATCTCGACCGATTCAAACCACCACAGGTAACCGCTGGGCTCAGGGTCTATTCGCAGGGGATAGGTATAGCCCGCATCAAAGAAGGACGGATCCTTGATGTGGGGTTCTTCCGCGCGAACGGCGATGTAGAGCGCCTTGCCGGTGCGCAGCATGCGCAAGGTGGTCTGTTGGGGCGCTCGCCTCTTGCCCGCCAGATCGGTCATACCGGTAATCTCGACGGCCTGCTTCCACTCCGCGTCGTCCAGCTTGCCGTCGAGGCGCGGGCCGCGCTTCACAATCGGGCAGACGAGGGAGCGTGCGGCCATCCCCTGGGTGTCTTTCTTCTCATCCGCAGCCAGTCGCTCCAGCCACTTGTCTTTCTTGCCCTGTCCTCCATAAGTCCACCCTCTTTGGTCTCCCTGGGGTTGGCGAAAATAAAATTAGGAAAGGGAACGGACAGCAAAAGAAAAAGTGTGATGATGCGCTTCGTCTGGAATGTCATTTCAGTTCTTTCATGATCCGGGCTTTTGGGTATTTGGGGCACAGGTTCTTCTATATGACGCTGTTGGAGTTTGCCACCTCTGTTGTCCGCAGCCGAACACAGGTAGAATCATTTCGGCGAGGCGTATAGCCCGGTGATCATCGAACAAACTTCAGGAGTGGCTGTTTCTTCTTTCAGGTAAGATATTGCGTCAACCCCATCCAAGCCGCCGATCTGCAAGCCATCGTATGAATCCAAAACCAACTGCCTCCGCAGGATTCACTCTCATCGAGCTCTCCCTCGTCGTCGTGCTGCTCAGCGTATTCACCTTCCTAGCAGTTCGGAGCCTCGATAACCTGCTCCCGCGGCATCGAATGGAAGCGGGTGCAAGAGATCTCGCGGCCACCATCCGCACTGCCAGAGACCAGGCCATCCTTACTTCGCGAAAGACGGGATTTTTCTTTGATATGGACAGGCAGCAGTTCTGGATTCTGCTGCCGCCAACGGACGGCTCAGACGAGCTTGTTGACCCCACGCAGCAGAAGTTCGGCAGCAACACGCTCAGCACGCACCAGTTGCCGGAAGGGGTTTCATTTGCCGGTATCCAGCCTGTCGGAGGCGACCTCCAGGAAAGCGGGGGCATGAGCATCGAAGTCAGCCCTCTCGGCGCGTTTTCAGACCTCATCATTTACCTGGCGAACGAAGAAGAGAAGGAACTGACCCTGATGATCAACGGCATGACCGGGCTCCCTGAATTTTTCAATGGCCGTATCGTTTATGAAGACCTTGTTGCATCGTACGAACCGAAGTGAGGCCGGGCTGACGCTCTTGGAGGTCCTCGCCGCGCTGGTCATTCTGAGCACGAGCCTGATGGCGGTTCTTCTGATCCGAAACAAGTCGGTTCACAAAGCAGCGAACGCCCAGGGACTCATGAAAGCGGTTCAACTTGCGGAGCTGAAGCTCAACGAATTCGCCCTGCACGGATATCCCCAGGCAGATCTGCAGGCGCCGTTCCCAGAGCATCCCGGTTTCGCCTGGGCCACCCACACCGAACAGGTAACTGTCCCTGGCAAGGCGAGCATTTATCGCGTGGACCTCGTGGTCACCTACCCATCGCTCGGTAAATCTGTCGGCACCTATCGGGTGACGACCGCGTTTTCGAAGGAGACGGAAGAGTAGCTTCGTCGGCCTTCAATAACGGCGGGCCCACGCGTTCGCCCAATCTTGCGGCAATTCAGCAAAGTCCGGCTGGCGGCCGGATCGGAGCAGAGCTGCCTGCCCGAGAAGCCTCGATGTAATACACTCTCGCCGAGGCACATGTAAGCCCTGAGAAAACTGATGGCTACCACAGAAAACGAAAAGACCGAAAGCACACCCGAAGACGAACAGGAACCTGCTGATGGTCTGGACAGACGCGTCAGGATTGGATTGTTTGTCCTGCTTTTCGCTGGTCTTGCAGCAGGGGTGATACAGGCAAACAGAAAGAAGGGAAGTGAGCTCAAGGTCTACTTGACAGGCGCCGCCCGGATGATGAAGGGAGAGAACATATATCGAAAGACCGATGCCCATACCTTTGCATACCCGCCATTCTTTGCGCTTGTATTTGTCCCCCTTGCAGCACTGCCTGACGTTGTCCGCCGAACGGTCTGGTTTCTAATAAACGCGGGCCTACTTGCATGGATATTCGTTCTGCTGAATCGGATGCTGCAACCGGTCTTCAGGAAGGACGAGCCTCGTTGCCCTCCACGCTGGCTTTTCTGGATCGTGGTGATGGCCGTTGCCGGAAGACATCTCTCCTCCGTCTTCCAGAACCAGAGCCATGATTTCATTATCTTTCTGGTGTCTCTTCTGGCGGTCGTGTCCCTGGCGAATGATCGGGAAAAGAAGGCTGGCGCGATGGCTGGAATCGGCGCAGCCTGCAAAGCTACTCCGGCATTGTTCCTGGTGCTGTTTGCCTGGCAGCGAAGATTCCACGCGGTCCAGTTGTTCGTCGTGGTAAGCGTCGTTCTCACCTTTCTGCCGGATCTTTTCCTGCCGCAGGAAGAAGAAGGCTCATGGCTGGTCTCGTGGACCAACACGATGGTGAAGGACGTTCGCATTGGCGAGCCCGCGGATTCATCGGGTGTCTGGGGCGCATGGAATGTGTTGAACCAGAATCTGGCCGGCACCGTGTATCGTCTGTTTACGAAAGTTGAGACTGACGGCAAAGTGTTTTTTGATGTGAGCTTGTGGCATATGGGCCGGACCCAACTGAAAGTCCTGACTATGGCATCGCAACTGACCGTCGTTGCAGTCATCCTTCTTGCCTGCCGGCCGTGTTATTCGATAGACCTTGCCGAGGATGACAGAACTTTCCGGCGTCTCGGAGAGGGAGGAATGATTTTGTGCGGAATGGTTCTCCTCTCACCGATGAGCAGCAAGGCCCATTTCTGTGTACTGCTCGTGCCAGTAGCGTTCTGTGCCGCACACGCTCTTTACTGTAAAAGTGACCGAATTCAGATCGCTCTGCTGGTCGCCATGTTTACTACCGGTACGCTCAGCACAAAGGGAATTCTTGGCAAAGAAATTGGCCGCAGAGCCCTGGCTTATGGCACGGTTACCGCCTGCACCCTCTGCGCATTGGCCGCCACAGCATGGATACTTTTGAAAAACAGCGGCTGCCCGAAGGGACGTGATTCAACCGGAGAACACCATGCCTGAACAATTCACTGTTCTGATACCTGATGTCCTTGACAGGGCCGACATTGAAGAAGAAGTGTTCGGCGATGAGTATCGCGTCCTCGTGCCCAAGGCTTTGAGGCCTGACGAAATCCCGGCCGAGACGTGGGCTGAAACGGATGCGGTCCTGGCCTTCCACGAGTTGGTTTTTACCCGTGAAGTGTTGGAGAAAATGCCCAAATGCATGGTGGTCGTTCGGAACGGCGTCGGCTACGACAATGTTGACCTCGAGGCCGCAGGTGACCTCGGAATCCTGGTCTGCAACATCCCCGATTACGGTACGGATTCAGTCGCCGATCATGCGATGGGTTGTCTGCTCGCTCTTGCGCGCAGGCTGACCATGTACACCGAGTCGATCCGTGAAGGCGCGTGGGATTTCGCGATTGATACTCCTCCGCATCGGCTCGGAGGCACCGTCCTTGGGATCGTCGGCATGGGCCGCATAGGAACGGCCACAGCCGTCAGGGCAAAGGCTTTTGGATTTGACGTCCGTTTCTACGATCCCTATGTGCCTGATGGCACTGACAAGGCGATTCAGGTCACACGTTGCGACACGTTGCACGAGTTGCTCGCTGACGCGGATTACGTTTCCATGCACTGCCTGCTCTCAGACGAAACTCACGAGATGGCCAACGCCGAATTCTTTGGAGCGATGAAAGACGGCGCGATTTTCATCAACACCGCAAGAGGCGGCGTCCTGGATGTGAAGGCACTCACCGACGCCCTCCGCAGCGATAAACTCCTGGCCGCAGCCATCGATGTCTGGCCAAACGAACCCCCGGCAGAAGGCCCGCTAATCAAAGCCTGGAAGAACCGAGAGCCCTGGATCGCCAACCGACTGCTCGTCACGCCACACGCCGCATTCTTCTGCGTCGAATCCATCGAAGAAATGCGAATTAAGGGCGCAAAAGAAGTCATTCGTGTGCTCAAAGGAACACCCCCACGCAATTGCGTTAATCCGCAGTTCTTAAAGCATGTCAGGGCCGGAGATCACATGCTGCCGCATCTCCTTCGCAACAGGCCGTTGTGATTTCTTGGGGGCAAAAAAATGAAAGGCAAAAGAGCAAGAGAATGAAGGCAAAAAAATAGGAGGCAGAAAAATGAAAGGCAAAAAAATGAAAGGCAAAAAAATGAAAGGCAGAAAATTGAAAGGCAAAAGAGCAGAAGAATGTAGGCAAAAAATGAAAGGCAGAAAAATGAAAGGCCCAATGATGGGAACCTCTTCTTTTCCTCATCTGTCCGAATCCCTTGGCATTTCCCCTTCAACCTTCCTTCGTTGATCAGAGGCAAGCCGGGGATATGGTGACAAATCCCCTGACCTCACCCTCAGAGAGTCCATTCATCCGTGTCCCTCTTCGACCTCCAGGCCCCGGCCATCGATCCTGACGCACCCCTCGCTCACCGAATGCGGCCCCGTTCGCTCGATGAGTTTATCGGCCAGGATCACTTCATCGGCGAAGGCAAACTTCTCTGGCGCGTGCTCAAGGCAGACCGGCTGATGTCCGTCATTTTTTACGGCCCGCCGGGCACAGGCAAGACCGCGCTTGCGCGCATCATCGCCACTGAAACGAAAGCACACTTCGAGGAGCTCAACGCTGCCGGCTCAAAAGTCGCAGACGTCAAGCAGGCTCTTACTGACGCGGAGAATCGAAAGGAGATTGGAGAAAGGACGGTTCTGTTCATCGACGAAATCCACAGGTTCAATCGCGCACAGCAGGACGTCTTGCTGCCGGGAGTTGAAAAAGGGCTGGTCACTCTGGTGGGAGCAACGACGCATAATCCGTTCTTCAGCATTAATTCCGCGCTTGTATCGCGCTCGCAGTTATTTCAGTTTGAATCGCTCGCAACAGAACACCTTGTCGAGATCATGCAGCGCACTCTCGAGGATGATGAGCGTGGATTCGGTGACCGAAGAATCCACGTAAGCCCGGAGGCCCTCGAGCACTTGGCCGATGTATCCGACGGTGACGCGCGGCGCGCGCTGAATGGACTGGAAGTTGCCATTCTCACCTCCGAGCCTGGCGCTGAAGGCATCCTTAGTCTTGATCTCCAGACAGTCGAAGAGTGCATCCAGCGAAAGGCGGTGGTCTACGACAAGAGCGAAGATTCCCATTACGACGTTGCCTCAGCCTTCATCAAGAGCATGCGCGG
>JASLXP010000483.1 GCA_030740295.1 Planctomycetota bacterium
TGAAAGAGTGGGTCCATGAAGGGGGCACTCTTTTCACCATGGGTCGCGGTATGAAGGCAGACGAATCCGATTCCACGCTCGAATCCTTGCATCCCGTGCTTGGCATCGCGAAACGCATCGAGACGCAGACGTGGGCATCCGTCCCCCGCTATGGCGCCACCAGCCTTCGGTCAATTCGACCGAAGGGCCAGCCTCGCGAGGGCGCAGAGATTCAGTCTTCACACAGATTAAAGTGCAAGTTCGTTCCAGCGGTCGGAAGGGAAGTGGTGGATACAGCCGAGGGAGCAGAGATCGTTCTGAAATACAAGGACGGCCGCCCCGCTTTGATAAAGAACAGATACGGCAAAGGCGCCGCATGGTTTGCGACGTTTTACGCAGGGCTGGAATACGCGAACGAGACCATGCAGAGGAAACCCTTCGATGGGACCAAGCGCGCGTGCGTTTCGATACCGATCTTATCCGCGGGCGTCCGGCCGGTCGTCGATGCCGATGAGCCCCTAGTCGAAGGCGTGCTCCTGAAAAACAGGAAGTCAGGAAAGCAGGCGGTTGTGCTGATCAACTGGAAGTTCAAAATCGAAGAGCCCATACGAATACGCGTTCGAGGAGCGGGAAAGGTCAGCCAGGCATATTCATGTGCGTTAAAGAAAGAGCTGAAGATTCAATCCGATGGTGAATTCTCAGAACTGACCGTCCCTCACATGGCTGAGGGAGATATTCTGCTTCTTCAATAGATTTTGGGGAACTGTCTGCAGGGCGTTGGACATTTCTCTTTGAGCGGCCCGGTGCCGAAACCGTAGCCCCTTAGCGCTTATTCGCCTTCGTCTTCCACCTCGTCCTCCGGATAGAGCTCCTGCCGGATGCGAGATTCCTGGCCGTCGATTTCGAGCTCGAAGTGCTGCGCGACGTCCGCTACTCGGAAGGTGGCACGTGGGGGGATGCCATCCTCCCATGCCTGAATCTCGGCGCCCTGATCATCGAAGACCTTGCCTGGCGCTGAACTGTCTGTGGCAATCTCATCAACGATGTCACGAATCAGATCGGTGGCCTGCCTAAGGTTAGCCGCTTTTTCATAGTCCCAGACGTCCACGCTTGTCCCGGTAGCCAGGTTGCTCAAGTCCATGAGCTGGCGTTCATCCACCTCGATTCCGAGCCCGATGACGAAGCATTTCATCGGGTTGCGTTTCCCGGAGGCGATCCGGCCGGCAAGAGCGGCCGTGTAATTCTTGACGTCGTCAATGTCGTCGATGTAACCGTCCGTAACGAACACATAAAGTCCATTAGGAGCGATAGGAAACCTTGAATCGAAAAACTTTAACGCCGGCAGGAGTTGTGTCTTTTTCTGGCCGAAAGGCACCTCTTCCGGCCCGTCAATTCTTACGGTCGAACACTCTTCAACATGGACTGAGCCGAATTCTTCAATCTTGTCACCATCGAGGCCCGCGCTGAAGTAGACCAGAGTGGTTTCGTTCTCGGCGTCAATATTGCTCGCCATGTACTCGATGAATTTGCGTGCCTCTTCCTGCACTTCATTGTATGTCCAGCGGAGAAGCCCGTTAACAAGAGCGTCCTCCCAGGCATCGCGGGTAAGCACACGCAGCTCTGCGCCGTCCCGCTTCTCAATGCGAGCCCAATCTTTGCGAAGGTATCGCTTAAAGATCGGGGGAGGGATCTGCCCGGCAACCATCTTGCCAAATGATGATTGCATGGAGGTGCTGGCATCTATGGCGATTCCGGTTCTCCAGCCTTCTCCGATTTCGGTTTCACGAGCAAGCGAAAAAGTTACCTCCAACTCACCACCGAGTGGTTGGAAGTAAACCTTGCTCAGGGCAGGCTCTACATGCTTGCCCGGTATGGTGATTCGATTGACTACACTGACTTTGGCCATGCTCGCTCCAGGTGTTCATCGACCTGTTGCCGACGTTCTTTCGATGCTCCTTAGCTCAGGTTGAAGTTATTCTGACGAAACAATCGAGCTTCGAAAGCAAGGTATTGTAGAGGTGGCGGTGTCGAGTCTCAAAGCATTTCCAGTGAACCGGTTGAAGAAGGGTTCGCTTCCTGGAATGATCCCCCAACTTAAATCCGCCAGGGCGGCGCCCACACGAATGCTATCTGCCACACTCATCAAATGGATTGCTTTTAACGCCTTCGTCCTCCTGATGCTCGCCGTGGACCTGATGGTCTTCCACCGCAAATCGGCGAAGGTTTCGGTCCGTGAAGCGTTGATCTGGACATGCGTCTGGGTTGCGATGGCCTTCGTTTTCAACATCGGGATCTGGCATTACTCCGGCGAGGAGAAAGCGCTCGAGTTCCTCGCGGGCTACCTGCTCGAAAAATCTCTCAGCGTTGACAATCTGTTCGTCTTCCTGATGGTGTTCGCTTTTTTCGGGGTCAGCTCGGAGCACCAGCATCGATGCCTTTTTTTCGGCATCCTGGGTGCGCTCGTCATGCGGGCCATTTTTATCGTGGTGGGCGTCCAGCTCCTGAATGCGTTCAGTTGGCTCATATACGTGTTCGGCGCATTTCTGATCTTTACCGGGATCAAGATGGCCTTTCATAAAACCACAGAGCTCAATCCAGATAGAAACCCAATCATCAGACTGGCAAAACGTTTCTTTAAGGTGACCAGGGAATACGAAGGCGAAAGTTTCTTTGTCCGGCGTGACGGCATCCTGATGGCCACTCCGCTTTTCATCGTCTTGCTCGTCATCGAAACCACGGACGTCCTCTTTGCTCTGGATTCCATCCCGGCAGTTCTGGCCATCAGCCGAGATCCCTTCATCGTGTACACATCGAACGTATTCGCAATTCTTGGCCTGAGGGCCCTCTACTTCGCTTTGGCAGGAATCATGGAGATTTTTCATTTTCTGCATTACGGGCTTTCATTCGTCCTGGTCTTCGTCGGATTCAAAATGGTCTTACATCACAAGCTTCACATCCCAATTGAAATCGCGCTCTGTGTTGTGGCGTACACCATCTATGCCTCTATCGTCATATCGATTTCCTTCCCCTCAAAAGAACCACGCGAATTGGATTATTCAGATTCAAAACGCGATCCAGAGGCTGAAACATAAACCTGCATGTTGAGGACATTACTATGAGCACAATTTGGAGAGCACTTGTCGCAACTCTTACCGTCATCGTCTCGTTTGCACCGGTGCAGGCCGAGGAAGTCAAACACCGTTTCATCTGTGTAGACAATGCACGCAATCGCCTGATTCACATCGACCAGCACAAGGGCACGGAGTGGATCATCAACATTCCGGGCGGCTCGCGGGACCTGCAGATTCTCGATAAGGAACGCGTCATGGTCAGCCACGGAAACGGCGCGGCCGAATACGACCTGAACTCCGGCAAGGCCCTGGAATGGAAGGTGACGAATCAGCGCGGCGTGAACACGGCCCGACGCCTCGATAACGGAAACACCATCCTTGGATCGAACGCCAAAGAAGGTATCGTCTTCACCGAGATCGATGCCGATGGAAAGGAAGTGAGCAAGACAGTCTTAAAGGGAAAGAAGAATCTGCGGCTTGTCAGAGTCAGGAAGGACGGCAACTTCCTGCTGACGATCAGCAATCCGTTCCGCGTGGTCGAGGCCAACCGGGCGGGCGAGATCATCCGCAGCGCCGAGATCCCCGGCAAGGGCTACAAGGCCGCCATTTCTGCTGACGGCACTTGTCTCGCTACAACGGGTGAGGACGTGCAGGTAGTGGAAATCAACAAGGAGGGAAAGATTGCGCGCACTGTTGGCGGCCGCAAAAACCACGAAGGTCTGCAGTGGTTTTCAGGCTTTCATCACCTCGACTCCGGCAACATCGTGGTCGCCAACTGGCTCGGCCACGGCAAAGCGGGCAAGGGCCCGCACCTTGTCGAATTCGATAAAGACAACAAGCTCGTGTGGAAATGGGAAGACCACCAGAAGGCGAAGCAGATCACTAATGTGCTCATCCTTGACGATCTGAATGGTCAGTTGGAATAGCTGCTCTGTTGGAGTCAGGACATCAGTATGGCGTTCTGCAGACCCCGGCCGCAGGTGTAACACCAGCGCAGATTCACGATTTCAATAGCTCCCTCACCTCATCCAACTGTTCCTGCTTACACAGCAGAAGCAGTCGATCGTCCGCCATGATTTCCGTGAGACCGCTTGGAATGATGGTGTCTTCTCCACGATATATGGAGGCGACCAGACAGCCTTTCGGGAAGCGGATGTCGCGGACGCAGCGATTCACCATGCGGTGTTCGGCAGGCACATTCAGCTCGGTCAGAGTCATCCCGCCCCGATAGGGAACTGATGATACCTCATCCTCTTCAATCAACTCTCCCGCGTCTTCCTTCAGATTACGCAGACGCTGGTCGTAGGCAACGATCACGTCACGGCGCGTGAGCATACCGAGCAAGCGCTTGTCATCGAGACTGTCGACGACCGGCAGCGCCACGAGGTTTTTGCTCGTGATCTTTCGCAGCACCTGGTAGAGGTCTTCGTCAAGACTCGTTGTGATTACATTCGTTTCGCAGATATCAATGGCCAGCACCAGCGAACCGAGCGCCTCATCTGTCAAGACCTGTCGGACATCGTTGAAGGAAACGATACCAAGGAGGTAGTCTTCGCGATCGACGACAGGAAAGTAATCCTGCTCATCCTTCTGAATCAGGCGGAACAGCTCAGTCAGACTGACGGCCTCGCGCACGGTCCGAATCTGCCTGTGCTCCTCGGAAAAGATGTCTTTCACCTGCATGTCTTCGAGCACGTTGATGACGAAGTCACCGAGATGCGCTGGCGAGTCCTGCTGGGTCGCTACCTGCTCCGGTATGATGCTCCAACGGCGCGACAGCACGAATGAAATTGTGCAGGTCAGCATGAGCGGCACGATGAGCTGGTACGAGCCGGTCAACTCGGTGACGATGATCAGGCTGGTGATGGGCACATTGGCGATGCCGGAAAAGAATCCCGCCATGCCGACGAGGATCAACGATTCACGGGTGGTCTCGTGCATCATGCCGGGGGCGACGGCCTGCACCAGGTAGCCAAACGAGCCACCGATCATCGCACCGATAAAAAGGCTGGGTGCAAACAGCCCACCTGAGCCGCCGGACGATATGGTGCAACTGGTGGCAACCATCTTGGCGAATGCGATGAGCAACAAAAACCAGAACGCGTTCATCGGAGCGCTCGAGGCAAGCCCGACCTCAGGGGCGCCGAGTCTATCGCTGATGGCATTCTGAATCTGGCCGTAGCCGCCACCCAGCACCTGGGGCAGCCAGACCGCCAGCAGACCGAGCATCAGGCCGCCCACCGCCGGCCTGAAGGCGATCGGAAGCGGCATCCGGGGGAAGACCTTTTCCCTCCCTGTCTCGAGGACCTTCACATAAATAAAGCCAAGGCCCGAACAGACCAGAGCGAGAATGACATACAGGACGAGCTCCGAATTGTGGGAGAACTTGAGACCATCGACGCCATCGAAA
>JASLXP010000484.1 GCA_030740295.1 Planctomycetota bacterium
CGGGCACATTCACGGCAACGAAGGACACCACCAGGCCGCGGCCATGGCCTGCGCGCTCGTGCTGGATGATTTCGACGGCCCCAGCCCGAATTCAAAAGATATGGTCGACTACACCTACCATGGAATTGGCCACTCAAGATATCTTCTGATCAACGGACTCACTCGCGACGGCGGTGGGCACGAAAGCCCCAACTACAACCGTATCAAACTCGACCTCATCCGCGTGAACAGGCTGATGGAGCTCATCCGAGAAAGACAGCCCAAGCTGTTTCCCGAATCAGACTATCCGGACCTGTTTGCCGGCAAGAAGGCCGAGCGAATGTTTGATTTTTTTATTGGAGTCACCATCCAGGGCTATTCACTGCCGTCCATCGGCGACTGCGGTGGCATTCGAGCCTGGCCCGAAAGGCTCCCCGAGCGTTATTATTCGTTTCAGGCAGAGGACAGCCTTTTTGCTTTTCAGAAATACGGTGCCCCGCGTTTCGCACGTGCCTGCACCAGGCCTGACGGTTCGCTCTTTAATGGCGACCTCTTTGAGCCATATCCGGAAGACGAATTAAAAGCCGCACTACAGAAACCGGCATCGCAGATTCTCAAGCGATCGCGGCTCCTTGACGGTTACGGTCTTGGCATTCTTGCTTCCGGTGAAGGCGCCCACCGCCGAACGGTGATGCTGAATTACACATCTCTGATCGGGCATCGCCAGATGGACAACCTGAACCTGGAATTCGTCGCTCGTGGGGTCGATTTACTACCTGATCTGGGTTACCCGAAAACGTGGAAGTACCGCGGCCAGTGGGACTCCAATTCGATGGCGCACAACACTGTGACCGTCGATGAGACGCAGCCAACAAGAGGAATCGGCGGCACTGCAAGACTCTTCGCTTCGGAAGGGGGAGTCCACGTCATCACCGCGTCACACGATCCATATCCACCTGGCGAGGCCAGGCTGGGGAGGCCTGACTCAGACCCGTGCGACCTCTACGAACGCACCGTTGTGCTTGTCGATATCGACAAGGAACACTCTTACGTTGTGGATGCTTTCGCTGTCAATGGCGGCGAGCAGCACGACCAGAGCTGGCACGGAGTTCTTGTCAAGCCCGAGGCACCGTCGCTTGATTGGGAGCAACAGGAAAACGGGACGCTTGCAGGAAAGGGTGTGCCGCAATTCGATAAGTGGAAAGATAAATGGGGAAGAGATCGTGACGACTTCCCAACTTTTTTGACAGAAGTCCGTCGGGCAGCGATCGACGAGCCGGTGTCATGGACGTGGCATACGGGTTTGAATGAAGGTGACGCACTGCGATTACATCTGATTCCGTTTGGCAGCGAGATCGAATTGATTCACGGTCGTGGACGGTCCCCCGCGCGCCCCGAGGACTGGTGGCTGGACTACATCCTGGCGAGACGACATTCGGACGGTGAGCCGAGCCTCTTCCTCTCTGTTCTGGACGCGTTTCAGAAGGAGCCGACTGTTGAAAGTGCCCGGCTGATATCGACCGAACCAGTTGTTCTGGAAGTTAAACGGACAGGCGGGACAGACCGAATCCAGCTTCACATACCTTTAACCGAGAGCCGTTCAACAGATCACCGCGCATTGGGCCTTCGCGTGCAGTCAGTAGAGAACGACGAGCAGGTCTGTGACGTCCAAATCGGAACCTATGCTCCTGATGCAGGCCCCGGATATATTCAGACCACCATCCAATCCGTAGATTACGAACGCGATGAGATAGTTTTGCCAGTCGACGAAAATGCGGATGCATTCTTTTCTGGAGCAGCCATCCGGATATACAACCAGGGCCGGTCGGCGATGTTTCGTATAAAGGAGTCCGAATCCGAAAACGGATTCTTGCGAGCAACTCTCGACGCCACTGCGCTTCTGGCTCAGGGCAAAGTCATCGAGGCGAGAGATGGCCGCCTGAAATTGGATTCCTACCTGGTCTTTGCCAATGGCAAAGAGGATCGAGACGGAAATCTCCTGCCTGGTCGTTACTACTACGCTGGCAGTTATGTCGGAGATGCCGAGAAGTCTTATCAAGTCCGCGGTGTCTTGCGCGGCGAGAAGTCACTGGTCTACTTGAAAGAAGAGGTGCCACTTGAAGAGCTCAAGGCAACCTGGGAGGGTAAAGTCGTCTCAATCTGGCAGTACGCTGTCGGTGACAAAGTTGAGGTCGCCCGTGTGCTTCAAAGGTGAATCTGTTTTGTCGATCAGTCCAATACAGCCCAAAGCAAATAACTTGACGGATTTAGCCCCGGAGGGGCGGAAGCATGTAGCCTGGGGCGCAAGCCCCAGGATTCGGAAGTCTCGGCAGATCCAGCCCCGGAGGGGCGAAAGCAGACTCCGCAG
>JASLXP010000485.1 GCA_030740295.1 Planctomycetota bacterium
ACCAGGGAAGGTGTACGTAACTGGTTTTTCTATTCAAGGACGAGTGGACAGGAGAAGGTGGTGAAGGCCTTTGGCCAATCCCAGCCAGGCTATCAGATCAGAGATGAAATCCTCCAACACCTGACGGCCACGACAAAGAAATACGCTCCTTCTGAATTCAACTCGGTCATCGACGAGTTAGACGAAAAGCTGCGGGATGTCGAGCAGTCCATCCGTGAGCTCGAGGCCCGCCCACCATCCATGTCACCTTTGGATCTCGTTGGTGATGGTACCGCATTCATCTCAGCCCAGGTGACCGGGATGATCCGGCCGCAGACATTCGTTCATCCCATACGCCTCGAAGCCCTGCTGTCCGATGGCCAGAAACGTGAACTTCGGAAGACGAAAATGCTGCCAATACGGACAAGAGACGGTTGGGTTAAAGTTCATTATCACTGGGCGGAAGAACTCATTCATATCACTAAAGTGGAGTCTGAATGAAATGGAGTATTTCTCTGCGTTCATAATTCTGATGATGCTGTCTCCGGTGAACGCTGGATCGGAGTCGAGTGTTCAGATACAGGCCAGCGGGGCCAAGTCAGCACTGAAGGAAGTGAGTGACTCATTCGCAAAGACCGAGGCTCTCGACGCGGATATGCTGGAGCTGCTCGGGGAGGGCCCGAAGTTAAGCGAGCGGGTCGTCGAGGTGGAAACGGAAACAACCGTGGTTACAGACGAGGATGTCGTTCATACACAGGAGATCCAGACGCAACGCGAAGAGGCAGAGGAGTATGTCGCTGAAAAGATCGAAAAAGAAACTGACAGCTATTGGGACCGCGAGGGCGCTACGCACCTGATGCAACTGGAAGGCGTATCAGCCGTGCCAGTGCCCGTCGGAAGACCAGTGCCTCTACCTTCGGAACCTGCCCCGGGTGGCAACGATACTCCGCCTGTTGGCGGCGGAGCCGTGGCTCAACCAGTGGCGCAACCGCTTCATCCCAGGCTCAGGAGATCTTTCCAGCCCAAGCTCAAGGGAAAAGCCTGGCAGCAGCTTCAAGATCTTGCGGGGGCAAGTATTCAGATAAAGGGCACCCCGGAGTACATTTCAGAAACTGCCCGGCAGGGCTTCGATACGACGTCTTACCGCAATCGAGCGCTGAGGAGGAGTGACGCTCATGAAGACGAAATCCTCAAAGGCTATCTTCCCGGTGTTCGCCCCAGTTCCACCAGGAAAATGAAATTCGAAGATGCGTTGAACTATTTTGAGTGGGCCTCGGATCAGCGAGGCCTTTACCAGAAACAATTCAAAACTCTGAAGCGCAATCTCGAGAACCAGCGATACAGGATGCGTTCTATCTATCTGCCAGGATCGAGAACCAGAAAGGTGGCGGACATCAGGAACCAACTCAATAAGGCAAAGAACGAGTTGCCGGTTCTCTTGAGTAAGAAGAAACAAGCCGAGAGTCAGAGGGACTACCACCGGAAGCTCTCCAAACGCCATCAGCAGCAATCGAAAGATGTGAGCAACATGCTGGATCGCCTGTACAAAGATTGGAACGCTTTGCCCAGAGACAATTGCACACAAGGGCAAATTGACAGCTTTGTGCGAAGGCACGGTGCATCCGTAAGTAAATCCGAGACGCCGAAGAAAATTACTTGGAGCATCGGGAACATCAAGGGAAAGAGCGATGCGCAGTGGCGCGCGGAGATTTCGGCTCAGTGGAATCTCTACCTGAAAAATCACAACAAAGGTGAGCAGTCTCAACGTAACGCTGGCTCATGCGGATATGACATCACCAACAAATCTTCACAGATACGCAGGCTCGAAACAGAACTGAAAGCCACCGCTGCACGACTGACGAAAGCGGAAGGAGAATGGCGAAGAGCGAAGGAACGGCTCGCCGCTCTGTCGGAAGACGTAGACCGTCATAGAAAGCAGTACGAAACGCTCTATAGGAATACCAGGGATTTGGTCATCGAATTGAGAAAGGCGAGCAATGAAGAGTAGTGCCACATTCATCTTTGCCATCCTGCCCATTCTGCTTTCCGGGCAGGAAGCCCTGGATGATGTTCAACTCATAGAGCGACTTCAGGAGATCCAGGCTCGCGCCGAAAAACTTCATCAGAAGGGCGAAGAGGCATTCGGTCAGTTCTGCCACGGTCCGTCTGCGACAGTGAGGGAGAAGCTGACCGAAGACATACGCCAGCTTGAACGAAAGGTCGGCGAGACTGCGGACGGTATGTTGAACAGAGCCCAACTCGTCCGGACACGCCTCCAGCGGCTTAATGCTGCGCGCGAATCCGAACCCGCTAAGAAGATCGATAGGCTGGTGGCTGAATACCACGCCCTGAATCAGCAGGTGGACCAGCAGTACGGCCGGCACCTTCTGGACAGGCATCAACTCATCGAGTCGGCTCGTCAACTTACGGACGCAGAGGCGGACGCGACGAGGCGACTCTCCCAACTGCGGAAGCGGTATGCAGCCGTACCTGTTCCTGGAACGGCCATCGGTAAGCTGAAGCACCAGGCCGTGCAGGATCTGATCGAAGAGGCGAAAGACTCTCTGCGAGACCTGCGCAGGGCAAAATCCTCCCTCGTCCGTACAGCTTCAAGAATGGCTCGAGGATACAAAGGTATCGAGAGCGTCAGACAGACAGTAAAACGAGGGATGCGTACCGTTCGTCTCCTTGGCGCCCAGCAGACGGATCTCCTCTTGTGGCAATACTGCATAAAGCTCGGCTCTCCGCAGGTCATTGTGGGTGCAGCCCGAGGTAAGGTCTCCATTAAGAATGAGATGGGGGATACTACCCTCGTCGCAGGTGCGACTTGTGCGCCGGGCTCACAGATCACGACAGGGAAGGGCGAATACTGCTGGCTCTACATTCCATACAACAAGCTGGTCGAATTAGGGCCGGAAAGCGAGTTTCGGCTGCCAACAGAGGAGAACCCTCGCGCAACTCTGGTCAGGGGCACCGTAAGGTTACTGGGAGTATTGGATATCAATCTGCCATCAGCAAAAGACACGATTACATGCGCCGGCGATGTGTTGCTCAACGTCGACGGCCCGCACTCAAAGCTTGAGGTGGCCAGGCATTCAGAGTTAGGAGGTCAGGCAGCATCATGGTTTAAGAAGGCAACATCGCCCACGAGTTGGATGTTCACTGGAGAGCAACCCAAATCCAAGCCGGGGTCCGAGAAGCAGCTCGCGGCATTGCGGAGACAACTCAGAGGCATGCCATACGAACTCAGTGAAGAGTCGCGTCCGACGGATCCCGAGGAGCCTCGTGTAAATGTCAGCAAAACGGATGCGCCATCCGACTCGGGAAGACCGAAGCTTGAGGCTGGCAAGGAGAACCCTGCCAAGAGCGATATTGCCCCATCTTTTGCTCCTGAGTGAGCATGCATTGCGAGGCCGTCTATCTCACAACCTTCAGTGAGTAGATAACCATTTCCGACTGGTGTTTCTTTTCGAATCCCTGAGAGAGCTTGTAGTCGTTGGGCTTGCTCCCGCTTTTGGGAAATGACTGTTTGCCCGCCTGCGCAATTCTCGGCAAATCCATTCCCCAGACATCGCTGTGAATCGGAGATTCAGGGAGGACGATCGCGATGTGGCCATGGTATTTGCCGTCTTTGCCGATCTCACTTTTGTTTTCCCACGCAACGAGGACGAGTTCCCCTCGCTTAGCCGCATTGACTGCCGCCGACATTGCCTTTGCCACGTCTTTAGGCTTCTTGCTGTCGTAGAGCTTTACCCACTCATTCTTGTTTCCACGGAATGCGGCAACCATCTGGTTCGCCAACAGACCATCCAGGCCGCGGTAGCCGTAGAGCATCCTTACGTAGGACTGCACAAAGAGATTGCACCTGG
>JASLXP010000486.1 GCA_030740295.1 Planctomycetota bacterium
GCCTTCGCAGACAACCCCAAAGCTCATCTGTTCCCGTCCTCCGCCAGACGGGACGCGCAAAGAATCTGCAAGGTGATGGCCCTGGCCTTCTGCGACGCATACTTGAAGGGGAGCGATAAGGCCAGGAAACAGCTCACGGAAGCCCACGCCGACGCGCTTTGCGGCGAAGTTGTGGACGACGTGAAATGGTACGAGAAATAGAAAATCAGCCAGGAGCATTCAGCCTTCGAACTTTGTCCAGACGAGCGTAGGCCGCCTGCTTGCACTCCTCTGGACAATAGGTGACGCTATCCTGAAAGGCAGGGGAAACTCGATAGAGCGAATTATACGCGAAGCAGAAGTGGCCGTAGGTTCAGATAACGTGACAAACGGCTACGTCGCCGAACCCCTCTGTGCTAACGAGAGACACCAACAGAACCGCACTCAGTCAAATGGTCATCACCGGCATAAAAACCTACCTCGTCTGCGCGCAGGAAGGCAACAGCGCCGACCGTCCTCGAGGGCGCAACTGGCTCTTCGTAAGAATTGAAACCGACGCCGGCATCAGCGGTGCCGGTGAAGGAGGAGGATGGCCGGCGGTCGTAGAGAAGGCCATTCACGAATTAGAGCCCTTTCTAATCGGCGAAAATCCACACGCTATCGAACACCTCTGGCACAAGCTCTACCACGTGCTCCACGGGCACGGCGTCACCGGCGCGGTTCGCGGCGGCGCCATCAGCGCCATCGACATGGCCTTGTGGGATATAAAGGGCAAGTCCCTCGGCGTCCCCGTTTACGAGCTGCTCGGCGGCAAGATGCGGGAGGCCATCCCGGTCTATGGCCACGCGAGCAGCGCGGACGGCGCGAAACAATTGATCGACGCCGGCTACCGCGCGTTCAAGTGTTCACCAAGTGCGAGGACACTCGAAGAGCTCAGAAGCGCGGTCGGATGGGAGGTAGAGATAGGCGTGCATTGCCACGGGCAATTCTCGCCGGCCTCAGCCATCCAGTTGGGCAAGGCTATCGAGCCATTTCGGCCGGCATTCTTCGAAGACCCGGTCATCCCCGAAGACATCGAAGCCATCGCCAAAGTAGCAGAAAAGGTGAATGTCCCCATCGCAACGGGCGAGCGTTTCGCAACAAAATGGGCGTTCACCGAGCTCCTGTCCCGCAAGCTCGTCGACCTCGTGCAACCGGAGACGACACGCCTGGGCGGAATCACCGAATTGAAGAAACTGGCGGCAATGGCCGAAGCGCATTCAGTAAAGGTCGCGCCCCACGACGGCTCCGTCGGCCCCATTGTCGAGATGGCTAATGTTCACGTGCTGGCGTCGATCCCGAACTGCTATTTTCTTGAACATAAAATCAAGGATGTCCCCTGGCGTTACGAAGTCGCACCCGGCGCCGTTCAGGAAAGTGGAGGAGAGATCAGATTACCCGATGCACCGGGGCTCGGTGTTGACGTTGATGAAGCGGTAGCGCTGGCACACCAGGCCAGGGCAGCGTCCGATTTTGAGCACCGGCACAGCGCGCCTGAGGATACCACTCGTCTCGATACGCAGTGGTAAAGGCAGCCTGGGCCGCAAGCCCAGCTACGATTATCCCCGCGTCAGGCGGAGATAGGGATCTGAACTTCTATTTCGGTCTCGAAGATTACTTTCACTCCATATCGAGAATCATGAACTACCGCACGCTCGGCCGAACCGGCCTCAAAGTCTCTGAAATCGGATACGGAGGGGGACGTGTCCGCCCAGATCAGGATGTTGAAGAAATCAAATCGGTATTGAATCACGCGATAGATGCCGGCATAAACTTCTTCGATACCGCGCCAACCTACGGAGGCGGCCTCAGCGAAGAGCTCATCGGACAGGTCATTGGGGGCCGGCGAGAGTCCATCGTTCTCGCGACCAAGACGATGCCTCGTGATCCTGCGGGAATCATCGAATGCGTCGAGGGCAGTCTGCGCCGCCTCGGTGTCGAGACCATTGACATCCTTCAGTTTCACGGCGGTTGGATACCATCGGAGGATGCGGATCAGATTCTCAACGATGGCGGTCTCGATACCTATTTGAAACTGAGAGACGAAGGCAAAATACGCTTCCTGGCTTTCTCCGCGGACGGGCCGGGAAACGGCATTCTGCAGCTCATCAGGACTGGCAAATTCGACGCTATTCAATGCCACTACAATCTCTTCTATCAAGCTATGTTTGATGGGTTCTGTGCCGAAGGAATCATGGCCGAGGCAGAGAAAGAAGAGATGGGAATCTTCACGATGCGAAGCACGACCAGCTCCGCATTCACCAATCTGATGAAACAGTGCTTCCCTGAATTCGCCGCAGCAAACGACCTCGAGTCGTTTCTGTTGAATTACACCCTCTCAAACCCACTCGTGGACAGCGCGCTGATGAGTCTGCAGTCTGTGGAAGCCGTAAATGCGTGCGCCCGGGTATCAGATGATATTGGGAGCCGGGTTGATATCCGTGCCGTGCATGGGCGGTAGGTTTTGCAGCCGCATCAGACGCGGACCTTTGGAGAGGTCAGACAATAGCCCAGATTAAGACTAAGGACATTGATCGAAATTAAGTTACCAACTTCAACCGGAAGATATCCGCTTCGCAGTCCCGGAGGGACGCAGGCGAGTAGCCCCTGGTTTTAACCAGGGGAGCGGAGACAAAAAACGATTCCAGCCCCGGAGGGGCGGCGGCGCCCTGCGTGAACGACCCTTCGCCCCTCCGGGGCTTCGATGGGTTTTTCCATTATGTCCCCAGGTTGAAACCTGGGGCTAATTGCCTCCGTCCCTTCGCTTCGGGACTATTGAAACTGGCAACATAATTTTGGCCTGACTCCTAACGCTGCATCTTGAAGCCCGTGGTCTGGTGAAATTTCATCTGCTGACCTTTCTTCTTCGTGATGATCAGGCCCTCCACATCATCCACTCGATTCAGAAACTCAATTCCTTTTTCGGCGCCGAGCACGAATGCCGCCGTGGCCAGTGCGTCTGCATCCAATGCCGTGAACGCGGTCACGGTGACACTTACAACTCCTTGAACCGGCCAGCCGGTTCGGGGATCGAAAATGTGACAATAATGCTTGCCTTTGATCTCGAAGAAACGTTCGTAATTGCCCGAAGTGGCCACAGCCCGGTTCTCCAGGCGAATAGCGCCGATCAGTTCACCCGCTCTCAGTGGGTGCTGGATTCCCGCTGCCGAGGGGGCTCCGAACGCGTACAGGTCCCCGCCGGCGTTCACAATGGCTCTGCGGATGCCCGCCTGCTTGAGTGATTCTGCCGCCTTATCGACTGCGTACCCTTTGGCGAGTCCACCAAAATCCAGGCGCATGTCTTTCTGCGTAAAACGTACGCGCCGCGCATGTGGAATGTGACTGACCTTGTCGTATCCGGTCTGGCTCAACACCCGTCTCACATCGGCCGCGGTCGGCGCTATCTGCACTTTCTGGCGGAGTCGCCAGAAAGAGACCATGGGGCCGACGGTTGGGTCAAAAGCGCCTTTCGTTTCGGTTGCCCAATGAAGGGCGCGGCCCAATACATGATTCGTCGGTTCAGTGAGCGGCATCTGTTTTTCCGCAGCATACGCGTTGATCGTTGAGAGCTCGCTCGACCTTTTGTACGTGCTCATGAGCTCATCCACTCGAACGATCTCCTGGAACGCGGCATCGCACGCAGCTTCCGGATCGGCATCGCCGGGGTCGAAGATCGTGATCTCCACCAGGGTGCCCATGATCAGTCGGCCCTGCCGGAATGGCTCTGCCTTTGAGGTGGTCTTGGGGATGTCCGAAACGTCGCCACCAGTTCTGCATCCGGCCAAGAGCATCAGGAAAGCGCAGAGGCGCCGGAATTTCATGGTCGATGGGGGCCGGTGAGAAGTCATTTTTCGAGGGCCTTGATGGCCTGTGGCAGGCTTGGGTCGACCCGGCCGCGCTTGCCTTTCCCTTCTTCCTCGATTCGCTGGTCCACGTCTTCCCTGATCTCATCGACGTCCGCATCCCAGTATTTCAGGCGCTCGGCTCCGTCGGGGGCCTCGATTGGGCGCACGAACCGAAAACCGATGGCCAATCCGCGATTGCTTGCGAGCCACCAGGGGCTCATCGGGCTGTTGGGATCGTTGGCTTTGAGCTTGTCGTCGTTTGAAGGATACCTGGCCGCGCTGCGAGTGGCCTCTGCCGGGTCTTTCCATGAGCCGCCCCTGATGACGCGCGGATAGAGCTCATCCGGCCACGCGATGGGGTTGAGCGGTCTGTCTTTCAGCTTCGAATAGCGATCTTTTCGGTAGTGATCGAGCACCCATTCGGCCACGCCTCCGTGCATGTCGTGCAGGCCCCAGGCGTTTGGCTTCTTGGTGCCGACCTTCTGAAGCCTGCCGTCAGAATTCTCAGCGAACCAGGCATACTCACCAAGTTTTTTGGGATCGTTTCCAAAGCTGCAAGCGGTCTTCGTTCCGGCCCGGCACGCGTGCTCCCATTCCACTTCACTCGGCAGCCGATAGAAACGCCGGGTGAGAAGGCTCAGCCACTTGGTGTATTGCTTCGCACCATACTGGCTCATGGTAACTGCAGGATGCTGTGGTTCTTTGCCCTTCTTATAGGTGAAACTGGTGTCGTAGATTTTCGAAGCAGCGGTAACCACATCGGCGCCGTATTTGTTTTCGATTTTTCGAATGCCCTTGTCTTCGAATTGCTCGAACGCGAGGATCAATTCCGTGTAGAGCCAGAATTGTTTCCAGGTGATCTCGTACTTCCCAATCCAGAACGGCGCCACGCGCACTTCCGCCTGCGGCCCTTCATCGCTTTTCCTTCCGGGCTCGGATTCAGGACTCCCCAGGAAGTAGGAACCTCCGGGGCACGGCACCATTTCATATTCGATTTCTGACCCCGGGATCAGGGCACAATACGCGACCATGTAGCCCTGTTCGACCTGGACACAACGGCCATCCGCGGGCCGTTCTTTCTGAATGCCAAGCTCCGCGTGAATACAGAGAGGCAGCCCTGCGATGATTCCTGAGAGAACGAAACTCTTCATGAATTCGACCTGAATCGCTCAATTCGAATCATGAGAATTTGGTGCGGCCAGGCATGGCGACTTTCGGCTCGGGCACATCTTCCCACGCGTATTTTTCGGGACCGAGTTTTTCTTTACTGTTGAAGCACTGCTCCCATTTGAGCGTCCTGCCGGTGTAGGTACACATGCGGCCCATGATGGCGAGCATGGTGCTGTTGGCCATGTAATGGCCGTTGTTGATTGGCTCTCCGTCACGGATGCTCTTGAACAGCGCCTTGTGCTCCTGCACGTACATGCTTGGTTTCGGGCCGCTGTAACGCCAAGTGTTCTTGCCTTGAATACGATGTCGCAAAATGCGGGCCTGGCCTTCGGTCCCCAGAACCGTTTCGTCCACGTGATTGGTCGTGCCGTTCTGCTGGCGGCAGGTGAAGTAGACCTTCTTTCCATCGGCATATTCAAAGAACACGACGTGATGATCGAAGATGTTGCCCCACTTTGCACCGGTGCGCTGCTGGCGACCGCCGATGCCTGTGGCACTGATTGGATGAGTGTCGCCCATGAGCCAGGCGCATTTGTCCAGGCTGTGTATCGCCTGCTCAGCGATGTGGTCGCCGGACAGCCAGGTGTAATACAGCCAGTTGCGCACCTGGTATTCCATTCGGCTCCAATCGGGTTTGTCACCCCGATGCCAGAGCGTGCCTGCGTTATAGCTGGACTGAACTGCTACGATTTCGCCGATGGCCTTCTCTTCCAGCACCTGTTGCATGGTGGCGTTGACGCCGAGGTCATAGCGCCAGCAAAGACCGGACACGACGGACAAGTTCTTCTCCTTCGCCTTCTTGCAGGTCTCGATGACGCTCCGGACGCCAGGCGCATCCACCGCGACAGGCTTTTCAACAAAACAGTGTTTGCCCTTATCGACAGCATAGGCCAGATGTTCGGGACGAAAGTGAGGCGGCGTCGTCAGGAGGACAACGTCCACGCTGTCGATGACCTTTTTATACGCATCGAATCCTGAGAAGAGAGTTTCGTCGGTTACCTTGATGCGTCCCTTGTACTGCTTCTTGCGATTCAATCCTTTCAGGCTGTTTCTGGCCCGATCTTCGAAGGTGTCGCCAAGCGCCGTGACGACCACTCCCGGGTCCGCTTCCATTGCATCCATCGCGGCTTTTGTTCCGCGGCCGCCCGTCCCAACGACGCCGATTCGGAGCGTGTCGTTGCCCGCAGCATGAGCTCCTCTGCTCATGAGGTCAGCGGCCAGGGCAGTACTCACGGCGGTGACGCCGGTCTTCTTCATAAAGTCGCGCCGCGTGGTTTCTTGTTCGTTAATCATTCGAGGTCCTCGTTAAGCGTTCGGTAAGAGCTGGTTCATTTTTTCCAAAATTAAAGCCAGGCGTTTGCGGTTTCCTCCGCCGACCTCGGCGGTACACCAGCCGGAAAACCCTATCTCATCAAGCGCGTTTCGCACGGCGGAGTAATCGATGGTGCCCTCGCCTAATTTTGCCCAGTTATTTCGCTTCCGGCTGAAATCCTTGACATCAAGCTTCACGATTCGCTTGCCAAGCGTGCGCACCCACCCCTCCGGTTGTCCATACTTGTGATGATTGCCGATATCGAAGTACGAGCCCACGAGTGGCGTCTTGAAGCCATCAATAAACGCGGCAAGCCGGTCGGCCGATTGCTCCGGTTTGCCTTCGTGATCGTAGAACATGTGATTCCAGACGTTCTCGATGAGGATGTGAATCTTGAGTTCCTCGGCCGTTGGAAGCACTTCTCTGATGACTTCCATAGAGAGAGGAACGATCTTCTCTTCGGGCCCATCCTTGCCATGCCCGGGCACAAATAGAACGGATGTTCCGCCACAGAAATGTGAGTCCTTTACAGCAGTCAAAAGGTCAGCAGCGCATTTCTTTCGCTGCTCCGGTTTCGGGTCCGTCGCACGAACGCGCCAGTGCCTGGAGTCAACAACTCCATGAATCGGAAGCTCCGTTTTCTGGCTGGCTTCGAGGCACTGTTTCTTGTTCGCCCCGCCCGGCGAATTCAGTTCCACGCCGTCATAACCCAGATCTTTGAGAAGCTTGAATTTGTCCATGATCGAGAGCTTCTCGCGAACCATTCCGAACTTCAGTGACTTCAAAATTGGTTTTCGTTCCGGTTTCCTGGCTGCCTCCGCGTGGATCCGTGGGAAGGAGAGGCCGGCAGTCGCAGTAAGTGCTGCTGCGGTGGTAGCTGAATTCAGAAACTCGCGGCGTTTCATCTGGTTCGTTGTTTGGTGCATTGTTTGTCCTTAAACGGTTCAGGTGACTAACAGGTCAACATACAGGAGTCCGTACTCGGAAAATTAATGAGTTCCTGAGCCGGCCGGGCAAGCTGGAGGCAGGTCAGAATTCTGTCGCTAGACTCCTCATCGAATTTTCAAACGTTATCGCCGAAGAGGTCCAGTATGTACAACACCATTAAGTTTTGCAGCTTGCTTAGCCTACTTTTGTTCCCTCTCTCCGCCGCTCCTAAAGCCAAGGTCTGGAAGAGCGCGGACGACTCTACTTTGCCGGCAGATTTTAAATTCCAGGGCGAGTATGTCGGAGAAATCGCGGGCGGAGACAAGCTTGGCTGCCAGGTTATATCGCTGAACAATGGAGACTTCCACGCGGTCGTCTATCCGGGCGGTCTGCCGGGCGATGGCTGGGATGGCAAGAACAAGATTCAACTGGCTGGGAAAGTTGAAGGCGAGACAGTGAAGCTCGTACCCGCCTCTGGAAACAGGAGATACCTTGCCGGCCCAAGCGCGCAGTTCAGTGCGACGTCAAAGTTCCCATCTGAAGGACACAAGGCGTATACCGGTACGCTGATCGGCGATACAATTTCAGGGACCACTGATGATAAGAAGACCTTCGAATTGAAAAAGGCTGTCCGCAAGAGCCCAACCCTCGGTGCCAAGCCGCCTGCTGGTGCAGTCGTGCTTTTTGATGGCACGAACAAAGATGCATTTAGTGGTGGCCGCCTGGATGAAAAGACGAAACTACTGAACACAGACGGGCGAGATATCCGCACCAAAAAGAAGTTCCAGAATTACACGATGCACGTGGAGTTCATGCTGCCATACCGGCCTGGTGCAAGAGGGCAGGGACGAGGCAACAGTGGTTTCTACCAGGTAGATCATTATGAAGTGCAGGTGCTCGACTCCTTCGGGCTTGAAGGCAAGAACAACGAATGTGGAGGCATCTACAAGAATGCCGGCCCAAAGGTAAACATGTGCTTCCCTCCGCTTACCTGGCAGACTTACGACGTCGATTTCACCAATGCCGTTGTTGTGAATGGAAAGAAAGAGAAGAAAGCAGTCATCACCCTCCGCCACAACGGCGTCATTGTTCATGACAAGGTGAAAGTGAAGGGCCCTACAGGTGGCAGCCGCCGCGAGCCGGAAGGCACACCCGGACCGATAAAGTTTCAGGGGCATGGCAACCCGCTGCAGTATCGAAATATCTGGATCCTGGAAAAGTGATGGTGGCTGTGCTCGGGCGTAGGCGGGTCTGATACTACTTAATCCCGGCGGTAAACTGCCTCACCGGCCAGCCGTTCTTGTCACGCAGGTTTGGGATGGCTACTTCGCTCCAGCCCATCCTGACAAATTTTGGATTCAGAACTGCCTCTGCTTTGATAACGACTGTCGCACCTTCGATAGCTGCGTCGGCTGCCACAAATTCCTTGTTCGCGCCTGCAATCTCGAACCAGCTCGGGGCCTTGCCGTCTGACGTCTCCAGGCCCTTGTCGATATGTTCAAAAGTGACGACGATCTGTTTGTCATCCTGCGCTGCGCTCTTGAAGAGTGGGCCGGTCCAGGGGACGTCTTTCTCATAGGCGTCCTTCAGTGCGAGCGAGGCAAGACGTTCTCCGACGGTCTGTTTGTCGGCCGGATGGATGTTTCTGAGGTTGCCCTGGATGGTGTCGTGGATGGGGACGACGCCGCAATTCGGGATCTCTTCAGCTGCCTTGAATTCGGCGGCCCAGACGTTCTTGCATAACGGCGTGTCGTCTCTTTTGCGGTTGCCACGGTTGTAATCAAACGGTGCGATCTGAACGATGTAGAACGGAAAATCACCCGCTTCAAAAATCTTCTTCCATCCGCCGATGAGCGCTTTTAATTTGTTGAAATAGTCCGGGAATGGACGGCCGCGATTTGCCTCTCCCTGATACCAGATGGCGCCTTTCACACCATACGGCGCGAGGGGGGCAACCATTGCGTTGTAGATGCCGTTGGCGGAGTTGCCGAAGTTTACGTTTCCATGGCTCGGCAATGGGATGACACGGCCCTGCGCCGCGGCAACGCGAGCTTTCACCTGCCATCGCTCTACGGAATCGACAAGTTTCTTGAAGCTTTCCACCAGTGCTTTCTGCTGGGCTTCATTGGGCTTGGGCAAAGGCTGTCTGATCATTTCGTAGCCCTCTGCCGAAATCCAAGCCTCAATCGGCGTGCCGCCCCAGGAGGTGTCCAGGAGGCCAATCGGGACCTTCAGGTCATGCTGGAGCTTCCGGCCGAAATAAAAGCCAACTCCTGAAAAATTGTTGATGTCATTCTGGCTGGTGCAGCTCGTCCACGTCCCGACTGTGTCAGAGAGGGGCGATCCTGCTCTGATATGGGCGGGAACGCGGAAAAGCCGGAGATTCGGATTCTTGTTTTCCTTTGCAGCCAGTGTTCGGCTCTTCGGCAGCGAACGCGAGACCGACCATTCCATGTTGGATTGTCCAGAACAGATCCAGACTTCGCCGACGAGGACATTATCGAGCTTGATCTCATTTTTACCCTTGACGGTCAAAGCGCGGCCTTCGGACGAGGCTTCGAGAGGGTCGAGTTTAATCTTCCAGGAGCCGGTGTTGTCGGTGGTCGTAGTTTTCTCCTGGCCGGCAAAGCTGACGGTGATCTTCTCTCCGACATCGGCCCATCCCCAGATGGGCGCTTCGATGCCGCGCTGCAAGACCATGTTGCTGTCAATGACGACAGGCAGTGACACATCGGCGTGAGAGAGCGGGAGGATAAAACCGGGAAGCATCAGGATGTGAATAGAGATTTTCATCGTGTCCTCTGTTTGTGGTAGTGCTGAGAAAAGGTGCTCCGCTTTCTGGTTCGTCTTCTGAACCTTCGGGCTGCCTTACGGCTGCAATCGCAATTGGAGTGGCCCTCAGAGAGCCAGCTACGATTACCTCCGCAGTTCGCGAAGAGTGATTGAGAAGACTCCGAGGCAGCCTTCAGAATTTACTTATTCTCCTTCGGCCCCATTTCGCGGAACGGCCACTTTGGCGTCCCCGGAGGATCGACTGCCGCGGGAGACTTGCCCAGCGCGAAATCTGAGGGGCGTAGGTTACGCTTGGCCCAGATCCATTCCCCATTTTTCGGTTTGCGCCAGAAGCCGTAGAAGCTCGGATAGTAGGGATCGACAAGATCCACATTCGCTTTCGCGGGCACTTCCAAGCCGGTAAGGAATAAGGCCGCATTCACGATGATGCGACGCGCATCTTCGCTGACCAGGTCCACGGCCGCGCCCATGGTCGTAGTGAATGCAGTTCCTTTGCCGCCACCTTTGGACTGATACGGATGAAGCCATGCAAGCGGCATCATCGGGTCGTTCTTCTTACCTGCGACTTTTTCTGACTTTGGGTCGAGCGTCTTTGTCACGGCTCCACGGAGGAGAATGGTGTCTTTCTCTGTTACGTGGCGGGCACCGTACACATCAGAGGGAGCGAAGACATCCTTGACCCCTCTTAAGACTGCGTGGTCTTTGTTTGCTTCTTCGATGACGCCCCGGCAGCCTTCTCGCTTGTGCCCGCCATGATGTCCGTCCCAGCGCTCACCTAGAATCTGCATGCCGAAATAACCCCACTTGCCGCGGAATCCGTGGGTGGAGGTACGAAGACCGATGACCGGCTTACCTGCATCGAGGAAAGCTTCAAGATACTTCATCTCTTCTTGAGGCGGCGTGCGGAATCGAGTGAAAATGATCGCCAGGTCAGCACCCTCCAGAGCTTTCATGCCAGGCAGGCTATTCCCCTTGTAGGGATCGATGAATCCTTTCGCTTCATCGAAAGAAAACAGAACCGTGCAATCAAAACCATGACGCTGGCTCAGTATCTTTCCGAGCATCGGTAATGCCTCTTCAGAGCGGTATTCTTCGTCACCGCTGATGAGAACTATCTTCTTGCCTTTGCCGGCGCCATCCTTGCCCGCGTAAGAAATCCAAAGATCTTCACCGCGTGTATCGGCCAGCAAAGCTGAAACTGCAAACAGAAACAGATGGTTAATTCGTCTCACAGATCTCTCCTCCTTCAGAATGGTGACTGTCGCATGTTCGGGAAGCCGAGAAGGTAATCCCGGCTATCTTTGCTCGCCACACGGAATGGAAGGCCGCGACATGGCCCTCAACCGAAAGTTGCCAAGAGGAGAGATGTCTCGTTAACTTCGCATCGCCTTTATTATCTGAGGTCGCCGACCGACCTCATCCCAGACCGTTCTTCGTGGATCCCACGCCACGACTATCAATGAAATATCTCCCATTCATCCTGATCGCTCTCCTCCCCAATCTCTGCCATCCTGATGCAGTCGCGAAACTCAAACGACAACGTTCGGCTCAGAAGGGGTTGGCCTACCTGGCACGGACTCAATCCCGCAGCGGCAACTGGTGGGCCAACAGCGGCGCTTACCCGGTCGCCATGACCTCGCTGGCCGGGTTGGCCCTCGCCATGGAAGGCAGCACACCCAGCGAAGGCAAATATGCGGAGAATGTGGCGGCGACCGTCGACTACCTGATCTCGCAATCTCAGAGCAACGGGCTCATCGGCAGCCCGCGTATTAATGATCGGTATATGTATGGCCACGGTTTCGCGATGCTCTTCCTTTCGCAGATTTACGGCGAAGAGGAAGACCCGGAGAGGAGGCAGAAGTTGAAGATGATTCTCACCAAAGGCGCGGCATTCTGCGGGAAGGCGCAGACCAAGGACGGTGGCTGGGGTTACGTCAGCGCGCGCGACGGCAGCGGTTTTGACGAAGGCTCGGTAACGATTACACAGGTGCAAGGACTGCGCGGTGCGAAAAACGCCGGCGTCGTGGTTCACAAGAGCATCATAGATAAGGCCATCAATTACATCGAAAAATGTCTGACCGACAAAGGGGGACTCAAGTATCGCCTCGGCCAGGGGAGCGGCGGTGAGCGGCCACCCATCACCGCAGCCGGCATTGCGGTCCTGTATAACGTCGGGATGTACGAATCGAAACATATCCCAAAGATGATGGATTTTTGCCGCGCTAAGATTCCGCTCAGTGTGGGCCGCGGCAGTTACGGGCACAGCTTCTATACCCACCTCTATTATTCGCAGGCAAGCTTTTTTGAAGGCGGCAAAACTTGGGACAACTACATCGCCAAAGTGGGTGACGGCATGGCCAGCAGCCAGGGGCCGGACGGACGCTGGTCGCAAAATTATGTAGGAGATGTGTTCTCAACTGCTGTGGCTTTGATTATCCTCCAACTAGAAAACAACACCTTGCCCATCTTCCAAAAGTGAATGACAACATGAGCGAATTGGCAACGGAAGCCGCGGAAACGGATGTGGACCTGGAATCCGCCAGACACCTCCAGGAAGCCTATAACAATCTCAAAGAACAGGTCGGAAGAGTCATCGTCGGACAGGACGAAGCGGTCGAGCTCCTGCTCATCAGCCTCTTCAGCCGCGGGCACTGCATCCTCGAAGGCGTGCCCGGCTTGGCCAAGACGCTGATGGTCTCGACTCTGGCGAGGTGTCTTACCCTTGATTTCACTCGCGTCCAGTTTACACCGGACATGATGCCCGCGGATATTACTGGTACGGAGGTCATCGCCGAAAACAAAGCGACCGGTGACCGCGAATTCAGATTCCTCCGCGGCCCGATATTCTCGAACGTCATCCTTGCCGACGAGATCAATCGAACGCCGCCGAAAACCCAGGCCGCACTGCTCGAGGCCATGCAGGAACGACAGGTCACCATCGGCGGTCAACGCCACGCGCTCGATGACCCGTTCCTCGTCCTCGCTACGCAGAATCCCATCGAACAGGAAGGGACGTATCCTCTGCCGGAAGCGCAGCAGGATCGTTTCATGTTCAAAGTCTTCGTCAGCTATCCGAGCTTCGACGAAGAATTCTCCGTGGCCAGGCGAACGACAAGTACCGAGCATTCGGAAGTCGACGCGGTGTTGGCCGGAGAGGAAATCATCAAGCTGCAAGAACTCGTCCGCCAGGTGCCCATCAGCGATCACGTCGTTCGCTATGTGCTTTCAATCGTCAGGCAGACGCGCATCGGTGAAGTGGGCGTTCCGGATTTTGTTACCGAGTGGCTCTCATGGGGCGCGGGCCCGCGTGCTGTGCAGTATCTGATTCTGGGCGGCAAGGCCAGGTCCCTTCTCCACGGGCGTTCTTTTGTCTCGGCCGAAGACATCCAGGCACTGGCGCGACCAGTCCTGCGCCATCGCATGGTGACTAATTTCAGCGCGCAGTCCGAAGGCATCACGCCGGACAAGGTAGTCGAGCGCATCCTTGAGGAGACGCCCGACGATGAAGGCGCCCTGAACAATGACCCCAGATTCGCACAAATTTTTAAAGCCTGAAGTTCTCGCCGACATTGCCCGCCTCGAGCTGCGGGCCCGATACATTGTCGAAGGCTTCATCAGCGGCACGCACCGGAGCCCCTTCCACGGACAGAGCGTTGAATTCGCCCAGCACAGGGAGTACGCGCCCGGCGACGACCTGCGCCATCTCGACTGGAAAGTCTGGGCTAAAGCAGATCGTTTCTACATCAAGGAATACGAAGAGGAGACCAATCTCCGTGCCCAGATTCTGCTCGACGTGAGCGAATCCATGCACTACGGCGACGGACCTCTCAACAAATACGAATACGCCTGCGCCATCGCCGCCAGCCTCGCTTACCTGCTCGTCCGCCAGCAGGACTCGGTCGGCCTTATGACATTCGACCAGGAAATCCTCGAACACGTCCCGCCCCGCAGCCATCCCGAACACCTCCGCAACATCTACAACATCATGGGCGTCGGCAACCCGCAGAAGAAGACGGAACTCGAAGGGATCGTCGACCATTTCTCTGAAGCATACCGTCGCCGTGAAATGCTGATCCTGATCTCAGACCTCCTGGCCGAGCGCGAGGGGCTCTTCAAGGCCCTGGAACGGGCCCGATTCGGAAGGCACGACGTGCTGCTCTTTCACGTCTTGGATGACGACGAGCTGGAGTTTCCCTTCGCCGGCACCACGCGCTTCGAGGGCCTGGAAGAGATGGGCGAGCTCACCTGCGACCCACGTGCTTTGCGCGCCGATTACCTCGTAGCTCTCGATCGTTTTCTGAACCAGGTGCGCCGCCATTGCGTCAAGACAGGCGTGGACTACCAGCTCATCCGTACGAGCGATAATCTCGACGCCGCGCTCACCGCGTATATATCGAGAAGGATGGCGATCATGCGAAGGCGGTGATGGTGCAACTGCGCTTTTCGTCAGTTGAGGCTGTGCTTGATAAAGGCTAAGACGCCGCACATACCTGCTCCCGCACGGCCTCCCCAATCGCGGCTGCGCTTTCTGCATTTAAATGCAGAGGATTCACAGTCAGCTTGCCCTCACTCAGCGCCCCATGTCCCAGGTAGACCGGCGGTCTGCCATTCCTCAGGCCCAGGCAGATTTCCGTCGCACTCTTCCCCGCGGCCTTCTCATTAATGGCCACACTCAGCAGCGGCAGCCTCTCGCCATCCGGATCCTCCTTTATCGTGCACTCAACCGGGCACTCTTCCAGGGCGGTAGCGATCCCCTTCAACAGTGTCAGCGAACTTTCGTAATGAGTATCGTAGTCGCCATTCACAAACAGCCGCAGCGCGGTCAGCAGAGCCACAATCTCTTCTTTTGAAACTTTGAACCCTCGTCCCATTCCATGGCGAGGAATGCCGGGCAGCTTTGATTTATCGATCAGATTTGCCGGCGGTTCCCACAGGTCCCAATGATCATCCATATCGAGCATCTGGAGCGCGGCCGCGCTGATGAGCTCGCGCTTGCCGCAGAGGATGCCCGTAGACTGCACGCCTCGGATGGCCTTGCCGCCGCTGAAACAGACAAGGTCGGCACCGGTGGCTGCGATAGATTTCAGATTAGATCTGGGCGGCAACTCCCCCGCCGCATCCACGAGCACGGGCAAATCGCGCCGATGTGCCACTTCGACCACCTCGCGCAAGTCCGGGCGAGAATCAACGCCGTAAACGTAAAGTACGCCCGCAGTGTTTGGCCCGAACGCGGCTTGGTACTCCCACGCTTCCGTTCGGCGCACACCGGCATTAGAGACAATCTCATTCATGCCGACCTCAACGAGTCTTGCCCCGGCCGCGCGCACCGCGTGGTCGTATCCGTTGCGCTGTTCGCGAGCCATGACAAATTCGTTCTGTATGCCATCAGTTTGAGGCAGCCGTTCCATGCGCCCGAGATCGAGCCCGGTAAGGATGGCCGCCGCGCCCAGTGTGAGCGATGCAGCAGCGCCTGCAGTGGCGAGGCCGGACTCAGTGCCTGTCATCTCTGAGATGATCTCGCAGGCCTTGCTCTGAAGATGGTCGAGTGGGACACATTCGCTGGCAGCTTCTGTGAATGCACTGAGAACTGCGTCGGGCATTGGCGCACCGCCGAGTCGCGTCACCGCACCCGAAGCGTTAATAATTGGGGTCAGTCCAAACTGTTCGTAAATGCTCATCGGTTGGTGATTCCTTTTGCTGATAAAAAAGCCTTAGTGTTGCTGGTTCTAACCCATCCATCTGAGAATGAGTAACAGTATTTCCCTGGCCTTCGTGATCGCTGGAACTCCAGGCCATTAATCCAGAGAATGCAAACAGACTGCAACAGCAACCATTCCCAAAGGAACACAAGCCATGCCTACCCCCCAGAAACCGGAACAGATCGGAATCTGCAGTTGGTCCACGCACGCTCAAGGGCCGGACGAACTGATTGAGCGGCTGGAGCAGATCGGGCTCAAGAATGTTCAGCTCGGACTCAATGACCTGCTCGATGAAGACAGCCCGTGGCAGGACATCCAGGCCAAAATGTCCGCAAAGGGATTCAATATTGTCTCCGGCATGTTTGGGACGATTGGCGAAGACTATTCAACGATTGAAGCCATTCGCCGGACAGGCGGGGTCGTGCCCGACGAAACCTGGGAAGGCAACTGGCAGATCGTCCAGGGCGTGGCGAAAGTCGCTCACGACCTTGGCCTGGAGCTCGTCAGCACCCATGCCGGTTTTCTACCGCACGACGAGTCCGACCCGAACTTTCAAAAGCTCGTGGACCGCATCTCACAGATCGCAGTCGAGTTCTCTAAATTCGGACTTGCCCTGCTCTTCGAAACCGGACAGGAGACAGCCGGAACCCTCATCCATTTCATCAACGCTTTGCATGAGAACGGTTCGCCGAACGTTGGCGTCAATTTCGACCCGGCAAACATGATCCTTTACGACATGGGCGAGCCGGTTGAATCGCTGCGATCGCTCATGCCACACGTCCGCCAGATTCACATCAAGGACGGCATCCGTACTACCGTGAAGGGCGAATGGGGCGAGGAAGTTCCCATAGGTGACGGCGAGGTCGACTGGGCCGCATTCCTCGGCGTCCTCGCCGATCACGATTACACCGGCAACATGGTAATAGAACGCGAAGCCGGCGAAAACCGCGTCGGAGATGTTCGGACCGCCATCGCCCGAATTACGGAAGCGATGAAGACGAAGTCAGAGTAACGGCTTTCACCGGAGCCAGCCCACACTCCGACACCCCATCCTACCTTTTCTCATCAATGGATTTCTGAATCCGGTCCAAAACATCCATCACGTGCAATTGCGACTGCACGCTCGTCAACGGCTCGCGTCCCTCGCGAATGCTCTCGATAAACTCTTCATCCGCGCCGTTGAACGGCTCCGTCGCCACGGGATTGCCCTCATGATCGACGAGGCCGACCGGTTTCTCGATCAGATACGTTTCCTCCTCACCGATGAATCGATAGAAGCCGGTAATCGGGCCGTGGTTATTGAATGAGTTGGCCGAGCTCACGAGCACGTTGTCCTTGGATTGCATGCTGATGGTGATATCCATCGGCACGTCGAGCTTCGCGTGATTGGGTCCGGCTCGGCCCCATACATCCAGGGCAGGATCATCGAGCAGCCAGGTCACGAAAGCGATCATGTGGCATGCCTGATGCCAGAGGAGCTCGTCCGTCCAGGTGCGCGGCTTGCCGTGCATGTTGGTGTTGGTGCGACGGAAAAAATAGGTCTGCTGAATCACGTGATGCAGATGCAGTTCCCCGGAATGAACCAATTGATAGACCTTCCGATGATTCGGGTTGTAGAGATAGGAGTGATTCACCATACAGACCAGGCCAGACTCTTTGGCCACCTCGACCAGGTGTTCGGAATCTTCGAGGGTCAACGCCATCGGAATTTCTACAAGCACATGCTTCCCCATCTTGAGCGCGGTCTCGGCCTGCTGAGCATGCACCTGGTTTGGGGTCGCTAGCACGACAGCCTCGATGCCCGGCTGGCTTAGACACTCTTCGAGATCTGCCGACAGGTGAGGGATGTTCCAATGGTCAGCGAATTCTTTCGCGTCCGCCTCGATGCCGAAAGCAAGGGATGCGATCTCGACTCCTTCGATCTCGTTGAGCGAACGGGCGTGGCTTCCGCCCATCGCGCCTTCGCCGGCTAAACAGATTTTCATTGGGTGCTCCTTTAAAATGGGTTGCCACTGGTTTGTCTGATTTATCTATCTACATCCCCCCGCCTCCATTTGCCAACCACCTCACTGGCCACTCCGGCATCGGGCAATAAACTCCCTCCAACGTCGACTTCCCGGGCGGTTAACAGAATCCAAGTCGGCCGGCAAAATAATCAGTCTGCTCTGAGGAGACGTGTTCATGAAAAGGTGCACCTGCATTCTTGCCATTCTACTTTTTGCGCATTCCCTCTCGGCGGAAGCGCCAAAGGCCACAAAGCCCCTCCAACTCAGAGGCGCGGACTTCGATAAGACAGCCAAGCCCGGTTTCGTCGGCGAATACTTCAAATGGGGCGGCCTGCGAAAACTGCCGAAGATTCCGGATAACAAGCAGCCCTTCTACGTCAGCGTCGATTCGAAGATCGATTTCAATGACGCCAAGGGCAACTTCAACAACTCGAAGATGGCTGATGGGCTCCTGGTTCGCTGGACAGGCATCCTGCGCGTCAAAACCAGGGAAATGCTAGAGGAGTCACTGGATGCCATCGAAGAGGGTCTCGAGAAGGACGATGGCACAGCCGTCCCTGAAGCCATCAAGCCCAAATCCAACGACGAGCTCCGTGCAGGCAAGTTTCAGTTCATTCTGAATTCAGATGACGGCTCTCGGCTCTGGATCAACGACAAGCTGGTGGTGAATCACGATGGCCTCCACGGCGCCACTGAAAAGTCCGGAGCGATTGAGCTGTTCGGCGGCGATTACACGATCCGTGTCGAGTATTTTGAAAATGGTGGAGGCGCGGCCTGCCGTCTTCGGTGGCAGCCACCCGGCGGTAAAAAAGAAAACCTGCCGGCGAACGTAATGTTCCACAAGAGCGGGAGCGAAAAAATCGCATGGGATATGGACAAATGGAAGAAAGCCAAAGTGCGCAAACCCAGAGGCGGCGGCAACCGAAACGCGAAATACGTAAAGATGAATTATGGGCCGGTCCTGGCCACGACGTTCAAGGCGGATTGGCCCGCGGGGAACACCACGCTCAAGGGACTTGTCCTTCGCTTCAAAAGGGAACTGCCAAAGAAAGAGCCCGAGCAGCCTGAAGAGGATGTGCCGGCAGAAGGTGATGCCAAACCGGCAGAAGGTGAAGACAAGTCGGCAGAAGATGAAGACAAACCGGAAGAAGCTGAAGCCAAACCGGAGGGAGGTGAAGCCGAACCGGAAGAAGCGGAATCCGCCCCGGAAATCCTGGAGGCAGGTATCTGTTTTGATACGGAGCTACTGCGGTACTCGGCCGCGTGGACGGGCGGCTGGATCACTTACACTGGAATTATCTTTAATGGTGCGCACGGCCCCAATCCCGGCGTCGGCGGCGATCTCAAAGTCGCCTCGCAGAATCTGCCTGGCTGGGACAAGGACGGCAAGCTCGAAGACCCGCGCGAGATTCCGCACGGCCCGCTCTCCCGGGATTACGCACGCTACAAGGGCGCCTACTACCACGGCGACAGGATCGTCATCTCTTACGTCGTCGGCGACACGCCGGTACTCGAGCTGCCGGGCATGGTGATGGCCGGTGAAGAGGTCGCGTTCACACGGGACATCCAATACGGGCCGTCTTCAAAAAAGCGCACCATGGTAGTCTGCGATGTTCCAGGCGCATCGGGAGGCATCGGCGAAGTCGGCCAGCCAACAGGCACAGCCAAAACCGGGCCAGCCAACCTGGTCGCCATGCTTGGCGCGGGCGCAAAGACACCGGACACGAATACCGCTGCCGCTCTGATCGGAGCCCCCCAGGGAGCAACCTGGGAAATCACAGATCAAGGGCGTCTCCTGATCCACCTGCCTCCGATACCGAAGGCAACGAATTTCAAACTCGTCACCTGGAGCGGAGAAAAAGACAAATCGGAACAGCTATCCGAAATCATCAAAGCCGCCGGCCAACCGGAAGACCTTGCCGCCTATATGAAAGGCGGCCCGCCGCGCTGGACGAAAACAGTCGAGACCAAAGGCACCCTCGGCGCCGGCGACGGCCCATACCTGGTCGATACCATCGAAGCGCCTTATACCAATCCATACGATGCCTGGATTCGTTTCGGTGGATTCGATTTCTTCGAAGACGGCACCACTGCCGCGCTCTCGACGTGGAGCGGCGACGTCTGGGTCGTTTCAGGCGTAGACGATAAGCTCGAAAAGCTCACCTGGAAACGATTCGCCTCAGGGCTGTTTCATCCGCTCGGCCTCAAGATCGTCGACGGCGTCATTCACACCCTCGGCCGCGACCAGATCACAAAGCTGCACGATCTCAACAACGACGGCGAAGCAGACTTTTATGAATGTTTCAACAACGACGTGATGATCACCGACAACTTCCATGAATTCGCATACTGCCTCGAGACGGATAAGGACGGCACGTTCTATTTCGCCAAAGGCGGCCCGGTCAGGCCCGGCGGCCGGGGATGGGGAAAACTCGTGCCGCACCACGGATGCATCATGACTGTGCCGAAGGACGGCGGACAGCTCGAAGTCTTTTCCACCGGCTCACGGGCGCCCAACGGCATCGGGCTCGGACCAAACGGCGAGGTCACAGTAGGCGACAACGAAGGCACGTGGACA
>JASLXP010000487.1 GCA_030740295.1 Planctomycetota bacterium
AAACTCTACGAATGATCTGTAGGCCTCGGCAGTGTGGCTGCCTTTCGCAAGCCTGAAGTATTTTTCTGACCGCGAATGCTGACCATCAGACAGGTACATCACCCCTATCAGGTAAGAGTGCAGCGGGCCTGGCTCTTCGACAGGAACCCCTGCAGCTCTGGCCAGATCGAGCACCCGAACTTTTGAAAATGGATACGTCTTCTCCCTCCCGGCGACCTCTACGACAATGATATCTTCGGACGCTGACACAATTCTGGCAGGCAGACCAGCCCAGGTAAATTCCTGGCCCTGCATCTCCCTGAAGGCGGCTTTCGCGCGATCTACGAAATCAGAAACAAGCAGGATGTCCTTGCCGACCTGTTTTAGAAATTCAGTGAAACGCTTCGCCTCTGGCTTGTCTGCAATGACTGAAGCATGCGTCGAGGCTGCCAGGTAATCGCGCTCTTTGAGAGCCTTCATCAGGGTGGACTTAATCTCGTTGTAGGCGGCGACATCAGTAAAGATGTCGTGTTGTTTTCCCTTTTCAGCGGTTCCTTCAGGCGCTGTCGGCGGCTCGATGGGCGCGATCTCGGTCTCCTCATTTTGCCCGCCGGGAGATTCCTCGGGCGCGGGCTCTGCCTCTTCAGGTGTGTCCGCAGTGACGCCCCCAGGGGGCACGGAGGGGGCAGGCGCATTCTCGACCGGTTGAAGAGGCAGTGGTACCGGCAGATCAGGGAGAACGGTGGTGGTCGGCGGAGGCGCCGGCGGCGATACAGTGGGTGGAACAGTGGTTGCCGGAGTCGTAGTGGGGTTGAGCGCATGTTTCTCAGGTTCTTTCTTTTTCCCTGACCCGAGCATTAGCATGCAGCCTAAGATAGCCGCGGCCGCGGCTGCTCCGACTGCCGCGAAGATCCCACTCCCACTTTTGGATCTGGAGGCCCTCGGTGTGCGGACAACCCTCTTTTTTGCTGCGTGCACCAGCGGCTGGTCGTTGCGCAGATGTGCCAGATCTTCGAGCAGATCGTCCGGCGTCTGGTAGCGATCCTCCGGATTTCTCTGGGTCATCATTTTGAGGACAGCGCAGATCTCGGCCGAGAGCTCCGGCGCGTCTGCCCTCGGATCGGGCATGGGATCAGTGAGGTGCATGTTGATGATGACGCCGGCGGTCGAGCCATCGAACGCGCGACGGCCTGTCAGCAGATGGAACAGTGTATGTCCCAGAGAATAGATGTCGGTTCGGCCATCAATGGTGGTTTCGCCACGAATCTGCTCCGGAGAGCTGTAGCTCGGCGTGCCGATCATCCTGCCGGCCTGAGTGAGTGTGGCGTCGTCATCCGTCGTCCTCGCCAGACCCATGTCAAGAATCTTTACCTCGTCATCCCCGGTGAGCATGATGTTCTCGGGCTTGATATCCCGATGCATGATGTTCTTGGACGCCGCGTGCTGAAGGGCGATCGCCACATCGGTCGCGATGTCGATAGCTTCCCGCTCAGAAAACGGGCCTGATTTCAGAGCCTGCTTCAGTGTGACGCCATCCACGTATTCCATGGCGAGGTAGTAGTACTTGCCCTCTTGGCCGACTTCGAGGGCCCGGACGATATTCGGGTGGGAGAGGGCCCCGGCCATCCGGCCTTCACGCATAAACCGATCGACGACGTTCTGATCTTTGGCCAGCTTGCTGGAGAGTATCTTTAACGCCACCACCCGTTCGAGCTGCGTATCCTGCGCCTTGTAGACCGAGCCCATGCCGCCGGCTCCCAGCTTGTCCAGCAGGTTATACCGGCCCAGCTTCTTCTGTTTCTGCTGCTCGCTCATGGATGCAAGAATCGGGAATAAGCCAAGGGGAACCTTACAGTGTAAACCCAAATCCGGGCTTTTCATTCACGTGGCCATCAAAGAATGTGAAAAGTCGTATCGGAATTGTCGAATGAAAGATCGGTTTCCACATCCAATGCAGAATGCCGGTAAGTTCGCCCGGGCTTGTCTGGGAGCGGGCACAGTGCTATTACATCTGCCTCCTTTATTTCACCGGAGCCACCCATGACCATTTCACATTTCTTTGTGTTGCTCTTCCCGTGGACGGTCTCCGCAGACCAGGCCCTGGAACAGCTCGTGTCAGACTTTGAGAAGCATTCCGGAGCGGAGCTTGTCTTCAATCGTTCACAACTCCCCGCAGGCAGCTATCACGATGTAATGCCGGAAATGTCGAAAGAGCGGAAGATCAAGGCCGCGAAGATTCTGAATAAGGAAGTGAGAAAATATCCGTCCAGATATTTCAAGAAGATCGGACTGAAAGCGATTGGATTTTTCGAAGCCTGCGTCAGCAAAAAGGGCGATGGTTTTCGACCATACAATCGCCTGCTCAAAGGCTACCGATACTACGGAATCTGGAACGGCAAAGATGCCCTCGCCGGCGCATACTACACGGACGGGCAGCTTCCACTGACGTTTCACCACGAAGTGTTTCATCACATCGATGCCACCCGCCTGGGAACGACGAATTACGCAAGGAATTTCAAGACCGACGATCCTCGATTCAAAGAAGCAGTCACCGGCAGGCGCCCCTACAAATCACCAGAGATCTCTGATGCCGACCTCCGTGCGCTCAAAGCCCGGCGTGAAGGCTATCTGCTGAGAAAAGCCGTAAGCGATTACGCGGCCAAACATCCGGGTGAGGACCAGGCCGAGACCGCACGGCACTTCATGACCACTCTGTCGGACTCCCTCGTCCAGGTTGTGCAAAACCCGAGGCTTGAAGGCAGCCAGCGAATCCTCCACATCATGGGCGAAATGGAGCAGGCAATTGCTGACGGGCCGGACGCCGATTGGTTCGTCGATGTGGCTCTCGGTCGTGAACGGAAAAGAGAATCCTCCGTGCTCGAGCGAATGGCCGCGCTCAAGGCCCGGCAGGACAAAGCTGGCTTTCACAGGGATGCGCGAAAGCTGCTCGAAGAGGTCGAGAACAAAGCTGACGTCCAGCCCCAGCCCGAAGGCGCTGAAAAGATAGTGGCCGCCTCTGCTTCTCTCACCCATGAAATTCTGCGTCACAGAATCTCCCCTGTGCAGGATGAATCGCGTTTCAAGATCTGGGGCAGCGAAGATGAAGATGGTGTGAACTGGACATTGAGAACGGACGTGCTCGAGTTCGCGACCGATGCCACGAGGCTCAAAAAAATAGCTAAAAGCGTCAAAGGTGCAGAACAAGAGCTGCTCTCGCGCACGCACCTGAAGAACCTGCGATTGCTCGCGAAGTACTACGTATTCATCGATTCAAAATGGACCGTCACACCCGGCACGCAAAAGGTATTCGAGGCCGCGCGCGACAGCATGGCCCGGGCACTGCCCGTCCAGCAAGCTGCACTCTCAGGCGTCATCAAAGAGACCCGTTTAAAAGACCTGGCCACGCTCATCGAACCCAACGGCGATCCTCAAGCGTTCGAGAAGCGCGTGACTCTGATGCGGAAGTTTGTGAAGAAGCTGAAGAATCCGTACATCAGAAAAGTCGATGAAGAGATATCTGATAAGGAGCTCCGCGCTGCGATTCGGGGCGTTCAGCCGGCCTGCGTGTCATTTTCGAATGCCAGCGGAGTCAACCTCTCTCCAGAAGGCTGGATTCTAACCGCCGCGCATGTGGCAGTAGATAAAGGGAAGAGACGTCAGATCACTTTTCCTGATGGTAGAGTCCACTGGGGCATCTGTACGGCTATCGATAAGAAACTCGACCTGGCAATTTTCAAGCTGGTCCACTCGACGCCTCTTCCCTACGCGCCGATTTCCCCAGTCTCGCCAAAGAAAGATTCATGGGTGGCCTGCATCGGTCAGCCCGGCACAAAAACGCCCAAAGGAAAACCCACGGGCTACCAGCCATTCAACGTCTCCACCGGCCGTATCCGCGGCTTCCTCGGCAACCCGCTCGGGAGCCAGCGACTCGGCCGTGCCAAGCACGACGCGTGGACTTACTGGGGCCACTCCGGCAGCCCGCTCTTCAACAGCCGAGGCGAAATCGTGGCCATGCACAACAGTTGGGATCCCATGACCGCCATGCGGCACGCCGTCCCACACGAGGCAATCGTGCATTTCCTGAAGAAGGCGAAAGTGCGGTATTTCAGATCGCTGAAAGATTGATCCGGCCGCTCACTTGAGCTTGACGTCGAGCTTTTCGCCGACCTTCACGCCGTTCGCCTCGAACCATCCTTTGTTCATCTCGAGAGCGTATCGGGCTTTCTTCTTCGAACGCGTGGGCAGATACTCTCTCGGCACCATCTGCTCGATCTGCAGGATTGTTCCGTCCGCCGAGATAAAAGCGATGTCCAGCGGAAAGCGGCAATTGTACATGTAGTAGCTCATCTTCTTGTCTTCGGGATACACGAACAGCATCCCGTGGTTCTGTTCCATGCTGTCTCGATACATCAGGCCCTTGGCCTTCTCGTCGACGGTACCCGCTATTTCGATGTCCACCTTCTTCCCGCCGATGGACATTTCGACCGCCTCGAGCTTCTGAGGCTTGCCGTCTTTTACGCTCTTGGGCTTTGCCTCTTTATCTGAACAGCCGGCTAGAGCGAGCAGGCTTGATATCAGGGACGTAAGGCACAGAATCGTCTTCATCGAAGTAAGCCCAATGGAATGGAGCAGGTCTGCGAATGTTATTCTGGAGACGGCAGTTTCTGAAATCAGGCAAACGGGTTGGCGTAACGCTGTACAGTAAACCCGAATGTCATCTGTGTGATGTTGCGAAAGATGTGCTGGAGTCCAGGCAGGCTTACGTGCCGATGGACGTCAAGGAAATCGATATCAGGGATTCAGAAGAATTGATGGAAGGTTACGGCACGGAAATCCCCGTTGTGTTTGTCGGCAATCAGAAATGCTTTCGGCATCGCATACATCCGAAGGGCCTGGAAAGAAGATTAAAGGAGGAAGCGATGCGGATGTTGGAAGAGGAAGAATGAGACGCCAAACGCAGCGTCCCTACAACCGCCGCCAGCGCCGGCCATCGCGAAACAGTAATTCGTCTGCGGTGGTCGGGCCCCATGAGCCGGCCATGTAATTGGGGAAATCGTTTATCGGTTGGTTAGCCCAGCCTTCGAGAATGGGTGTGATGAATGACCAGGCGGCTTCGACTTCATCGCGGCGCATGAAAAGCGTGGCGTCGCCGAGCATCACATCGAGCAGGAGTCGTTCATAGGCTTCCGGAGTGCCCGCGGGATATACAGAGGAATAGCCGAAGTCCAACGTGACCGGGCGCACGTCCACCTGGGGTCCAGGCACCTTTGAGCCGATCTCGAGCGCGATGCCTTCGTTGGGTTGGATCCGGATGGAGAGTACGTTCGGCGCGACCGGCTGCGCGGGATTGGCGTTGAACAGAATCGGCGGCACACCTCGGAAGAATATAGAGATCTCGGCACACTGTTTCGACAGGCGTTTTCCCGTACGCAGGTAGAAGGGGACGCCCGACCAGCGCCAATTATCGATGTAGCACTTGAGCGCCACGAGCGTTTCGGTCTGGGATTGCTCGGATACCTTTTTCGCGTCCCGGTAACCGATGACGGCCGAGCCGTTGACGAGCCCTGCGCTGTATTGGCCTCTGACGGCGTACAAATTGACCTCCTCTCTGGCGATGGGGCGCAGGGCCTCGAGTACCTGGCGTTTTTCATCTCGGATCGCGTCTGCGCCAAGATTGTGCGGCGGCTCCATTGCTGTGAGACAAAGAAGCTGGAGCAGGTGATTCTGAACCATGTCGCGCAGGGCCCCAATGTCTTCGTAGTATCCACCGCGCAGGTCGAGCCCTCCGGTTTCGGAGACGGTGATCTGGACGTGATCGATGTGATTGTGATTCCAGAGCGGCTCGAAGATGCCGTTGGCGAAACGCATGACCAGAATGTTCTGCACCGTCTCCTTGCCGAGATAGTGATCGATGCGGTAGGTCTGGGATTCGTCGAAGCTTGCGGCAAGCGAGCGATTCAGCCGGCTGGCTGATTCGAAGTCGCGCCCAATCGGCTTTTCAACGACCAGTCTCGACCAGTGTTCGCCAGCGTCGCTATCTTCGGCGAGCCCGGTTTCCTTGAGACAGTTGCCGATGTCGCTATACGCACTGGGCGGTGTCGAGAGGTAGTAGAGCCAGTTCTTTCCCTTGTTGAAAGTGTTGTGGAGCTCGTTCTGAAGTTTCTGAAGTGTGCGGAACGAATCGGGCTGATCGTAATTCCCGCGATGGTAGTGAAGGCGGGATGCGAATTCGTTCCACTTGCCTTCATCGATGGGGCGCCGGGAATACTTTGTAATCGCCTGGAGAGCGAGATCTCGGAACGCATCGTCGGCCATTTCGCTGCGTGCGAAGCCGATGAGGGTGAAGTGTTCGGGGAGAATGTCGTCGACGAACAGATTGTAGAACGCGGGCAGCAGCTTCCGTTTTGTCAGGTCGCCGCTTGCTCCGAAGATGACGACCCCGCAATCATCTGGAGAGCGGGCATCCGCAGTCTGCAGGTTGGTGTTGGAACGGGTGTCCGGCATCGATTCAGTCTCGAAACAGCTTGATCGTATCCGCCTGTTGTTTTGCTTCCGGCCAGGGAAGAAGCCTGAGGATGGAGCGGACCCACAATCCCATGACTTGATCCCAGTTTGGATTGTCATCCACTTTCTTCTTGAATTCGTCCATCATCAAACCGACGGATTTCACACCGACCCCGTGCAGTTCTCTGGCCATCTGCATGAAGCCTTCCTCCGTGTTGAAGAACTCCCGGCCCGGGTGGCGTTCATAGACCGACGGGCTGGTGAAACGGTCGAACAGCTTTGCGAACAGCTCACGCCATTCCTCTTCCGTGCGTTTCAATGTGGAAGGCTCGAAGTCTTCAGGTCTGCCCTTTTTCAACCAGGTATCCCAAGTCTTGTATTCCTCATTGTAGAGGGGACCCCAGTCCATCCCTGATATCTCGCTGAGTGCGTGCCCGGCCGCGTGTCTCACAAAATAAAAGCGGCCCATGAAGGGTCTGGGATTCGGCCCGGGCTCTTTTGGGAGATCTTTTTCCGGTGTGGTGAACGCGTCGTCTTTGAGAGCTTCAATCAGGGCCCGGATGGCCTTGTCATTCTTGAATTTTGCCAGTGCGAAGGCCGCATAGCGTTTCTCACGCTGCCACTCTTTTTCTTTGGCGTGGAGAATCTCGATGATGTAATCCAGACCGCCAGGGTCGCCGATTGTTGCCAGGGCCTCGGCTATGCGGCCGCGGTGATATGGGTCTTTCGGGCGGTGTTTGATGATGTGGGGAACGGCCTCCCTGCCCGCGAAAACCAGCTCCTGGGTAAAATGCCGAGTGGTTTCGACGATCAACCACGGCGGCTTCTCGATGTATTGAATAAGCCTGTTCACGCGCGCTTCCATGGGGAGTTTCAGCAGTGGGACGACAAGTTTCTGAATCCTCAGACGCAGCACCAGTGTCCGCGCGGCAAAGCGGTTCATGTACAACTTTTCCTCGTCCTCTCCTTCATTTCTGGTAATAAAGTAAGGATCGCGGTATTGGATTTTGACTGCCTTCAAGTAAAGCTCGTCGAGGTCCTTCATCGAATACTTCGGCAGTGGGGGCCCTACACCCGTGTAGACCAGCAGACGATACAGTTCGTCATCTTTCAGCGTGTTGAGTTTCTCGAGCAGTTCCTCCGCCTTCATCGGTTTGAAGTCAATGTCCCAGCCATTTGGGAGAAGGACTTGTTCGGCGTGCGGCCCGCACGTGGAGAAACAGGCGGCCAACAGGAATTGGGAGAAAAGAACACTCACGAGGTCGAAATCGTTAAGGCAAGATTCTGAATCGGAGCGAAACTTTACGACTTTTTGGGGACCTCGCCGTCGGTTGTGGGGTGCGCCGCAGCCGTGGCCTCCAGGCCGGGGACGGTTTGCTTGGCGAGCCCTGGGAACACAAGACGCCGCTCAGGAGCAGCGCCACGATGGGCTTTTGTCACTTGCATCTCAACCTCACGAATGGGATGGTCCGGGCCGCGGTGATTGAGATCCACGAATACGAGGTCATTTGGATGAAAGTAGCAGTTCTCGCACAGCCCCTTAAGACGGGCACATGGCGATCGCTTGAGATGCTCAAAGATGCCGGAATTGAATACCACTTTATCGAAAACGATTTGGGCTCTGAAGATGATGTCATAGGGATTGTCAACGATGCAGATGCCACCATCGCGGGTTCAGAGCCTTACACCCCAAAGGTAATTGAGGCGTGCAGCAACCTGAAGGTCGTGGCACGGAGCGGGGTGGGCTATGATGCGGTGGATGTGGATGCCTGCAGCAACGCGGGAGTCCTGGTAACAATCACGCCGGGGGTGAATCAGGATTCTGTTGCGGATCTCACCTTTTCATTCCTGATGGCGTTCCTGCGGAATATCGTGGATGACACCGCAGACCTCCGAGCCGGCAAATGGGCACGTCCTATCTACAAAAGCGCGAGGGAATCCGTCCTTGGCGTCGTCGGGCTGGGCCGTATTGGCCAGGCGGTCGTTAAACGTGCCCTCCCGTTTGGTTTCAAGATTCTTGTTGCAGAGACCTGCCCGGACGCGGATTTCGTCGCAGAGCACGACGTGGAGATCGTCGGGCTGGACGAGCTTCTGGAACGTTCTGATTACGTCACGCTCCACGTGCCGCTGCTGCCCCAAACACAGAATCTGATCAACTCGAAAACGATAGGCCTTATGAAAGAGGGCGCCTGCCTGATCAATACCGCGCGGGGCGGTTTGACGGAAGAGGCGGCCCTGGTTGACGGTCTTGAGTCCGGCAAGCTGCGCGGGGCCGGGCTTGATGTGTTCCCGGTCGAGCCGCCCACGGGCTCTCCGCTTCTGAAGTTGCCGAATGTGCTCGCCACTCCCCATCTTGCCGGGCTCGATCATGAGTCGGCTGAAGGCATGTCCAGCATGGCCGCTTCGAGCATTATTGAAATTCTGAATGGCCGGCTGCCCGAAACCGGTGTCATCAATCCTGAGGTCTGGGAACGGCGAAGAGTCTGAATTCTGAGCCTTTCGCCTTGTCTGCAATCAAGTGGTGAATACACTTCGCGAAATAGTGCGAAGTTGCTCCTGCATTTATTCACCACTGGGGAACGTCTGATGTTCATTCCGTCTGCTGTTCAGACCTTGCGGCTTTTTCTACTGCCATTACTCCTTGGAGCGTCTGTCTTCGGAGGAACGGTTTCTCCAGCGCGCACAGCCCTTGATGGGGGCGACGCTCAAAAGGCCATCGATCTCCTGAAAGATGCGGCCGACAAAGATGCCGAACAGTTTTACCTTCTCGGCAAGGCATACATGGAGACCGGCGACAAGAAGCAGGCACACGCGGCGTGGAACGAGTGTTTGCAGATCAACAAGAATCTAGCGAAGGCTGATAAGTGGAAGTTTCTGTTCCCGCCCAACAAGCCTCTCAAAGGATCGCAGAAGTCGGCTTTGAAGAGCGCGTTCGAGTCAGAGTTCCGGACCCTCAATGCAGTGATCCTGCGCGGGGAGAAGAAGCTGGCGACCTCCAAAACCAACGAGGCCGACAGAACAAAAACCGGCGCCAAGCGTCTCGATGCCGCATCCAAGAAACTGACAAAAAAGGCGAACGCCAAAAGCGAGGCCATCAAAGACAAACAGCGCATTGCTGACCGGCAGGCAACACGCCGGCCCGTCAGACGGCGAGGTGGTGGACTTAAGATCGGTGGAGGCGTTGCCGCGGTCATTCTGATTCTGATCATTGGCTTCTTCATCTTCGCCAGACCGAGCGGGGCCGTGGTGGATGATGGATTTCATGCAGCGCCGTTCGGCACACGCCGGTTTGACGTCATGCATGACGATGGAATTTTTTCGGCCGGTGCGTTCTGGTACATGGGCCGTTACTACCCCACCGAACGCCATTACTACATGGCGCACGGCCACCACTACTCGAACGCGATGTACATGGACAACTACGACAGTTATGGCATGGGCCAGGGCAGAGATGCCTCGCTCGATCATGAGCTTCGTGAAGATATCGATGAACGCGAGTATCTCCGTGAGGAGGCCGCAGAGGCCGGCTACGAAGCGGATGTGGCCCGCGCCGATGCAGAAGACCTGGAACAGGATGCAGAGGAGGCCGAACAGAGAGCGGATGAGTACGAAGACTCGGCAGACTCTTTCGACGATGATTCCGAATTCAGCGATGACGAGGGCGGGGAGGAAGAGTTCGAAGACGATGAAGGCGCGGAGGAAGAGGAGGAGTTTGAGGATGATGCAGGCGCTGAGGAAGAGGAATTCGAGGACGATCCTGTAGAGGAGGAGTCTTAGGGGCTGGAGCAAACGTGGTCCTGTGGCCATAGGCTGCTGGCGGCCCGTGGCTATGAGCGCGGTTCCGGCCACAAAGCAGCCTTAACGAATCATTCGACTGCGAGGAGCTACCGATCTCTGAGTTTCTCCGCCTGTGCATCCGCCCTTTAGTTCTGGACTTTATCGAGAGGATAAAGGTATGCGCCAAGTATTATCTGCCATACCGATTCTATCGTTACGACCTGCTCCTTTGGCGGCATTACCTGCTGCAGAGCCCTTTTTCCGTCAGCAAGGAATATCTGATGAAGCAGGGCGCCGAAGACCCATACCAATACGGCGAGACGCCGCTTACCGAGCTCGAGAGGATCGCCCGGGCCGCTGAAGTGGGGAGGAATGACGTGGTCTACGATCTTGGATGCGGCACGGGCCGGACTTCATTCTTCCTCAATGCTGTGTTTGGATGCAAAGTGCAGGGCATCGAGATCATTCCTCATTTTTTCGAGCGCGCAGACGCCATCAAGGCGCGGGCCGGAAACGAAGACGTTAGTTTTGTGTGCACAGATATGCTCGAGACAGACTTCGCTGCGGCGACCGTGGTCTATTTCTACGGCACCTGCTCGGAGGACGATTTCGTGAAAGCGCTCATTGAGCGTATGAAACTCAGCCTGCAGCCGGGCGCCCGAGTCATCACGATCAGCTACCCCCTGAATGAATTCGGAGGGAGTTCGTTTGTGTTGCAGGAGGAGATCCCCACGAAGTTCAATTGGGGGACGAGCACGGCCTTTCTGCAGGTGTATCAGCCTGAAAGGAATCAGGATTAGGCGAGATCAACAGGTCATCGACGAGACAGGCGAACTCCGAACCGACAGGGATGAATTGCCCATCGAATTCGAGATCCCCGTGCAGCCTGAACTGGCAACGGTGCTCGCGGTGAACCCTCCCCGGTACTGGGAGATCATCGTGGCGGCCGATACTCCCGGCATCGATTACAAAGGGACGTTCCTCGTGCCCGTTTACGCGGCGTAGTGCGGACACTCCGTGGCCGCCCTGTTAAACGTT
>JASLXP010000488.1 GCA_030740295.1 Planctomycetota bacterium
CGGCTGAGCCGGACCGTCATCCTGCCGGATTTCCAAGGGATGGGGATCGGTGCCAAGCTGTCCGAGGCCGTGGCCGGCCTCTACGTCGAACGGGGCTGCCGGGTGAACGCCACCGCGGCCCACCCTGCCCTGATCGCCCACCGGTCGCGGTCGCCGCTCTGGCGCGTGGTCACCGTGCACCGGTACGGGGTCAGACCGTCCGGCATGCGCGCTGAGGGGGACCCTGAGACGGTCAGGCGGACGGTGACGCTTGGGCGGGCGGTGGTGTCGTTTGTGTCTTTCCGGTAAGCGGGCGTGAGCCGCATCGCGGCGCGCCGTACGCTTGGCTGTCATCCCCCGGGCCAGGAGACAGCCGATGCCCAGACGCTCATCCAGACGGTCACCACGAACGATGCCCCGGCAGCTGGCGGCGGCGAAGCAGCGCTTCGAGCACTGGCGGCGGACGCGCATCAAGCGCGAGCGGATCCCCGACCGGCTGTGGGTGATGGCGGTCAAGGCGGCGGCCGAGCACGGCATCGCCAAGACGGCGGGAACACTGCGGCTGAATGCCGCGTCGCTCAAGGAGGAGATGGGCAAACGAGCCGGGGCCGACTCGCCCGTGAAGGATGGGATGCCGGCGTTCGTGCAGTTGGCGTTGCCGCCGGCGGCCAGCGGGCCCGAGTGTGTCGTCGAGGTGGAGGATGGGCAGGGCGCCAAGCTGCGGATCCACCTCAAGGGCGGGGCCAGCACCGACCTGACCGCACTGAGCCGTGTGCTCTGGAGCCGCGAGCGATGATCCAGGTCACGGCCCCGATGCGTGTGCTGCTGGCCACCGAGGCGGTCGATTTCCGCAAGGGGATCGACGGCCTCGCCCAGGTCTGCCGGGATCAACTGAAGCGCGATCCGATGAGCGGGTGGATCTTCGTCTTCCGCAATCGACGCAGGACGACGCTGAAGATCCTGGCGTACGACGGCCAGGGCTTTTGGCTATGCCAGAAGCGATTATCCAAGGGCCGGTTTCCGTGGTGGCCCCAGAAGGGGACACAGGCTGGCCGGTTCCTCCAACCCCACGAGTTGCAGGTGCTGGTGTCGGCGGGGAACCCCGATGCCACCGAGGCCGCCCCTCCCTGGCGGCCGGTCGCGTTGCCGGAGTGAAAAAAATTTCATAAATTCTTGAAAAGGGGCTTGCGTTCGAGAACGGCCGCCGTTACGGTGACGGCCATGGCGGTGATCCTGACGTACCGCGGCCGATCCATCAGCGACGCCGACGTGGTGTTCATCCGGAAGCTGATCGCCGAACACCCCGAAGCGAGCCGGTGCGCACTGTCACATCTGCTGTGCCGGGCTTGGAACTGGGTGCAGCCCAACGGCGTCGTGCGGGACATGGTCTGCCGTGGTCTGATGCTGCAACTGCATCGCGCCGGGCACATCCAGTTGCCGGCGCCACGGCGACTGTCGAGTAACGGTGATTCCATCCGCCGCCGGCCCCAGCCGGTGGAAGTGGACCGCACACCCTTGTCCGCCCCTCTGGCCCAGGTCCGTCCGCTCATCTTCCAGCAGGTGCGACGGACACCGCACGAACGACTGTTCAACGGTCTGATCGAGCAGCACCACTACTTGGGCTACACCCAGCCGGTGGGCGAGCATCTGAAGTACCTGGTGTACGCCCAGGAACGGCCGGTGGCGGCGCTGTCGTTCTCGTCGGCGCCGCGCGGGCTGAATTGCCGGGACCGCTTCATCGGCTGGTCGGCCGAAGCAAGAGCCCAGAACATTCGCTTCGTGGCCTACAACAGCCGCTATCTCATCATGCCGTGGGTGCAGGTGGAGCATCTGGCCTCACACGTGCTGGGCCGCATGGCGTGGCTGCTGCCGAGGGACTGGCGGCGCATCTACGGCCACACGCTCTACTTCCTGCAGACGTTCGTGGACCCGGACAAATACCAGGGCACTTGCTACCGCGCCGCCAACTGGCAACTGCTGGGTTGGACCACGGGTCGGGGCCACAATTGCCCCACCAAGCGGCCCAACCGGCCGGTCAAGAAGGTTCTGGGCTATCCGCTGACCAAACGGTTCCGGCAGTTGCTGGCGGACCCGGCGGCATGTGCCGTCGCGCCGCAGCCGCCAGAGCTGGTTGTGTGACAATAAAAGGTAGACCTGTAGGATGCGGGTCGAAACCACTCACCTTGACCTGAGCATGGACGAACTGGACGCTCTGATGGAGCGGGCCAAGGCTGCGATGCCCGAAGCCGACTACCAGACGCTCGAGAAGCTGGTGGGGTCGTATCTCTACGTGGGGCAACTGCTCGAGAATGAGCGGATGACGATCAAGCGGCTCAAGAAGCTGCTGTTCGGTGACCGGACGGAGAAGACGCGGGACGTGGCCAAGGCAGCTGGCGCGGGCGACGCATCCCAGTCAGACGATCCGTCAAAAGAAAACGCTTCGCAGGACGGGCAGAGCCAGGCATCCGACGCGAGTGAAGCCAAAAAGAAGCCTCGCGGTCACGGCCGCAACGGGGCAGCGGCGTACCGCGGTGCCCAGACGGTCTGGATCGATCACGCAACACTAAAATCGGGCGATCCATGCCCCAACTGCCAGAACGGCAAGGTGTACCAGCAAAAGGACCCACGCTGCATCGTACGGATCGTGGGCCAGGCGCCCGTGGAAGCCAAGGTCTACCAGCTTGAGAAGCTTCGCTGCAACCTATGCGGCAAGCGCTTCACGGCGGACGCCCCTGAAGACCTCGGGTCGGAAAAATACGACGCCACGACGGGCAGCATCATCGCACTGTTGCGGTACGGCAATGGGATGCCGTTCAACCGCCTGGAGAGGCTGCAAGAGGGCTTCGGGATACCGCTGCCATCGTCCACGCAGTGGGACATCGTCAACGAAGAGGTCAATAAGGTCGTGCCGGCCTTCGAGGAGCTTATCCGCCAGGCGGCCCAGGGCGACGTGGTGCACAACGACGACACCAACATGCGAATCCTGGAGTTCATGGGCAAGCGTGCTGAGGCACGGGCCGAGGCGCAGGCCGATACCGAGAAGGCGAGCGAGCGTACCGGCGTGTTCACTTCGGGCATCGTATCGGCCATCGGGGGGCATCAGATCGGGCTTTTCTTCACCGGCCACAAGCACGCCGGTGAGAACCTGGAGCAGGTCCTGGCGCATCGCGCCACAGAACTGGGGCCTCCGATCCAGATGTGTGACGCGTTATCGCGGAACCTGCCCAAGGAACTGGAGGTCATTGTGGCCAATTGCCTGGCCCACGGCCGCCGCCAGTTCGTGGACCTGGCCGACATCTTCCCGGAGCAGTGCCTGCACGTGCTGGAGGTATTCAAAAAGGTATACGAGGTCGACGCACGGGCAAAGGGCGAAAACCTCACGCCGCAACAGCGTCTGGCCCTCCACCAGGCTGAGAGTGGGTCGGTGATGGAGGACCTGCATCAGTGGCTGACCGAGCAGCTCGAGGGCAAGCACGTGGAGCCGAACTCCTCACTGGGCAAGGCCACCAAGTACCTGCTCAACCATTGGAAGGAGCTGACACTGTTCCTTCGCGAGGCTGGGGCGCCGTTGGACAACAATATCTGTGAACGGGCTCTCAAAATGTCGATCCGGCACCGGAAGAACTCGCTGTTCTACAAGACGGAGCGAGGTGCCTATGTCGGCGACGTGTACATGAGCCTGATCCACACCTGCTATCTCAACGGCGTGGACCCGTTCGACTATCTGACCGCGTTGCACCGCCACCCAGAGCAGGTCGCTGCCAACCCCGGGGCGTGGATGCCGTGGAACTACCCGGCAGACGCATCGCGCGCCCCGCCAAGCTGACCTGGGGGCGGGCTGTGGTGCCGGTGCCGCCGGGGTCCCTCGCATCCCTCGTGCGCGCCGCACCGCCACGGCCACCGCTCGCGGGCGAAGCCCGCACAATCCCGCCCAACAGACTGAACGTCGTTCGCATGCCGAGCCCGTCCCATACTCCGACGGCCAACTGCATCGCCCCCGGCTCTCTTCAGCGGCCAATCGCCGGCGAAGGCTGCGCCACGGACGCGGCCGCGCCATCGTTGCCGCATGACACACCGCTGCGTGCATCCGCGACGCCGGTCCGCGCCGGCCACCGGACCGGCCGGGCCGGCCCGGGCGAAAATTTTTCGGCCTGTGGCCGCTTACCGGAAGGACACAAGCGGCGGTGGGCGGTCTCCAGGCCAGCGATGATCTCGCCGTCGAAGCCGGAGAAACCCCAGTTGCCGGCCGGCAACTGGTTTGAGACGACCCAATC
>JASLXP010000489.1 GCA_030740295.1 Planctomycetota bacterium
CACCGGCCCCGTGTGATTGCGCAGCGCGGAACCCCAGACCAGAAAATGGAGGTTTGGTGATGTGTGCTGTTTCTGCGCATAGAGAGCCGTCTCAGCTTTTCCGATCTCTCCCAACTCGGTCGATAACGTGGCTCGGATCGAATGCCGGATGGTCAGCGGATGTTCGATACGAAGGGAAACCTTCCAGCGGTTCTCACCGGCAGCAATTTCGACGGGCTGTTCATTTTCGAAGACGAGCCGCCCGTGAGCATCGGTCGCGGAAAACTTGAGTCTTGCTACTGCTGTTCTGGCGCTCGCGCTGGCCTGGACGTCTACCGGCCAGGTTGCCCCGGCCGGATAGCCTTCGTCCGGCAGGTTGACTTTCACTTCTGTGACAGGCGACTTCACTGTAAACGCCTTCGTGCCCCAATCGACGACGTATTCGTCCTTCAACAACCAGGCATCGAGGAAGGCCGTGCCCGATCGAGAAAGGGCTGGCGAATGAACACTGGCGGCCCCCCGGTCATTCAGAGGAAGAATGCCTTTCCCCAGAGTCTCGCCTGACTTTGTATGCAGGTGGTAGCGCACCTGGTCTGCTATGCCCGGCCGAGAGCTGAAACGGATTGCCACCTTGCTTCCAACCTGAACCCCTGCCGCTCCCGCGACGTCAATTCTGAAAGGGGAAGGCGATAGACTCCGCGTGGCCCAATGAAGCGCGCGGGCAAAGAGGCTGTAGTAGTACTCGTGCGCCGGCCAGTCGTTGATTACTCCTGACGGATTGGCCGGAATAAGGCAGGTTACATCGGACCGCGAATCTAACTTTAAGACCGTCGTGTAGCGCATGAGCACGATGCGGCCTTTGCCGTATTCCAGCGTCTCCACAAATCGCTCGGCAGTTGGATCGACGGTGAACTCGGGGAGCTTATCGCAAGGCACGTTGGCCCGGATGGCAGCCGAGCCCTCGCTGTGTTTGGGGCCGCTGTAAATGGCAAGTGTATCCTTCGGAACGTAGCGGGGCAGGACGTGGATGAAAGCCATACCTTCTTTCACGCGCTCGAAGAGGAGCTTGCGTGTGGCTTCGGGCACGAGCTTGAAGAATCGGCTGCTGATGCAGACCGCATCCCACTCTTGCTTTTCCAGAGCTGTGTGAAATTCCTTTTCAGGCTCCCAGCCCGGGTAATAGAACATCATCCCCTGGTTGCCCCTCGCGGAGCGGATGTGCGAGTAGTGATAGGGGATGACCGTGTAATCGAGATCCATCCGCTGGGCGAGTTCGACCACCTCTCGCTGCATGCTGAACTTCAGGAGAAAGAGCGTCTTCAACTTGCCCTTGCGAGTTGGCGTTGCCCACTTCACATGCGGTGTGACAAAGGAGCGCGTAAGGAGCTTCGTCGCATCGACTCTTGGTTCGGGCAGTTTCTTTTCACGAGGCTTGATGACATAGCCGGCAGTCACTTCCTTCGATCCGAATGGCCGCTCGGCCGCAAAGACAACATCGCCGTCCTTCGCGGTGACCTTCACCACCGCGCCGACTTTCCCATCAACCTTGCCGATGTTTCGCGTCAGCGGCTCGCAGGCTTTGAGCTTCAGTGTCTCTTTGAGGACGGGGGCCGATTTGCCAAGCGGGGGCCCGACCTCAATGGTCACATCGATGTTTCGGTCCGAAGCCGACAGCACCGATACTGCGCCTGAGCCGTCTTTGACATCAATCGCGGCCGCGATTCCGTTGGCGTAGCCATCGATGCGCTCGAGCCCGAGCAGAGGCATGACGCTGGAACGCGATGTCCACGGCTTGCCGGCCCAGCCTTCGCCCTCGAGGGGATTGACAGACTTGAGCATGATGTCCCGGGTCCACCATTCGAGGGTTGGGTAATCCTGGTTGAACGTCTTCCCAGGCAGAAAACTGTAGAGCGTACTGAGCGATGGATAGTCCACCGACATGGCCAGTCCAAGCCGGTTGCTTTCACCCATCGCCGCGAGCCAGCCCACCGGCGCATCCTTCACGAAAACGTTGTTCGTCCGAACGTCCTTTGCGTATCGCTCGATGCGCGTCCCCAGTGGCGTCGGATAAAAATATCGCATGGGGGCAATCGTTCCTGCCGCCCGGACCACGTTGCAGATCCAGATGCTCCCGATGTGATCGGCCTGGTCGAGATTGGAGACCAAATAATCCACCAGCAGCTCCGCCGAACCGGATCGCAATCGAAAGGTCTTCTCGAACTGGATCTTCCTGAAAACACCGGTCGGCGAAGTGCCCGTCATCCTGACCGCGATCTCATCGGGCTTGTCGTCTACCACCTCGGCCTTGTATGCAGAGCGCTCGTAATCCCGGGCCCGACCCTTCGTCCGCACCGTTATCCGATCAGCAAACATCCCGAAGCCCTGCGGCACCGGCTCGTCTTTCCAGGTTGCAGTCAGTTCTGCATTTGCCGATTTCGAGAAAAAACTTGTGACCGTTCCTCCGCGTGCCGGATCAAGCGCGACTCGCAGAAGGCTGTTTTCGAGAACGACCGGCTTGTCCGCTCCCTCGAATTTGAGGATGCATTCGGCTGATGCGGAAGCGAATGAGATGAGAACCAGAATTAGACTTTTCATTTTGGTAGAGCGTGCCAACTGATGTTCAACTATCTGTGAACCGGGCTCAGCCTCTCAGTTTCTGTCTTCCACAGGATTGTTCTGCAGGGGCGAGTTGTGATCGATCAACCGGGACCATGTGGATCGCTTTCCGATTTCCGAGTTTACGGGAGCAATCTTAAGGAAGAGGATGACTGTCAGGAAGCAGAAGCTCGCAGAAAAAGACTATGCAAGAGGAGAAACAACCATGAAGATCACACTCGTTCGACACGGTGAGATGCAGGGCGACCCGTTTGTGCGTCCTGAAAGTCCGGTCAGCGGGTGCCTTTCTGATGTTGGCATGCGCCAGGCAGAAGCGACTCGGAATGTGTTGGCGGATTTTCACTTTGATTACGCATATTCGTCGCCCTACGGCCGGGCTCTGCAGACTGCAGAAATAGCTCTTGCCGGCCGTCCCGTTGACATCAAGGTGCTGCCGTTCATGTACGAGTGGAATCCGAACCCGAAGCTCGAAGAACTGCCCGAGCCGGAGCGTGAAAAAGTCATTGCCGAAGCTGAGGCCCTTCATATCGATGAAATGTGGAAGACCGAACTGGGCGAAGGGACGTACGAGATGCTCAATCGCGTCGGGCCGCCATTTCTGAAGGAACTCGCGGCCCTGGGCATTCATCGACGCCACGGCGGCTATGTGTTCGATGAAGGATCCGAAGAGACTTCGATCGTCGTGTTTGCGCACGGTGGCAGCCTTTCCACGCTGCTGACCTTCCTGATGGGTTTTCCGCCGAGGCCGACGGGCTACGTATCCTTTGAGCTGACGGGTGTCCTCTGCCTTGTGTTCATGGAACGTTGCGGCGTTTACTATCCAAAGTTGGTAGTGAAGGCTTTGCATGAGATACAGCCGGAGTGATGGAAGAATAGAAGAATGGAGAGACCGGCTGAAGTCAGCCACTACAAGCGCTGTAATTGCAGCATTGGAGTCAGCGATCAATGAATCTGAAAAAGACCACACCTCTGCCCCGTGATGTGTCCGACTGGCAAGCGATTGCATGTCATTCACATCACATGCGAGGCGGAGATCTCGACCTGGATGGCACGAATCGGAATCTCATTCGATGGTGCCGGAAGCACAACATCCGCGCTGCGGGAGTTGGATCGCCGTGGGAGCCTGTATCGGCTGCGCATTACGGCCAGTACGAAGGAGCCGACCGAGATCTGTATTACTCCGGCCAATTCGATCCGCGCTCCGTCATGGATGAGAAACACATCGCCGAGCTCTTTGCCGAACTTAATGAGCTCAGCCAGGGCGGGATCCTTCTATACCACGACAACGAAACGCCCAAAGGAAGGAACGGTCACTGCTGGTGGATCGGTTATCACTATGACTTTCCGGCATGGCATGATTATTCACAGGACAGGCCCATACAATACCATGACAACGATCCCGAGTGTGAGCTCAATGTGCTCACAGGCAAACCGCACCGAAGGCGCTGTCACCTGGAGGCAATTGCGGCCCAGCGCAGCCACGGCGCCATCGGTGTCTGGGCCCATCCGACCAGTTGGTGGCTGGCCGGCGAGACCTTCATAACGAATATTGCCTCGGATTGCGGGCTCTCACTGCTGGCGGATGGCTGCCTCGACGGGATGGTCTGCATGGGTTACCGGGCCTTCAAGCCGAGCTATCAGGATTTGTGGTTTTACTTTCTGGATCAGGGCGCCATCGTGCCGTGCTTTGCTGAGAACGACTGCGCCCACAGCAGCTCGGCCCTGCTTGATAACGAAGTCGCCTACAAAAATTACATGCATCTGCCTGGCACAGTTTCTGTCGAGACCATCACCGAAGCCGCTCGCAAAGGCAGGACATTTTGCAGCACTGGAGCGTTCGCCACGCTCAGCATCGATGGGATACCGATGGGCGGAATCTGTCCGACAAGTAAAGACAAGGTGCATCGGCTGACTGTTCACGCCTGGCCCGAGGAAGGCGAATCCTGTTTTTCGCGGTTGGACATCATTGGAAGAGGCGGTGTCATCCTGGACAGCGTGCATCAGTTTCCCGGCGGCAAGCTCGAATTCGATCTGCCGGGCAGCGCAGATCCTTCATACATAGTCGTGAGAGGGTTTGGTGAGAAAGACGACCCCGATGACGCGGACTACCGGCGGGTGATTCGGATGGTGCTGACGAATCCCGTGTACCTGCATCCATCCGGTTTTCGTTTTGCGCCTGCCAGCACGGATTACATCCTCAACGTTCATCCTCGCAGTCCATGGATTGGCGGCAGCCTCATGTTTGAATGCGCGGACGGTGCGGAGATCGAATCCTTAAAGATCCGTCCAGGAGAGATCTCACGTCATCTGCCGGCGTCGGCGCGAGTGCGCCTGGTCAAGGAGCAGGAAGAACGGATGTTCTACATCGCCATGGAAAACGATGACGTTCAGGCCCTTCTTCGTTACCTTTGGTGCGGAGAGTTTCGACGGGATTTCCCGGGAACCATTGGCGGCGAAGTTCCTTATCAAGCATGGCGCCTCGATGATATGAGGCTTGCGCTGAGTCTGTGCCGTTATGAGATATAGATTTGCCGGGCAGCCGATATGGAAAAACAGATTGCATGAATACGGGTGGCTCAACGACATTTGTGACGAGTCATGACTGAACAGAAAGTAAAACAAAAATCGCGTAAGAGATTCCTGATGATTCTGGGCGCTGTCGCGGTCTCGCTTCCTCTGATCGCCCGGCTGCTGGTGCTGCCCGGATTGCTGGATTCGGATTGGCTGAAGGCGGAGATAAAACGGTCTGTGCCATTTCCCATCGAGATCGGCGAGATCAGTGGTCGTGGCTTGAGCGGGTTGGTCATGCACATTCAGAAGGTCGTGATTCCTCCGCCTGAGGGATTTGAAGGCGAATGCGCTCGCATCGAAGACATCACCGTTGACGCCTCCCTTGGCGCATTGGCTCGAAATGACGTTCGCCTCCATCGGCTGGGTGTTGGAGTAGTAAAGCTGAACTTCGAGCTGAACCAGGATGGCAAACTGAATGTAGATTCGTTGTTGTCACAGGCAGAAACTCTCGAAGAAAGATTCAGGATGAGTGATGACATCCTGGTCACCGCTGCGCCCTCGCCAGCTTTGAAGATTTCGTTTCTGAACGTTCTGGTCCGCAAGCTCGACGTCATCTTCAAGACGCCTGATGGCGTTGCGGCCGAGTTTCTCGATCTGAGCATGAAGGCAAATCTTGAAGAGCACGACAAGTGGCTGGATTTCACGCTCAGCGCGGCCGATGGCAGCCCCACGGATATCCGGGTGAAAGGTCGTGCGCAGCTCACGCTTGATGGCCCTTCCGTGGAACTCAGCGGAGGGGAATTCAGCGCGAACATCACAAGTTTGAACGCCACCGCTATCGCCAGTGCCTTTCGACAGAAGCTGCCGGATGATTTCGAATCAGTCGATCTCATAGTGGAGGGAAACGTGGGAAGAGAAACCGCGTGGAAGGCCGAAGTATCGGCCGGCGCGTTTTCGGCGAAGGGCACTTGCACTGCAATGGCCTCAGAAGAACAGAAGACTTTGAAAAGTCATTGGGTCATCGAGTGCCCGTATTCGGCAGATCCCCTGGACTTGGATCTTGAGGCCAGCACGGACGACCCAGCGCGGTTCATCAAGATTGATCATCTGACAGTCGGGATGAAAGACAGCCCTTTCGGGCTCAGGATCCGAGGCAGCGTCTCAGACATTGCAGCCGCGCCCAGAGCGGCTGGAGAAATTGCCGTCAACATCCATCAAGGCTGGTTCGAGACTGCCGCTTCCCTTGTTAAGACATACCTGCCTGGTGTCCAGTTGGAGAAGGTCTTTGCCCGCAAACTGATGTTCGACGCGACACAGGAATCCATTTCATTGAACGGCCGGATTTCGCTTCTCGGACTTATGGACCTTGACACGCACATTAGATTCAATCCCACGGACAACTTGATCCATCTCGAATATCTCAAAGGAGAATCCCCTGCCGGCACCGGGCTGGAATTGTCCGGCAAGATCTCTGCTTCTGACCTCTCTGGCGAGTTGCAGCTCCGCGCGCAGGCCCCACTCGTCACGCTTACGCCGTTTCTGTCGCTTTCCGGCCTGCAGTTGCCAGCTGGCACGACGCTCAGCGGCCAGTTGGACACACAGCAGAAATTGAGATTGAGCCCGAGCGCCTTCTTCTTGGCCGGCAAGACCAGGCTTACGAACGGTGGATTGAAGATCGCGTATGTGATCCCGGTCACCGTCGGGAACGGGCTTTTGAAAAACGATGCCCGCTACGAGCCGTCAACAGGAAGAGTCGAATTGAAAGAGCTGTCACTGACTTCACCGGACCAATCTCTGCCACTCAATCTCGAAGTCCAAGGCGAGTACGAAGCAGACAAGGTGCAGCTCTCGGCAACGGCAATGCTGCATCTGGATCGGCTCGACAAGCAATTTGGCGCGTGGATTCGCATGGTACTGCCGGATATCTCCGTCGCGGGCAATGCTGCCCTCACAAGCAGAATTACCGGTACTATGCAGTCCCCTTCCATCATTGGTAATCTCGATCTGAGCCCGGCAGGTCTGTCGTTCGGCTCACTCCTCAATAAAACTCCGGGCGAGCCACTGGACTGCCTCCTCAGCGGCGGACTCAAAGAGGGCAAGGGCGAGTTGGTGCTGGAAAGTAATGTGAAAGAAAACAAGCGCCGGTGGGTGATCAGTGGTCCTGGCGTTCCGCAACAGCAAGCAGATGAAACGGCGATGACACACACCGTGACGCTGGACCTGCAACGCAAGAACCGCCAGGTACCGTTCCTGAAATCCACGAAGCTGGATGCGCCTGTACAACTCCGGAGCGATTTTCATTTCGTCAAAACGCCACTGACACCCAGGCAGGTCTGGTCGAGAATAATCAAGCGGACGGAAGTAAGCGCGCAAGCAGGTCTGCTGACCGGTCTGAGTTCCCTCCCTCCAATCGCTGCCGTTCTGAGCCGCCTGGCAAGGGTGGCAAAGCGCGAAATCGAGCCCATTGAAATAGCGTCCCTGGAAACGAAATTCGAAAAAGGAGAGACCGCCCTGGAACTGCAGAAGTTCAAGCTCGACACCACCGGGTTCGTTGACCTGGACGGAAAGGGAATGGTGGATCTGACAACGGATGAAGTATCCATCAAGCTCAATATCCGCCCGGACCTGGACTGGCTGAATGCCTTACCAGTCGACCTGCGTCCCGCGAGCTGGAACGAGTGGCATGTGGAAATCACCGGCAAATGGAATTCGCCGGGCCTGAAGTTTAAGGGCTTTCCCGAGCCATTGCTGAAAGCCATTCAGAAGTTGGGAGACAAGCCGCCAGAAACCGCGCCGGGCGTGGCCCCCTCTTTCCCACCTGATCAATGACAAAGATTGATGGGTTCTCGGCCTCAGTAACAAAAAGGTCCACAACAGACCTTTTTGTGGTCGACAGCCCCGCTTCTATAATTCGGGCGATGAACGTACCGAGCACTTTTAGAAGGAGGAGCACACATGCCTGGAAAAATCCTCGTTTTGGACGACGACGCGGATGTGGCAAAGCTCATTCAGACGGTCCTGGAATCGGACGACTATGAGGTCGTCAGCGCACCCAGCGCACCACGGGCTATGACCCTGGTTCGCAATGAAGACATCTCGCTCATCATCGCCGACATCATGATGCCTATCGTTGACGGTTATCAGTTCTGCAGTTGGCTCCGTAACCGGCCGGACTCCGCCGATGTGCCGATCATCGTGTTGACCGCGCACGAAGAACGTTACGGAAGAGAGAAATCCGAGGAGTTGAATGTGAATTACTTCTTTAACAAGCCATTCGAGCCGGAAGACTTTCTAAGGGCCGTCAAAGATTGCGTCGGTCAGCAGGTTTAATTCAATTCACTTCTCCTTTTCGAGTTTTTCAGATTGAGGCCCTATGAATCATCGAAGCCTGTTCATTGTTTGCAGCCTGCTTGTTTCGGTCGCCTCCGCAGAGCGCGCCATCGAGAAGGAGATCGCCACCTATGTCCCCAAGCCGGGTGATAAATGGGCGGTCATGGAAATCCGCATCGGCCGCACGGATTACAGCTACGAAGCTGTTCCAGAAAAGCTGTACGATGCGCGCAAGAAAGAGTACATCACGGTGTACGAGTACAAATACGAAAAGTGGCGGGCCCAAATTCTCGACGCCAAATACAAAAGGGAAGCTGCCGAGCAAACTCTGTATGGCATCAAAGAGTTCGATTCCGAACGGGTGCAGGCACAATCCAAGACCAACCCGGATGTGATCAACATCACTTACAACATTAAGGCCACTCTCAACAACGGCACAGAGGTCAAGAAAACACTGTTGTATCGAGACATCCGCAAATACAAGGGAGATGTCAAGAAGGCATTTATTGGTGAAGTGATCAAGAAGGATAAGCAGTTCAAAGTGGAGCTTGATGTCGATCCTGGCCCGAAGCCTATCACCCCGAAGATCAAGATTGTCAGGAAGGGGCTGAAACAGGACGCCGCCATGAAGCAAGCCCTGGATCGCAGGATCAAAATGCAGAAGAAGAAACGATAAACTCTCGCAGTGATTGGCGGAGAAACAGCGCTTCTGCTTTATTCCCTGACGGCCACCCTACGGTTACAGACATGCCCCGGTGCTGGATGGTTTTCTAGCCGGTTTTGACATGTAACGTAATCTGCCCTAACCATTTTGTGCGAGCGAAGAGGTCGCACACCTGCATAAGCCGGTGTTTCAGCTCGTGTTCTTTTGGTCTTCTGAAAGATAGAAATCACTATGGCAAAAAAGCTCGTCATCGTCGAGTCCCCCGCAAAAGCAAAGACGATCAACAAGTATCTGGGCAAGGATTTCAAGGTCGAAGCGTCCATGGGTCACGTGAGAGATCTTCCAAGCTCACGCCTCGGGATTGACGTTGAAAATGATTTCCTGCCCGATTACGAAATCATGGATTCCCGCAAAGGCACCGTGAACAGCCTCAAGAAGGCGGCCAAGAACTGCGAAGCACTCTACCTCGCGCCTGACCCGGACCGTGAAGGCGAAGCCATCGCCTGGCACCTGGCCAACACGCTCGGCGTCCCGCCGGAAAAGACGTTTCGAGTCACCTTTAATGAGATTACGAAAAAGGCCGTGCAGGATGCCTTCAATTCGCCCAGCAAAATTGATGAATCCAAGGTCAACGCGCAGCAGGCACGCCGCATATGGGATCGCCTGGTCGGTTACAAGATCAGCCCGATACTCTGGAAGAAAGTCGCCAAGGGTTTGAGCGCCGGCCGTGTTCAGTCGGTTGCCGTCCGCCTTGTTGTTGAACGCGAACGCGAGATAGCGGCATTCAACCCCGAGGAATACTGGCGCATTCTGGCCACCCTGTCCGCCCAGGCCGAAGGCAGCGAAAAGTTCATCGCAGAACTCAGGAAACTTGATAACGAAGATGTCGGCCTCGGCAAGAAGGTACACATTAAGTCCGAAGAGGAAGCCACCGCGCTCAGAGAGGAACTGGAGAAAGCTGACTACAAAGTCGTGGACATCCGTAAGAAGCGGCAGAAGAACAATCCCGTCCCGCCGTTCATCACCAGCACGCTGCAACAGCAGGCATCCACAAGAGCGGGTTACACGGCCCAGCGGACCATGCGGATCGCTCAGCAGCTTTATGAAGGCATGGAGGTTGGAGGCGAAGAGGGTCCTGTGGGTTTGATCACCTACATGAGAACCGATTCCGTCCGCATCTCTGATGAGGCCCTTGCATCCGCCAGAGAACTGATCGGCCGAGACTTTGGCCCCAAGTACCTGCCGGAGGAGCCGAACTTTTACAAATCAAAATCCGGGGCCCAGGAAGCACACGAAGCCATCCGGCCAACCGACGTCGAACGGACGCCGGAGAAAATGAAACAGTACCTCGATAACGACCAGTTCAAACTCTACAAACTGGTCTGGGATCGCACCGTCGCATCACAGATGACACCCGCGGAATACGATATCACCGAAGTAGACATCACTGCCGGCCGCGCGCTCTTCCTCGCTCGCGGACGGGTTATGCTTTTTGACGGCCATCTGCGTGTATCGGGAATGCCCGCGGCCAAGAAATCCAAAAAGAAGAAATCTGAAGAGGAGGATGATTCCGGGCCAGACCTGACAAACCAGGTCCTCCCCCCGCTCGAAAATGACGAGGAGCTCGATCTGAAAGAGCTTTCACCCTCCCAGCATTTCACCAAGCCGCCGGCCCGTTACAACGAGGCATCACTCGTCCGCATACTCGAACGTGAAGGGATCGGACGCCCCAGCACTTACGCGTCTATCATCAGCACCATCCAGTCGCGGGGGTATGTCAAAAAGGAAGGCCGGAATTTCCAGGCAACGGATCTTGGCATTCTGGTCACTGACAAACTCGTGAAACACTTTCCCGACATCCTGGACCTGAAATTCACTTCCGGGATGGAAGAATCGCTCGACCGTGTCGAGGAAGGCGGAGTGGACTGGATTAAGCTCACCTCTGATTTTTATAAGGTCTTCGAAGTGGACCTCGAGAAGGCAGTGAAAGAAATGCGGAGCGTGAACCAGGATCTGGCCGAGCAGGAATCACCAGACATCGATTGCCCCAAATGCGGAACGAAGATGGTCATCAGGATCAGCAAGAATGGAAAATTCCTCGGCTGCCCGAAGTTCCCCAAATGCCGATCCACCATGCCGATGCCGGGAGAAGACGGCCAGACAGAAAGGCCAGAACCAGAAGTGACCGACGAGAAATGCGAAGACTGCGGAAAACCAATGGTCGTCCGCACGGCCCGTCGCGGCCGCTCCAAGGGCTCACGATTTCTCGCCTGCTCCGGATACCCGGACTGCAAAGGCATCAAGCCCTTCAAGATTGGCCATAAATGCCAGAAAGAAGAGTGCGAAGGCGAACTGGTTGAAAAAGCCTATCGCGGCCGAAAGTTTTACGGATGCAGCAATTATCCTGATTGCGATTTTGTGCTGAACAAACTTCCGGAACAGCCAGATGGCGGTGACAAGATAGAAGAGGCCGAATAGCGTCAGAGTATTCCGCCAAATTCGCTTGCCCTGATCGAGAATCAATGCTTCGAATTCAAGGCCCGACAGATCGCCCTCATTCGCTCGACCGCCCCATTATCACATTGGGCACATTCGACGGCGTACACATCGGACACCGGCGCCTCATTCAACAACTCGTTACCTGGGCTCGCGACGAAGACGGCGACGCGGTTATCATCACTTTCGATCAGCATCCGAGGGTAGTGCTCAGCGGTCTTGAACCGCTCAGTATTACTTCGCTGGAACACAGACTCGTTCTGTTCGAGCGCCTCGGCGTGGATGCCTGTGTAGTTCTGAAATTCGACAACGAGCTAGCTTCCGTATCCGCCGAAGACTTTGCTCTTCAGTATTTCCGGGACTGGCTTAACTCGAAAGGCGCGCTGCTCGGATTCGATTGCCGATTCGGCAGGGGGGCCCGGGGAAACATCGATCTGCTTGAAAGGATGTCACCCGAACTTGGCATGGAAGTCAGGGCGTTCGAACAGCAAAGCATCGGCAGTCTTGTCCCCAGCAGCACGGCCATCCGGAAAGCCATTCGAACGGCGGATCTGGAAGCAGCATGCGCCATGCTCGGTCGCCCGGTCAGCATCCTTGGCGAGGTCGTCGAAGGTGACCGCCGCGGCAGCACGATTGGATTTCCCACCGCCAACATCGCCCCGCACCACGAGATCCTTCCACCGATCGGCGTGTACGCGTGCACAGTCTCCGTCGAAGGCAGAACCTTCAAAGCTGTCTCAAACATCGGCGTCCGCCCAACCGTAAGCAGAGCCGGCGATCAGACGGTGGAGACCCACATCCTGGATTACGAAGGCGACCTTTATGGCCAGGTCCTCGAAGTCGAATTCCACCGCCTCCTCCGCCCCGAAAAACAGTTCAGCGGCCTTGATGAACTGCGCGGGCAGATCGCAGAAGACACCGAAGAAGCGAAGCGTACGCTGGAGGAGATAGTCCTGCAGAAACGTCAGAACTCGGAGTGATCGGATGATCCTTGGACTTGTCTCTCCGTGAATTCCAATATGAGTCCTTCGCGGACAGCCCAGAGATTAGAATTCAATAAGCGAATTGATGATTGTGTGCGCGTCACCTGCGATGATGCTTTTGTCGCGACCCGCGCCGTGATTTCAGAGAATCCTTTTTGCGGTTGCCACCCCTCGCACGGTTGCGCGGCCGCCGTGAATGCTTGCCCGTTCCTCCATCTCCTCCTGCTCCGGCACCGAGATCCTCTGCCCCCGCAATGTCACCCAGAGCCCGCAGGTAACGTCGCTCTTCCGGGCTCACCAGGGTGATTGCTACCCCGGTTCGACCGGCTCGGCCTGTACGTCCAATGCGGTGCACGTACCGTCTCGGATCGTCGGGTACGCTGTAATTGATGACGTGGGTGATGACATCGATATCAAGGCCGCGGGAGGCCACATCCGTAGCGATGAGTGCATGGACGTGCCCTTTGCGAAAACGTTCCATCACTTTGGTGCGATGCTCCTGTGAAAAATCGCCATGCAACGCGGCCACGGGATACCCGCGGGCGTTC
>JASLXP010000490.1 GCA_030740295.1 Planctomycetota bacterium
CCGACACTGCGGGATGCTATCGAATCCTTCGTCGAGACATGGCCGAACACAAGGCACGTGCAATACGATCCTGTTTCATACTCGGCCATTCTTGAAGCGCACCAGGTGACGAACGGTCAGCGCATCCTTCCTTGGTATCGGTTCGATCGGGCGCGGGTTATCGTGAGCTTCGATGCTGATTTTCTCGGCACGTGGATCTCTCCTGTCGAGTTTGCTCACGATTGGTCAAAAAACCGTAAGCTTGCTGAAGACGGCACCGGCATGTCCAGGCACGTCCAGTTCGAAGCACGTATGTCGATCACCGGCGCTAATGCGGACGAGCGCTTCCCCCTTGCACCATCGAAGCTGGAGGCTGCCATTCTCGAGCTCGGTCGCAAGATCGCGGCCAGGCTCAAGTTTGAGATCGGCGAACGCGTCCTGGCTTCGGGGACATTTTCTGGCCTTGATGAAAGCAAGCTTGAGTCACTCGCCACCGATCTCACCGAAAACGCGGGCCGCAGCCTTGTCGTGTGCGGCTCGCACAACGTGCGTGCTCAACTGGCGGTCAACTTCATCAATCACATGCTCCTCAACTACGGCGAAACCCTCGACATCGAACGGCCCTCTCTGCAATCGCAGGGCAGCGATGAAGACTCCTGGCAGCTCCTCGGCGAGATGAAGCGCGGTGAGGTCGATGCGCTGTTCTTGCTCGATACCAATCCGGCCTATCACCATCCCGCGGGCGAAGAATTTGCCGAAGCGATGAAAGGCATCGGGCTGACGGTCTCCCTGGCTCAGCGCAGTGATGAGACAGCGCAGCACGTGAAACTGCTCTGCCCGGATCATCACTCCCTTGAATCGTGGAAGGACTCCCGACCGCACTTCGGTGTCTACAGCCTGTTCCAGCCGCTCATTGCACCGCTCTACAAGACGAGGTCAGCCCTGGAGAGTTTTCTGACGTGGACAGGCAACGCCCAAAATGCCTACGACGCGCTCAAGCAGTTTTGGCAGAAAAACATTCATACTCGCATCCCCGATGCCGGCAGTTTCCAGAGCTTCTGGGATGCGGCTCTGCACGACGGCGTTGCACTGGTCGACAGCGAGCGTATCGAGTCTTCTCCGTTCAACATCCAGGCGTTGCCGAAAGAACAGACAGGAGATTCTGATGGGGAAGGCAAGGGCGACTTCGAGCTCGTAACCTTCGCCTCGGTCGGCATCGGCGATGGCGCGCAGGCCAACAATCCCTGGCTGCAGGAACTGCCCGATCCGGTCACAAAGATGACGTGGGGCAACGCGGCCTCGATGTCACCCGGTACGGCGAAGAAACTGAAAACGAAAGACGGTCGAGTGGTCGAGATCAGCGCCGGCCCTCACAATGTACGCCTGCCTGTTCAGATTCAGCGGGGAATGCCGGAAGGCGTTGTTGCAGCCGCGCTCGGCTATGGGCGTACGAATGCCGGTGAGGTCGCGGCGAACTTTCCGATGGAGAAGATGTTCTCTCTGGAGAAGGAACTGCTGGGCGGCGCAAATCTGTATCCCTTCATCGGCACTCCAAAAGTCAACGTCAAGAAGACGCGCAAGAAGTCGCCGCTGGCAAAGTCACAGACCTTCGATTACCAGACCGAGCCCATCACTGGGCATGAACGGCAGATCCTCAGAGAAATCTCGCTGGCCGAGCATAAGGAGAATGGCCACGACGATCATGGTGCACACGAGGACGTCAGCCTCTGGCCGGAGCACGAATATGAAGGCCACAAGTGGGCCATGGTGATCGACCTCAATGCATGCACGGGCTGCTCCGCCTGTGCCATCGCGTGCCAGGCTGAAAACAACATTCCGGTCGTCGGCAAAGCCGAAGTTCGCAAGAGCCGCGATATGCACTGGATGCGCCTGGATCGTTACTACAGCGGCTCTCCGGACGAACCAGATGAACAGCCCGAGGTCGGGTTCATGCCGATGCTCTGCCAGCATTGCGATAACGCGCCTTGCGAAACCGTCTGCCCCGTCCTGGCCACGCTGCATAGTTCAGAGGGCCTTAATATGCAGGTGTACAACCGCTGCGTGGGCACCCGTTACTGCGCTAACAACTGCCCTTACAAGGTGCGCCGCTTCAACTGGTTCGACTATTCGCACAATGACCTCGTACAGAACCTCGTGCTCAACCCGGACGTCACCGTCCGCACCCGCGGTGTCATCGAAAAATGTTCGTCCTGTGTCCAGCGGATCGCTGAAGTCAAAGAGAGGGCCAAGGGCGAAAACAGAAAACTCGCCGACGGCGAAATCCAGCCTGCGTGTATGCAGAGCTGCCCATCGCAGGCAATCGCCTTCGGCGATATTAATGACCCCAAGAGCCGCGTCTCGAAGCTCTCAAAGGACAAGAGGGCTTACGGGGCCGTCGCGGAAGTAGGCACGAAACCAAGTGTGAAGTATCTGACCAAAGTGAGGAACAAGGCATGAGGCCAGAGGTACAAAGGTCCAAAGGTCTAAGGTTCAGAAGACGCTGCAGGTGGGCGTCGCGAAGCGAAGCGGAGTCAGCCCGCCCACACACACCCACTCACCCGAACGTCTGAAATGAGCGACACCGAATACACCTTCATCACCACCAGAGAGGCTGGCTATCAAGAGCCGGTTTACTCCGAGCTGCGCCAGCCGCTCATCGCAGGGGACAAGCATCCCTGCGATGTGACGAAGGACGTCTGCGCGCCGCTGGAAGGCAAGCCGACCGGCGCGTGGTACGCGGGCTTCCTGTGCGCGTTTTCCGCGTTGATGGTGGGAGTGCTCCTGGTCGTGCATCAGATCTGGACGGGTATCGGAACCTGGGGACTGAACAAGACCGTCGGTTGGGGATGGGCGATTACGAACTTTGTTTTCTGGGTCGGTATCGGGCACGCAGGAACGCTCATCTCGGCCATCCTGTTCCTGTTTCGTCAGAAGTGGCGCACCTCTGTTAATCGCACTGCCGAGGCTATGACCATCTTTGCCGTGATGTGCGCGGGCATCTTTCCTCTCATTCACATGGGGCGTCCCTGGCTGGCGTACTGGGTGTTCCCGTATCCGAATATGCGCGGGCCCTTGTGGGTGAATTTTCGTTCGCCGTTATTGTGGGACGTCTTTGCCATCTCGACATATTTCCTGGTCTCGCTGACCTTCTGGTACTTCGGGCTCATACCCGATCTGGCCACGCTGCGTGACCGAGCCAGAGGGCTGCGGAAGAAGATCTATGGATTCTTCAGCCTTGGCTGGAATGGCTCGTTTCGCACTTGGTCCCGTTACGAGATCGTGTATCTGCTGCTGGCCGGTCTCGCCACGCCGCTGGTCTTTTCCGTGCACACCATTGTCAGTTTCGATTTTGCGACTTCGGTCATTCCCGGCTGGCACTCGACCATATTCCCGCCGTACTTTGTTTGCGGCGCGATCTTCTCAGGCATGTCCCTGGTCGTTTCGTTGATGATTATCGCGCGCAAAGTCATGCGATTCGAGGACTACATCACGGTGAGGCACCTCGACGCGATGGCCCGTCTCATCCTGCTGACCTCGTGCATCGTCTCGCTCGCCTATATGACGGAGATCTTCACCGCGTGGTACAGCGTGAATCCCTTCGAGCAGTTCATCTTCGCCAATCGCGCCTTTGGACCCTACGGCTGGGCATTCGCCATCATGATGACCTGCAACGTTCTCATCCCGCAACTGCTCTGGTTCAAAAAGGCGCGCACCACACCGATGCTCCTGTTTCCAATCACTGTTTTCGTGAACATCGGTATGTGGTACGAACGCTTCGTCATCATTTCGAGTTCCCTGCATCGAGATTTTCTGCCGTCAAGCTGGAGCTATTACTCGGCCTCGTGGGTCGAGGTCGGCATCCTGCTCGGCAGCTTCGGATTATTCTTCACCTGTTTCTTCCTCTTCTGCCGCTTCCTCCCCATGATCGCCATGGCTGAGGTGAAGGGAGTGCTTGGATATGGAAAGAAGAGTAGTGAGTAATGACTAACGTCTTCGCCACCTTCAACGACGAACACTCGCTCCTTGCGGCCGCACGGTCTGCGAGAGAAGAGGACCTTGTGATTGTCGATGCTTATACGCCGTATCCTGTCCACGGGCTTGAAGCTGCGATGGGGATTCGGCGCAGCCGGCTCACCTATGCCTGTTTCCTTTTCGGCGCGGCCGGGCTGATCGGCGGACTGGGCTTTCAGCTATGGGTGTTCATGGTCAACTGGCCGATGAATGTCGGTGGCAAGTCTCTTAACGCGTTGCCGGCGCTGATACCGGTGGCGTTTGAAACGGCCATTCTGTTTGCCGCGCTCGGCACCGTCGTGACCTTTTTTGCGGTTGCACGACTCTTTCCCGGCAAGAGAGCATCTCTTGCTGCCGAGGGTATTACCGACAGCCAGTTCGTGCTGGCCGTGGAATCTGATGACGGTGAGCGGGCGAAGGAATTCTTTGAAGACCAGGGCGCGGTGAAGGTCGAGATGGAGGAGATTTCATGAAGCAGCACGGCTGGCTCATCGCACTGATTCTCGGACTGGTGCTTCTCTTTGTCGGCGCGAGGCTTAAGCGGGATTACCGTGAGCCAAACGGTGAGATTTTCGTTGAGATGGTGCGCGCACCGGCCTACAGGTCACAGAGCGCCAACTCAGTCCTTCCCAACGGACGGACCCTGCAGCCGCCTGTCAAAGGCACGATACCGAGAGGCTTCCAGCCCATCCATTTTTCACCCGATGAATCAGGGCGACAGCGTGCCGCAGCCGAACTGAACAATACTGAGCCGCGCACACTCAGAGTGCTGGAGCGGGGCAAGCATGTCTATGGCAATTTCTGTCTTCACTGCCACGGTCGCACCGGGCGTGGGGACGGCAAGGTCGCTCAAGCTGCTCCAACACTTTCCATGGCGATCAACACAAAGGTTTCCTACGAACTGACTGACGGCGATCTATTCCACATCATCACGTACGGCCGCAACAACATGCCGCCGCACGCCACGCAGATTCCTCAGGCCGACCGGTGGAAGCTCATCCACTTTCTTCGTGACCTTCAGGAAAACGAATCCGCAAGACTGGAGAAAATGGGGCTCGTCTTTGAAGAACAGGAAGACCCGCGCAGACACAGCCTGGTGTCAGTCGATTACGGGCGTGAGCTCTACGATGCCAATTGCGGCTCATGCCACGGCAAGGATGGTCGTTATCCCGTTCAAGGCGCACCGACCCTCAATCACCCTCGCGTGCTCGCTGTGGCGGCCGATGATTACTACCTGGACATCATTACCCACGGCCGCAAGGGCACGCAGATGGCTGCCTGGGAAAAGAACCTGACGCCGACACAGATCCGCAGCCTTGTTAAGTATTTTCGCTCGTGGATTCCTGAGCGGAGTGATCGGGACAAGGTGGCTCGCAGCGAAGGCAGTATCCGCATGGGAAAAGCTCTTTTCCGCGGCAATTGTGCGGGATGTCACGGCACGAGGGGGCAAGGGGGGATCGGTAACGCGCTCAACTCTCCTTCGTTTCTCGCTGTCGCCTCTGATTCGTTTCTGCGGGACACCATCTCCATCGGCCGCAAGCATACGGCCATGCCTTCCGGGGCCGAGCTTTCGAACGAAGATATGTCGGACATCCTTGCGTGGATTCGATCCTGGGCGCCACCGAAGAGCAGTTGGGGTGATGTCAAAAGACTACTGCCTGATGCAAATGCCCGAATCGGGAAAAAGATCTACCGCGCCAAGTGCGCTTCATGCCACGACAAGAAAGGGGAAGGAGGGATTGGCTCGCGCCTTAACAGCCAGAGCTTCCTCGCTCTAGCGGAAGATGAGTTTCTTTATCGAGCCATCGCCGAAGGGCGCCCCGGCACTGCGATGCCGGCGTGGGGTTTCCTCTCGAACGAGGATGTTGCCGACCTGATCACATTCATTCGTGACTGGCAGAAGATAGAGCCGAACAGGCACGCGGCCAGACACAACGGAGGACGTGCGCAGTTTGGCGAGATGCTCTACCGCATGGCCTGCCGAGCTTGTCACGGACCGGAAAGTAGCGGCGGGGTCGGTGGCCAGTTGGGGAACCCGGTTTTCCTCGATTCAGCGAGCGACCATTTCCTGTGGCACACTATCGCCCATGGCAAAGACGGCACGGCCATGCGCGGCTTTCTCGAAGGCACCCCAGGCGGCGCGCTCGTCCCCATGGCCGCGTCCGACATCGACCACATCATTGCTTACCTGCGTCAGATACAGTCCATGCCTCGCATGGAACCGCTCAAACGGGTAAGGACGGGCACATCTATCGCCCTGGGAAAGGAAATCTTTGAGACCAAAGGAGGATGTGCCAAGTGTCACGGCGCCCAAGGCGAAGGCGCTTCCGGCCCTGCGATCGGCAACCCAGATTTCCTGCGTGTTGCGTCGGACGGCTACCTCGCAGCCACCACTATTCTTGGCCGCGAAAATACGGAGATGCTCTCTTTCTATCGGGGCGGAAACGTGAAGCTCTCGCAGGAGGACGTCGAAAATGTCGTGGGCTACATTCGCTCTTTCGAGAACCGTACCCACATGCCGCCACGCCGCGTCGAATCGACCGACACCATCGTCGGCGAAGGCAAAAAGCTCTTCGTCAAGAACTGCGCCGGCTGCCATGGCAGCGATGGGCTCGGACCGGCCCTCCGACAGACTATCCCGAGCTACGCGCCATCTATCAACAACCAGGAATTTTTGAAGGCCGCCGATGACGGGTTCCTGCTGGCCACCATCGCCATGGGCCGCCCAGGCACTCCCATGCGCCCGTTCGCCAAGGGCCTGAGCAGTATCGCAGAACTGTCAACGGAAGAGATTCGGCAGATCGTCGCCTTTATTCGGAGTTGGCAGAAGGGAAGCGAGTGATGGATTTTCGAAGATTGGGAATGCTGAAGCCATGACTGAGACAACCGACGCCACACCGAAGACACTATTCTCATCCACATCCGGCTACGCCCTGGCCGTACCGATGGTGATCGGGCTTATCGCTTTCGTCGCGGGAATCATCGTTACGCCGCATCGAGCGTGGCTGAATCTGCTCGTGAATAATTTCTACTTCCTGGGTCTTGCCGTGACTGCTGGCGTCTTCATCGCCATGCATTACCTCTCAGGCGCGGGCTGGCCAACCGCAATCCGTCGCATACCGGAAGCGATGACCGCTTTTATACCTTTCGGCGCGGGGGCGATGTTGCTGCTCATTCTCGGATCGCACAGTGTTTATGAATGGACCCATTCCGATGTCGTCGCCCGGGATGCCATACTCAAGGCCAAAAGCGGTTACCTGAACATGCCGTTCTTTGTTGTCAGGATGTTCGCTTTTATTGGGGTCTGGTTCTGGCTGTGCAGGGAGATGGTCAGGCAATCGAGGGCCCAGGATACGGATGGGGCTCTTGGCCACACGAACAGAAACTTCAAGCTCTCGGCGATTTTTACTGTCACCTATGCCATCACCTTTACGTTCGCGTCCATCGATTGGGTCATGTCACTCGACCCGCACTGGTACAGCACGCTCTTTCCGTGGTACATGTTCGCGGGTGCAATGGTGAACATGTTCGCTGTCCTCACATTGCTGCTCATCCTGCTTCGTCGCAAAGGGCTCTATCGGGAAGTGAACGATCACCATTTTCACGACCTTGGAAAATATATTTTCGGCTTCAGCTTTTTCTGGGGCTACCTCTGGTTCTCACAGTTCATGCTGATCTGGTATTCGAACATCCCCGAGGAGACGGTCTACTTCGCGGTCCGGCAGAGCGATGGCTGGTATGGGCTCTTCCTGGCCAACGTCATCATCAACCTGTTCATCCCGTTTCTGTATCTGCTGCCTGCCAGATTCAAAATGACGGAGAAGACCCTTCTGCCCGTATGCGCGCTCATCATCGTTGGACGCTGGCTTGATCTGTACATCATGGTGATGCCCTCACACTTCAAAGAAGGACCGTCTATCGGTTGGATGGAGATCTTTATGTTCGCAGGCATGGCCGGATTCTTTGTCACGGTATTCGACCAGGCCCTGCGGGGAGCGAAGCTGGTGCCGGAGAAGGATCCCTATATCGAGGAGAGCCTGCATCATCATGCGTAATGCGTAATGCGTAATGTAACGGCTTTGGGGTTGCGGGATTTGGGCGGTCGCCTTGAAGAGGCCTCTTGCAAGGTTCAGTTTCTTGAGGAACAGCAGATCCGCACCGGAATCTGCCATCTCGTTGCGGCGGCTTCATGGTCTCTCTAAAGTCCC
>JASLXP010000491.1 GCA_030740295.1 Planctomycetota bacterium
GCTGTTGACCGACCACGGCGGGAGCAGTTCCCGCAGCCGCGCCGCCAAGCCGGGCTCGGCCACCGCGAATCCCAGGCGCAGTCCTGGGACCGCGTAGAACTTCGTCAGCGATCGGACCACGATGACATTAGCTAACCGTCCCTGGACGAGTGAACGGCTGCCTTTCACAAAACCGGCAAATGCTTCGTCTACGACGAAAGTGGTCTCAGGATGGTTCGCCGCCAGTTGTTCGAACGATCCTGCATCGAACGGTAGACCCGTCGGGTTGTTCGGTTGGCCCAGGTAAACCAGGTCATCCTTGCGCAGAATGCACCCCAGGGCGTCCAAGTCCAGCGCGAAACCGTTGGCCTCAGAAAGCGACAGCGTTTCGACCGGGAGACCACAAAGCCGCGCGGAAGACTCGTACTCGGAATAGGCCGGAACAGGAATCACCGCGCGGGCGGCAGAGACGGCCCGGGGAATGAAGCTGAAAATCTCGCTCGAACCGTTACCGACGATGACTTCTTCCGGGCGGACATGGAACGTCTCCGCGATGGTCTGAACGAGATCCGCAGATACAGGGTCCGGATAGTGCACGATATCCGTCAGCCCGCGACTGATGACGGCTCGAAACCACTCCGGAGGGCCAAGCGGATTTATGCTGGCGCTGAAATCGATGACGTCTTCGACCGGCAGGCCAGCTTCGGCCGCCAACTGATTCAGATTTCCACCGTGTTTGGGGGTCAATTTTTCACCTCTCAATTCGGCGTCATACTCCGTGACATGCCGAGAGAACGAGAGCGGGGACAATTTCCGCAATTTCGCACGCGGCGCCATAGGTGTCCCCCGTGGCCCCGCAGATTTTCCGGTGGCAATGGAACGCAAAGAGCACGGTGACGAGTACAGAGGTGGCTCCGGCGTAAAGGCCCGGCATCCCCGCGAGGAGCCACCCGGTCAGAAACAGAACTGCCACTGCGAACGCGCCGTTGATCCGGGGGTGCCCTTCTGTAAAGACGCTGCCCAGCCCGCCCTCCGAACGAACGTACGGCAGCAGCGCCATAACGAGGGGCAGTGCGCACCGGCCGGCCACCGGCATGAGAAAGGCGGCTCGCCAGAATGAACTTGTCGGTATCGAAGCGAGCGCGGCGATTTTCAGAGCCAGGACGAAGACAATCGCAGCCACTCCCATCGGCCCGGCCCGGCTGTCTTTCATGATTTCGAGCATTCGCTCCCGACTTTTCGAGCTGAAGAATGCATCCGCCGTATCCGACAGTCCGTCCAGATGGAGCCCGCCGGATACGGAAACCAGGAACAGGGCAACCAGCACAGCGGCCAGGAGTTGAGGGAGGAATTGGGCAAGACCCCATGCAATAGCTCCCGCTGCCGCACCGGCGAGGAGCCCGATGAGAACGAAGAACGGCACGCTTCGCGCCAGATCTTCCTCTCGTGTGCCCCAGTCCGATGGCACAGGCAGGATGGTCAGAAACCGGAGAGCGGCAAGAAAGCGTTTCATCATTCAGCCTTTGAAACAGATGCATCTTCAAAAGTGCTTACGTCCGTAAGGAGGCGCGCTGCAGCTTCCACGAGAGGCATGGCCAAAGCCGCGCCCGTCCCCTCGCCGAGCCGAAAATTCAGGTCGAGCAAAGGCTCTTTGCAGAGGCGCTGATGCATGGCAGCGTGGCCCTGCTCGACGCTACGATGCGCGGCAATCATGTTGCAGGCAGAATCCGGCGCGAGCGCGTGGGCAATGAGGGCCCCGGCCGTGGAGATGAAACCATCGACCAGAACCGGTTTCCGCAGCGACGCGGCGCCCAGGATGAGTCCAGCGATCCCGCCAATCTCGAAGCCACCTGTTTTTGCCAGAACATCCATTCCATCAGCAGGGTCCGGTCGGTTCACTTCGAGCGCTTTCT
>JASLXP010000492.1 GCA_030740295.1 Planctomycetota bacterium
ACTACTCAAAAGAGAACAGTGGCTACCGAGCCCTCGGTGCTGACCACGATGGCCGTGCGTACATCCCCCTCTACGTCAGTAGATCAAAAGCAACACATATCCTTGCCGGCCATCCGATCGTGGCGGACGAACCTGGAAAAGATCTGTTCATACAAGTGACTCGGATCAACGATGGCCTCAACGGCAGGCCGCCAGGCTGGCACCTGTCGGTCAACAATCCACTCGACAGGCCGGTGACCTCGACTCTGCGGCGGGCCATGGACCTGGACGGATTGAGATTCACTGAGCTGAAAGTGACATTGAAACCGGGTGAGTATCTGGTGCTGCCGAATCAATAGCTGGAGGTTAGAATCGGTCATCGATTTTTCTCGAAACTCTGTCCGCTCCTTGTGGCGAATCAAAAAAAGGTATGGGCTCCATGATTGACATCCCTGAACGACACATCGGCAAGACTGACGCCGCGGTCACCGAGTTGGGCTTCGGCTGCGCGGGCCTGGGAGATCTCTTCGATATCTTGAGCGAAGAGCAGGCACAATTGACCCTGAAGGCCGCGTGGGATGCCGGCATCCGGTACTTCGATACCGCGCCCTATTACGGTTACGGAAAGAGTGAACACCGTCTCGGCCATTTTCTCCGACAGCAACAGCGCAACGAATTCGTGGTTTCCACAAAAGTAGGTCGAGTGCTCAAGCCCACTCGGAATCACGAGACTTTTGACAGCGGATTCTGGCGCGGAGGTCTGCCTTTCGAGTATGTCTTTGATTACAGCTACGACGGCATCATGCGTTCATACGAGGACAGCCTGCAGCGCCTCAGCCTGAGCAGCGTCGACCTCTTGCTCATCCACGATCTTGATTTCGGCAACTTTCCGACCGAAGCCTTACTTAACGCGCATCTCTACGAATTGGCCACCAGCGGCTGGCGGGCACTGGAAGAACTGCGTTCCAGCGGAGCGGCAAAAGCAGTGGGCGCGGGAATCAATATTTCAGGGATGATCCCCCGGCTTCTCGATCTCCTGGATCTGGATATGTTCCTGGTGGCCATACCTTACACACTTCTCGACCAGGGCGTCCTCGAGGAAGAATTCCCAAGATGCGCAGAAGGAGAGGTCGGCATCGTTATCGGAGCCGTCTTCGCATCCGGCATCCTGGCCACAGGCCCTGTGCAGGATGCACGCTACGCATACGCGCCGGCTTCCGAAGAGATTCTGGAAAAGACCCGCCGCATCGCAGAGGCATGCAAACGCCACAACACCCCATTAGGCGCCGCTGCCATGCAGTTCCCACTCGCACACCCGCTCGTGGCCAGCATTATCCCCGGCGCATTGGAGCCTCAGCACGTCGAAAAGAACGTGGAGCTTTTTCAGCACGACATATCATCCGCTCTGTGGGTCGAGCTAAAAGAGGAAGGCCTGATCAGGGAGGATGCTCCCGCGCCGGAGTAATGCTGCGAACTCAAGCATCCGGGCCTCTGTGCTCGGTAGCCAAGGCCCACAGACTAAGAGACTGGTATTTGCGACAACAACACCCGCGAGAGATCGTTCCTATTACTGGGTAGGTCGTTTTCTATCCCCTCCAGCAGCCACCACCTCAACCGGTTCCTTCACATTCTTAAATTCCATTTCGCCTTTGGGCTTAAATCGGATGCGAGGGATCTGCCGGTCGGCAGATCCTTTTGCCTGGAGATGAATCGCATCATAGGTCGCACGTGTCAGAAGAATCTCGCCCCCTTCTGCCTTCGAGCACAGCCGAGCTGCAAGGTTGATAGTGTGCCCCAG
>JASLXP010000493.1 GCA_030740295.1 Planctomycetota bacterium
CTGTGGCCATCAAGGCCAACGTGCGCACGATCGCCGGCCCTCCCATTAAGCCCTGGCTTTGGATGCCATTCTTCAGGAGGTAACCGCAGGCTCGGTCGACGATTTTCTGACTCTTCTCGCAATCCCATGGAGTCGTCCTGCTGTAAGACCCCATGACATCGATTTGAATGGTGACCTTCTCGGTCTCGCCGTCACGCCAGCGCAGAAGTTTAAGCTGCCCCTTACCCTCTCGGGTTTCGGCTTTCGTCAGAGCCCGGCCGAAAGCTTTGCGCGCGTCGGTTTGAAAGTGTCCTTCCCCCACCCCCAGGATGACATCGCCTTTCTGCAAGATGCCTTCAGCCGGCGATCCCTTGTGCACCTGGGTGATATAAATCTGCCTTGCATGAAAAGTGTCCTTGAGCCTGGCATGCATCCAGCCTCGGGCACCCGTCGCCCCCAGATTCCAGTCAACCCCGGCCGACAGATCGGGCTGACACCCCTTAGTGAAGTCAAGCTCCTTGGGCTGCGGAGTGAGATCGACATTCCGAGACTCGCCCCATTCTTTTCGCCACATGATGACAGAGACGCCGCTGTCATTAATCGCAGCCGCCTTAGCCTTCTTGCGAAAAGCAAAAATGGCACTGCTGTCGAAGGGCTTTCCATCCACGCCCAGGATGACATCTCCCACCTTAATCTGGTCAGCGATTCTTGAATCCTCGTTGACCTGCGAAATCAGGATCTGCCGCGCTGATTCCGAATTGCCCTGTTTATCCTTATACATCCAGCCGCGAGTCCCATGGAAATGCAGAATCCACGTTTCCCTGGAATAGGTACCGTTATCGAGTTTCGTGACATCCGGCCCTTTGTCCTTAGTCAGGTCGGGGATCTCTGCCGCATGGGCCGCAACCGATAGCACGGCGAAGCAAGCAATAGATAAATAGACTCTGTGAGCTTTCATATGATCCTCCTAACGCTGCGATTGGTCGTAGCCGAGTCGTGGCGACGGGCAGCTTGCCTGTCGCTTAGGCTAATGATGAAGGCACGACGCTCTTATCGAAAGCGACTTTGTCGCAGTTTCGATTGCGGAGTTAGAGTAACGCCTTTCGGCGGGCCTGAGAGTGATCGACTGGTCCAAACCCGGCTAAATAAAGCCGGGTCTTCCGTACTGCGAAAACCCCGGCTAAAGCCGTTACTCCAACCCCGGCTGCCTCTGGAATTACAGCAGCAGCAAATGGGCTAATACCGTGGCAGGCTGGCGGCACCGACATTCGACCGGATTTCGGAGATGGAGCAGGTCGAGGAAAGGGCGCTGGAGTAACGTCTGCCGGAGTTGGAGTAACGGCTTCAGCCGGGTCTTCCGTACTGCGAAAACCCCGGCTATACTCCAACCCCGGCTAAATAAAGCCGTTACTCCAACCCCTTCCGCCTCAGTCTTGAAATAACATCGTCAAATCGCGTTTGATCGGGAATCGTGCCCCTCTATTCAGAGTCTGTCTGGAGGAACTACAGGCTAGCAGCCTGTAGCTACGATTACTAAAGCATGATCAAATCGCGCTCAAAACTCATCAGGTTTTCGCAGCCGTCATCCTTTACGACCACGGTATCTTCGATGCGGACGCCGAACTTCCCTTCGAGGTAGATGCCCGGTTCAACGGTCATGACCATTCCTGCCTCAAGCGTGGTCTCGCTTGTGGCTTTGCCGAAACCGAGCAGAGGGTCGTGAACTTCCAGCCCGATGCTGTGACCCAGGCCGTGGGTGAAGAACTTGCCGTAACCTGCGGCTTCGATGTGCTCGCGCGCGGCCGCATCGACTGCGTGATTTTGCTGGCCGACATGAATCGCATCCAACGCTTTGTCCATGGCCTCCTTCACTGTCTCATACACTTTGCGCATCTCGTCCGTGGGTGTCCCCATACAGAGAGTCCGGGTCATGTCGGAGTTGTAGCCCCGGTAACGCACTCCCATATCGATGATGATAAGGTCTCCCTCTTCGGCTTTGCGGAAGTCCGGACGATGATGCACCTCCCAGGCGTTCTCCCCGAAGATGACCAACGGCCCGAACGCATAATCGTCCGCCTCCTCGATGTCCGCTATCCGGCTGCGGATTCGCCCCCTGACAGATCTTTCTGTCACGCCGGGCCTGATTTCTGGCAACGTGTCGGTCAGCACTTGCTCCGCCAACTCCTGTGCCGCGCGCATATAGGAAATCTCAGTCTTCGACTTCACCATGCGTGCAGTCTCGACGACCGTAGAGAGCTTCACGTCATAGGTGCTGAGTTTTTCCTGAATACGCTCGAAGCCCGAGTGCGTGATGCTCTGCTCAACGCCGATGGTCTTGATGCCATTCCCCACCAGTCGGCGCGAAATATCGGCAAGCACTTCTGTTTCCGTTGAAATCTCGATATCCGTCGTCTGAGCCCGAGCCCACGGCTTTGTTCGGAAACCTGTGTAAAGGACGATCTCCGACTGCGTGATGAGCAAGTGCCGCGGCTCGCCCTTGAATCCTGACACGTAACGCACGTTGTGCTCATGGGTCAGGTAAAGCGCATCCATCTCATGGTTCCCCATCAACTTCCTGACTCGTGAAAGTCGGAGCTTCATTTCGGCGTCGCTGAAGTCCATTTCTATCTCCAATCGTTTTTCGAGCCGTAACCCAAAGGCAGGATCGACAACTGCGTGCCTGCGGGGAAACGCCCTTCGGGCGTATAGCCGGCTGGGAGCCGGCGCGCCCAGGAATTACGGTCGGCTACCATTCCCGCTTCTCTGGGATGTATGCGCCAGCGGTATTCTGGTGTTTGACTTTGACCTTTGATCCGTTCTTTCCAAAGGTTGCTGTGGATTCGTCGAAGTGCATGAGCAGTCTGGTCTGATCGTCGAGTTTGAAGGGTGTCGTTGGGGAGACGAAGTCGTCCCTGTATCGGATGACATCGGATATGCGGAGCTCGTCGAAGGTGCCGTCACCAGGGCCGATTCTGATCCATTCCGGGATGTCTGAGAGGTCGTAGTTCTGCGCGAACGATTTGCCGATGTAGGACTTCAGCCGAGTGGGGAAAGGCCAGGTTCGGAGGTAGCGCTTGCCGTTGATGAAGACGTTGAAGAAACGGGTGTCACGAGTGAACTGTTTGTGATTGTAGTCCTGGGTGGTGTGCAGGACGTCCCATGTTGCGGCGATGTGCAGCCATTCGCCGGCCCTCGGAAAGAACCGCGCATGGCTGCCGTAGGTGCCGATCTTGCCCCTCGCCTTGTGACGGGTCTGGCCGCAAAGGAAGTCCAGGAACGCATAGTCGCGGCTGCCGAGTCCATATCGATAGCGAATACTGATCTGACCGGCAGATATCAACGGCCATCTTGCATCGACCGTTCGATACAAGCCGGCAGTGTTCGTAGCCGACCAATTCGGACGAAAGTAGAACTCGATGGTTCCCCCAGTCATGGGGAAATTCTGGTAGCCGCCGTCCGGCAGTTTTTCACCACGCTCGAATTGGAGCACATCCTTCGCATTCAGTTGAAGGCCCCCTCCGAAGACACCTTGAACGAAAGTCGCCTTCGGATCGGGAAGAGCCGGCGGCTTGTCCGCTAACGGGACGAACTTTTCAGGAAAGAAGAAGCGATCCGGGGTAAGACATGACACAACCGGTGGGACATTCCGCAGACGAACGAAGGCGGCTCTTTCGTACTCAATCTTCCAGTAGCCGGACTTACCTTCAACGGGGAGCGACAGCTTTCCGCCCTGCGCATCCGATGTGGGTTTGGCGAGGGAGCCATCGGAGCGCGTGATGGTCACCGGCCAGCTTGTGAAAAGCTCAACGGTCTTCAGTCCCTCCGGTACTCGGAAGTAGAAGGGCATGTATCCCCGCACCCAAAAACCGTCTGGACATTCCAGAACCATCTTTTCCACACTGGCATCGATCACGGCGAAGGCTCCGGGGTTTGCGTGCCCCAGGCGGTAGACTCCTCCGGGCAGTTCAACCGGGATGCGGGCCTTCAGAAAAAAGGTCGTCGTCGCACCGGTAAACGAATTCTTGAACCGTTTCTCCTTCTGCAGAATGACAATGCGCTTTGTCGGCTTCAGGTCAGGCCCCAGAACCACGAGTTCAACGTCGTCTTCCTGTTCGACTCCGATCTCCATATCCAAACTCACGGGCTCATTCTCTTTCTTGCGAAAGACCGCCCAAGCTCGTTTGGTGGAATCAAGCTCTTTCACGAGCATGGGAACGGGAGCGAGGGGGCCTTTGTAGTCGGCGAGGTCGCGCAGCACGATGGGCGTGTTCAGGCATGCCTGATAGTTGAAGCATTGGCCGCGATAGGGCAGCGATTTCAGTTTCCCATCGGTCGACGCCAGCTCTTCGCTGAGCCGCTTCGGTTCTGCCCGCAGACCCATTTCGAGCAATTGCCGGGCGAGCCGGAGATACTTTTCCTGCCCGGTGAAACGCCAGGCCATGGCGAGTTTGTAGGCGGTGGCATCCTGATAGCCGATTGGATTGGTGGGGCGTGCGCCGCCGAATCGGAACTCGTAATCGACCATCTTCAGGAAACATTCTTTGGCGAGCTCGTCGCCGGTCATGAAGTAGTAGTCGAGCATGGCGATGGCGCTTCTGCCCGTCTTATAGAGAGGCGAGGGAGGCAGGGCGGGATTGATCCCCACTGGGCTCTCACGGTCGAGAGCTCGATGCATGAGAGTGCGCAGCATCTCGCCGAGTTCCTTATCCCAGCGCATGGAGTACAGGTGAGTGAGGTAGCGTGCGTGGACGATTGCGCCGCGGCTTAGTCCCTCCTCGTGCATGAAACGCCACTTCTTATTCTTGATAGCGGCCGCGAAGTTCTCTGCGAGTTCCCAGATCTCCCAATCGCCGGTGAAGTAAAAGTGATAGAGGTTGTTGACGATGCCCGCGCCCGACCCGCCAGGCTTGAAGCTTCTCCGGCGCCAGTAGATGGGGATCGAGTCCTGTGCCGCCCCTTCCCCGACGGCGTTGATGCGCTCTCCTTTGGCGAGCAGGCCGTGACCGAATCCGCCCTTGACCTTCAGAGTTCCTTGCAGCCAAAGCTTCCATGCCTCCTTCTCGTCCTTCGTTTCTGCTGACTCCCAGTGATGCATGTTCATGTCGCCCGCGAACCGGTTGAATCGCTCACCATATTCGAAGTATTTGCGCTCACCGGAACGTGCGTAGAGAGTCCACACGTTTCGCCTCAGGTAGTAGTCCACCAGCCCGCTGATGCGCCACCAGGTCGCATAGTGTTTCCCCTTCTCGTTCGTGCCGTAGCGCGTGCATGGGTTCGCACCCCAGGCGATGTAACCGGTCAGCGGAAACGCTTCCGTTCGATTCGGAAGCACCAGGCGATCGAAGAAGTCCGAGACGAAAGCCTCCTCTCTTGGAAACCGCTTCAAATCTTTGGGATGGGCCCGCGGCCCGAGTGCACCGGAGTTACATGTCCACGTCGGCGAAGGCGACGCAAGCACGCGTTCTGCCGCGGCATGGGCACGCCGAGCGAGTTCTTTCGAGTTCATCGGACCCTCGTGCGGCAGCAACCACAGGACATGTGTCTTGGCCGATGCCTGGGCATTGCTCCTGATCTTTGCGAGCTCGGCGAGCTCGATATTCGCATAGTCGCACCATTCGCCCCAGTACTCTTTCATCAAGGTCGGCGTCCGGAAGTCGAGCTCACGGCCGCTGCGACCGGCCCAAAGGTGCGCGGTCACTCCGGCCGGGGTAACGGTCAGTTCTTTGGGGAACTGCTCGGCCAGGTCGCGCAGCACAACGCTCAGTCCCAATGCTTCAGTGGAGAGGTCGCACCAGTCTCCACACGCCGCGCCCGACGTGATTTTCTTTTTCTCTGCCCCGGACTGATGAACCGCCTCGAAGTTTGAAGTCCTGCTCATGAAGTGGGGAAAATCGTCCTGGAGCATCCAGGCCACACCATCCTGGAGGTCGACGGTCGTTGCCTGTTCATTCACGGCAGGGGAAGTATCGAAGGTGGCTCTCTGCTTACCCTTGAAGGCAACCGGAAAATGAATCCCGATGTCTTTGAACCAGACGTCGTTTGTGTCCTCGGTTAGCACCAGCCGGTGTACGACTTTGACGCTCGGACTGTTGCCGAAGAAATGCAGCCAACCGATGCCGCGTGCGAGGCGTGTGCCGTCCTGTGTCACGTACCAACCTTCCTTGCGGATCACCGTCCACCGCGGCCCGCGAGCGAGGAATCGGGTCGTCATCTCGCTGTTTGCCCCGCCAAGCTGCGCCCGGCGTCCGCGATTGTCTACCAGGTACGCGCCTTCGCCGCCTTCGAGCAGAGGCTTGTCACGAAAAGTGCCGCGGGAGAGCAGCGCATCATCCTTGCGAAGCAGAAACTCAGCCGGGCCAGTGTTGACCAGGATACCCTCAGCACCCTCCGTGATGGTCATGCCTTCCGCCGGCTTTGCTGACGGAGTCGAGCCCCCAATCTTCAGAGAATACGAATCCGATGGAATGCCAAGGAAATTCAGCAGCACCCACCGGACGCTCCCGTCCAGCCAGGTGCCGGTAACATCGATCTGACAAGGCACGTGCCGGCCAGCCGCATCATGAAGCGAGAGAGTAGACGCTTCCTTCAGCTTGCCTTGCGGAAAAGGCACGCCGCATGTGAGCGGCCACGGCGTAGTCAATCCCGCCGGGTCGTCGATAGAGATGGGGATGGACTCCGCCATCACGCCCGCACGGATGAAAGCAAAATGGACGAAGATCAGGATGAGAGAAACTTGCTTCATCGGTTGCGCCTAAAGCGGAAAACACGCACGGGCCACGCGCATGACATTTTGCCCCAGGATTTTCTGGATGTCGTCGTCGGAATGACCCCGCTGGATCATTCCGACCGTGAACAACGGCCAGTTCGTCCAGGCCATGGATTCAGACATCGTGGTGTCCCGATACTTTTCGGGGAACGCGTCCTCCGGCCAATGAGATTCCCAGCGTTGGCGCGTCTTCGGTTGCCGAACTCGTTCGCCCGTTTGCGGCGGGTCGTAAGAGACATCCGTGCCGATGGCCACGTGGTCCGCACCAAATGTCTTCACCATGTAATCAATGTGATCGAGGAACGCGTTGATGTCTCCACTTCTTCCGAGAAACGCCGGGATGCAGCAGACGCCCATATAGCCGCCGGTATCGACAACGGCTCGGATGACCTCATCTGTCTTCGCACGAGCGTGATTGTTGAGCGCGGCACAGGTGGAATGAGAGACCACCATTGGCCTGTCCGACGCTTTTGCCGCGTCATAGCAGGTCTTCAGCCCGGAGTGTGCGACGTCCACGATTACGCCGACTTCATTCATTTTCTTGACCACCGCATGACCAAAATCACTCAAGCCGGCATCGGTCGTTTCACCACAACCGTCGCCGATAAGATTCCGGCGGTTGTAGGTCAGATGCATCATCCGAACCCCCAGCCGAAAGAAAGTCAGGATGAATCGCAATTCCTCTTCAACGGACACGAAGTCGAGCGGCACAGGCACGCCGTTCCCGGTCATGTAAAAGCAATGCCGGCCAGCTTCCTTCGCGGCGACGATGTCGTCAGGCGTCACTGCCCTCGGACAGAAGTCCCGCAACATGTCCGACGTCCAGTTAAAACGGGCAAGGCGTTTCAGCAGCCTCTTCACCGTGCTGCCCTCTTCGCCCGCGTTCTGCAGAACACAGGTCACGCCGGATGCATCCCAGGCATCCATAAAGATCTTCCGTTGCGCTTCGTCCGTCACCATCCGGGTCATCAGCGAATCCTGAACAATCTCCTGCAGTTCAAGAGCCGACGCGCCTGCATCGACGGCCGCCTGTATTGCGTCATTGTCAAGAGCGGGATGCGGAGCGAATCCGTAGGACTCCACGACCAGAGAGTTTTCATGAAGTTCGAGCCCGTGCTCGAGTTCCTTTTGTGACGGCTTCAAAATTTCCAGTGCAACTTCGCGGGCGTGTTGGATGTCGGTCTGCATGGCATAAGTCGGTATGGGGTAATCTCAATGACGCTCAGGTTAGATGGCTGAAGCAATCGAGACAAGTACGCCAGCGGTTCGTCTGATTCGGCAACGGTGACGTTCTGCTGGCAGCATGTCGCTACGCTCTGTCTAGGTGCGCCAGCACCCATGCGGGCCTCCCTTCTGAAATTGCCTTCGGCGTCAGGCCGGCTGGGAGCCGGCACGCCCAGGGTAATCCTTCCTCTGGTCAGCCGTCAGATTCTGTTGTTACTCGGCACGTCAAGTCACTTTCATATATTCTGGAGTTTAAGTGATCTGTTCGTAGCGCGGACTTTTGCCCTCAAGAACTGCTGATGCCATCGGAGGAAAAGATGAAAACCCAAGAAGATTTTCGAATCGAAGCTCTGGTCGATTTTGTAGATGATGCCAGCAGTGCAGAGGAACCGATTGGCGAAGCGCACATAGACTCGATGATGCAAAGGCTGGTCGAGTGCGGGGTGCGCCGGGTGAGCTGGTCCTATTACGGTGACGGACACGGCGGCTACTTCTTTCCCGCTCCGGGCTTTGAGGGAACTGGGAAACGCGGGTGGACGCTGGCGGAGACTTATCAACGGTTGGGCAACCCGCTTCGCGTCGCGGTCGAAGCCGCCCGCCGGCACGGGCTGGAGATTTACGCGTACTTCAAGCCATACGAAACCGGCATCGCCAGCGTTTATCCGGAGGGCTCTCCCGAGGCACAGCGCTGGGGACGTCTCGCGCACATCGGCGGTCGACTGTCGTGGCTGGATCGGTTCGTTGTCGACCGGCCAGACCTCCGCATCCGGCGGAAAACGGATGACCTGCCCCCTGACATTCTGGCCCGTCCCGTTCATGCCATCCGTCTGGTGAAGCAGGATGACAGTCCTACTCGGATCAACCGTGAACACCTGCAGCTCTGGGCCAGTCCATTGAACTACCGGTATCAGCAGTTGCCCTTCGATTTCGAGGTGCACGAAACCGTCGAGCCCTCACCCAAAGAGGTGCGCGACCATGCGGGGAATGTGTTGACCTGCAACGGAGATCCTGTGCGCGTGCTCACGCTGTCCGGCTTTGAACTCAACGACCCTTACCTCGCAGTGCTGACGGACTTTACCGAAGGGCCGGCCGACTTCATGAACGCGGGCACCGACCTGTCTGTTGCGCTGGATTCGGATGGCCGGGAAATTCCGGGAGTGACTGCCACCGGTGGCGCCATCTGGTATCGCGACCAGGTCGATCTGTATAAGTGGGGGCTGATGTTCGATTACGGCTGGGGACGACAGCCCGTGACCCTCGACAACCCGGCGACTCCCGGAGAACGGCGTACCAGCGGATTCGTAGCCTTCGCCCGCGGACGCAACGCGTACCTGCCCGGCGCTTTGTGCGAAACAGAACCGGAAGTGCAGGAATATTGGTTGTCCTGCGTCGGCGAGATGCTCGACGCGGGGGTGGACGGCATCGACTTTCGTGAGGAAAACCACAGCACTCACACCGACTATCCGGAGGATTACGGCTACAACCCCGCGGTGCTGGCCGGGTGCGAAAGCCGCGGCACGGACGACATCGCTCAAGTGCGTGGGGATGCATACACAGATTTCTTGCGCAGGGCGAACGCCCTGATCCGCAGTGCAGGCAGGCAGATGCGATACAACCTGCAAATCGACTGGTTTCGTCCCGACCCGAGCGTCGTTCGGGCTGCGGCCTACCCTCTAAATATCGACTTCCAGTGGCAGCGCTGGATCGATGATGGCCTGATGGATGAAGCCATCCTGCGCTTTTACCACTTCCCCTTTGAGTGCCTTTACGAAGACAGCGTCGCTCTCGAAATGATCGAGCGCTGCCAGGCGAAAGGAATTCCCATGACCGTGAACCGCTACATCCGGGCCGAAACCCTCGCCGATGAGTTCCGCCGCATCGAGAGGGACGAACGATTCAGTGGGTTCATCCTTTACGAAACAAACACCTTCATGAGAGCGCAGCGCAAAGACAGTTTCGAGATCACCATGCCGGAAGTGCAATCCTTGAAGAAGACGGATTGATGTAAGGCAGGTGGCCGCCTCTCGAAGCCGTTTACGACAAGCAGGCTGAATGGCGCTACGATATTCACGGCCTGGAGCACTCGGAGAGTAGAAATGAAATATGGTAATTCCAATGCTGAAGAATTCGCTGCGTTTGAGAAGCTCGACCTTCCCCTCGCCCTTGAGGACGACGGAACCGGTGACTGGCGAGACAACTGGGGTCTGGACGGAGAGCGGGCCGTCATCCGCAATACGCCACGGGGTATGGTCTTCTCGGCCGGGCCGGTGGCCAGGGACAATGCCTCCCATGCCGTGCTCTGGACCAAAAAGAGCTTCTCCGGCGACATGAAGGTGGAATTCGATTTCACTCGACTCGACACTATCAATCGGTATGTGAACATCCTCTACTTCCATGCACAGGGGATCGGCGGCGAGTACGGGCAGGACATCCATACCTGGGCGGACCGGCGCGAGATTCCATACATGAAGACCTACTTCGAGAAGATGAACCTCCTGCACATCTCCTACGCCGCCTTCGGCAACGCCAACGACGAAGAAGAAAACTACCTGCGCGTGCGTCGCTATCCCGTAACCCCAGAGCGCAGCTTCCACGAGATCGAGGTAGAGCCGACCATCGAGGACACGGGAGGCTTCCAACCTGGCGTTCTCCACCGCATGTGTTTCGTCAAGACGGCCGACAAGCTGGGCCTGCGCATCGAGACCGAAACCGGAGGCCTGCACCACATCTGGGATACCGCTTCGGTGGCGCCGCCCCAGTCCGGCCCACTGGGCATCCGCCACATGTGGACCAAGTGCTCGCGCTACCATAACCTGCGAATCTACAGCGAGGCGTGAGGCGGACCGCAGCGTTTTGGATTCGACTCATTCTTACCTTTCATCTTGCTTTTCATCTTTACTTTCTGTCTGCCGCCTTTTCATCTTTGGTTTTGATCTCCACTTTCTCCCGTTTTGAGAAGTTGGGATTAGCTTGACGATGTTAACCTCCAGAGGCCACGGGCTCGTCCCGTGGAGGCTCACGCTTTTTCCTCGCGGCAGGGCAACAATGTCCGGGGAGGCCGCGGGCTTGCCCGGTGGCCTCTAAAATCTCGTGTTGCAGCTACGCGAGGAAAAAACGTGCGCCTCCACGGGGCAAGCCCGTGGCCTCCTTGGACCGGAGTTAACATTGTCAAGTTAGAAGCAAGAATGAGAGTGAGAGCGCTGCCGAAGCGGTTCTCGACCGGATCAGTCCTTGTGTCTTCTCCCTCCTTCCATCGAAGAAAGGTGGTGCCTGATCTTGCCGGGGATGTTGGTGGTGATGGATTGGACTCCCCACTGTCTGAATCGCTGCGCTGAACCGGGGTCGTCAATCGTCCAGACGTGGTATTCGTACCCCTGCTTCTGAATGTCTTGAATCAGGGCATGGTTGACCAGGGAACTGTTTGTGCTGATTCCGGCGGCCCGGATTCTCACGAGCGTTTTCAAGATGGAATCTCGTGTGGGCGTTCGCTGTCCCGATTTGTCTCTCCTGAATTTGGTCAGCCAGTATGTCTTGTATGACGAGGTCATCGCAGCGAGCGCCTTCATGACCTCCTCCTTGAATGAAATGACAACCATCTGTTTCGGGTCGAGTTCTGAATTCTTCAGCTCCTTCAGCAGGTGAGGGACGATCTCGGCGCCGCACTTTATCTCGACATAGATCGTCTTCCCGTCCGGGATGGTGGCGAGAACTTCAGCGAGGGTGGGAATGACCGTGCCTTTGAACTTGTCACTGTGATGGGCACCGACATCCAGTTTCTGTAACTCCGCCAGAGTGGAGTTTCTGATGTGGAGAGTCTGGCCCGTGAGTTTTTTCGTGTGGGCGTCGTGGAAACAGACGATGTGGCCGTCTTTCGTGAGGTGGAAATCTCCCTCAATTGCATCGGCCCCGCGTTCCCAGGCCAACTGGAAGGCCGGGATGGTGTTTTCCGGGGCATCCTTCGAGGCGCCCCGGTGGGCCACAATCATTGGTTCGTCAGCAAACATTGGACTCAGAGCTATGAAGAGAACACAGATTGGCACGTTTACTCTCATGCTGTTGCCGCCTCAGACCCCATTTTCATTTCGAGTGTGCCGCCGGCGACTATTTCCTGGTGTGTGAGCCAGGAATGCTCCTGGGGCTTTCCGTTCAGTTTTATGGATTGAATATAGATGTTTTCTTCTGAGTTGATAAGACGCCTGGAATGGCGTGGCGACGGGCTGCCAGCCTGTCAGCCCAGAAAAATGTGATCTGATCAGATCGTCGAAAGTGACAGACTGTGGATTCACCTACTTCCAGTCCATTGAAACCCCAGCACCCAGAGATCGCCGTACCCCTGATCGTCCGTCATGATCGGGATCACGTTGGGACGCTCGGCGAAGACTTGCGCCGCGGCAGAGCAGAGCGGGACGGTAAGCAAGAAGGGAGTCTGTTTTCTCATCTGCCCTCTGTTTTATACCCACGTGGGGCATGTTTCAGATGCGTTTTCGGATATTCCGGAGCGCCCTTGGCTTCAACGACGAGTTCCTGGCAGCGTTTTCTGTATTCCACCAGCACTTCGCGCTGAGCTGGTGATTCAGCCAGATTCTTCAATTCCCGGGGATCATTCTTCAGGTCATACAACTCTTCATAAATGGGGGCCTCTCCCCGGATGGATGCGGTCAGCGAGACGATGTGATGCTTGTCCTTCTTTTTATCGAAGTAGCGGATGAATTTGAAGTCCTTGCTGCGTACGCCTTCGATGCGGGGATAATTCTGCCCCATAAACATGTTTTCGCAGAAGAAGTCTTTACGCCAGGTATTGCCTTCCTTGCTCATGACGGGCTTCAGGCTGCGTCCCTGCACCTCGCCGGGAATGGGCACGCCGGCCAATTCCAGAATG
>JASLXP010000494.1 GCA_030740295.1 Planctomycetota bacterium
CGGGGCGCCTCAGGCCAAGCGAGACAGGCCGTGCCAGGCCGGCGATGTGCTGAAGGCCTTGAAGGCGGAGTGTATCGACGGCGCCTGCCTGGGAGGGACCGCGCAGGAAATCCAGGCCGCTGCGGCGGTTCTGGCGGCTGACGACGTTCGCTGCTGGGTGCAGATGGGCGGCGTCTGCCTGGGTGTGCTGGCCGCCTACTCCGTCCATCTCCAGTGCACCATCCCGAATGCTACGCTGCCGTGCGACGAGCTGCCGTTCGTGAGGGCGGCCGACGTGCTGGGCGGCGGTCTGGTGCTCGAGAAAGGACACTTCATAGTGCCTGAAGCCCCCGGCCTTGGTGTGAAGCTGGATATGGCTGTGCTGGAGAAATACCGTGTCGGGTGATCGTTGTGCCGTCAACCCATTGCAGCTGAGCTATACCGTTAGGCATCTACCGGAAGAAAGGAGAACAAGAAAAATGCACAAGAAACATAGACCCTCCAATATCATCCTCTTTGTTTCCGACGATCATGGATGGACGGATTCGGGTGCCTACGGTGATTCGTATATTAGAACGCCCAATATTGACCGCTTGGCTCGCGAAGGGATGCGATTCACTCAGGCCTTTGCTGCGTCGCCGCTGTGCAGCCCGTCGCGTTGTGTCAAACAGACAGGACTCATGCCCCACAGAAACGGTGGGCACAAGTTTGGCACTCCTATTAGAGGTGACATCAAGACAATGCCCGAGTATTTCCAGCAGATCGGCTATTTTACAGCTCACACGGGGAAATTTCATCACCCCCCGCGCGAGCGATTTCCCTACGAATACATACACAAGAGCGAGGATGATGCTGCAGGCTTTCTCTCCAGTTATGACGGAGACAAGCCTCTCCTTCTCGTTGTATGCTCACACCCACCACATACGCCCTGGATCGTGAACACAACCTACAACCCTTCAGAGATCAAACTCCCGCCGAACTTCGTGGACACACCGGAGACACGGCTGGATCGGGCAGACTACTATAGTGACGTAACGCTCATGGACAGTATTCTTGGTGGCGTCCTGGATGCCGTTGACAACAAGGGAATGCGCGAGAATACACTTTTCGTTTACACAACCGATCAAGGTGCAAACTGGCCCTTCGCCAAGTGGTGCGTGTACGACGGCGGGTTGCGCGTTCCATTTATCGTTCGCTGGCCCGGCAAGGTTGTTCCAGGGTCAGTGACCGATGCAATGATAAGCCTGGTAGATCTCCTGCCAACCTGTATTCAAGCAGCAAATGGTGAACCCCCCGATGGAATTGATGGGCAGAGCTTCCTTCCCATTCTGACAGAACAAGACAAGCTGCACCATCAGGTGGTTTTTGGCACGCACACTGGCAACGAGAACGGTGGGCCAGGAATTGCCAATCACTGCCCGGCCCGTACAATCCGGACGCCCACCCATCGATATGTCCTGAACCTATCCCCCGAGATAACATTTACGACGCATATCACTGGTTGCAAATCTGGCCCCCACTACCTGCCGCACTGGGGTTCGTGGGTTGAAAGCGCAAAAACCGATGCGAAGGCGAAGGCGATAGTTGACAGGTATCAGCATCGTCCAGCAGAAGAGTTGTACGATCTGCGAAAGGATCCCCTGGAGATGGACAATTTAGCACAGAATGTTGAACACGCGGACATTCTGAAGTCACTCAAAAGACAGCTTGTAGACTGGTGCAAAACACAGGGCGACACGATTCCATTGAATTACTTGACCGAAAGGGGTATACGATGAAGTCTGTAAAAGTAGGTGTCCTGGGTGCTGGCTCGTTTGCGGGCGCGTTTATTCCACTGTTTCAGGCGCATCCGTTGGTTGATGATGTATACGTTGCCGAGACAATGCCGGAGCGTTTGTCTCAGGCTGCAAGCAAGTTTCAGATCAAGACGACTTATACCAACATGGAAGATTTGTTGAAAAGCGACGTTGATGCTGTTGCTATCTTTTCGCAGCGCTGGATGCATGCACCTCAAGCCATTGCTGCACTGCGCGCCGGAAAGCATGTCTACAGTGCTGTGCCTGCGGGGATCTCGGTTGAAGAACTCCAGGAATTGATTCAGACAGTTGAGCAAACCGGGCTTACGTATATGATGGGCGAAACCAGCTACTACGTTCCTGCCACGGTCTACTGTCGTCAAAGATTCCACGCAGGTGATATGGGCCGTTTCGTATACGCCGAGGCCGGATACTACCATGACATGGAGCATGGTTTCTATCCACCATACCAGGGCAGCAATGGTCCCGAATGGAAAAAGTTCGCGAGCTTCCCGCCTATGTATTATCCCACACACTCCTGTGGCATGGTTCTTGGTATTACAGATGCGCGTATGACCAGCGTGTCATGTCTTGGATATGTAGACGATCATGAGGATGGCATCTTCGACAAGAAGCTGAGCCATTGGGATAACAATTTTAGTAACGAAACCGCTTTGTATAGGACGTCAGATGGGGGCATGGTTCGTATCAACGAGTTTCGTCGTGTTGGCCTGAGAAGTCCTGTAACGGGTGGTGTACGCTGTAGAGTCTACGGGACCGCCGCTTGTTATGAAGAGCAGGCCGATGCGCGTGCATGGATCACGCACGATGGGCAAGTCATGGATATTCTTGAACATCTGGAGTGCGGCAAGAAGGAACCGCCGAAGGACTGGGCAGAGCGCCAGAAGGAGGGCGCACAGGAGGATTTCTTCAGCGGTCTCGCGCCTGTACACGACAGTGAGCGACTGCCATTAGAATTTGTAGGCAAAGGCAATGGCCATTTCGGATCACACCAATTCCTGGCGGATGATTTTCTCCAGGCCTGCACGTCTGGGTCGTTGCCTCCGGTTAACGTCTGGACCGCTGCCAGGTACTGTGTGCCCGGCATAATAGCTCATGAATCTGCGCAACGCGAAGGTGAGCAACTGCAAATACCGGATCTCGGTTCTGCGCCGGTCTGATCGGAATTCAAGATTAACACCGTAACCTGCACTGGAGATTTCTAATCGGATATTTTTTTGCGACCCGTCTTGTGGGAAGGTGGCAATGATGTCCGCACGATTCTGAGGGTTTTGGGGTACAAGATGCAAATTCAGTCAACGGAATCTGGTAACTCTTTCGAATTCATGACACAGGTCAATCTTGAATGGATCCCCATAGTGATAGAAGGACAACCTCGTTCAATACCATGGTGTGCGGAACTACGCCCGGCGTACCATCTTTTCCGTTGGATACGAAGGCAGAAGAATGATTGATGCTGAGTGGGTACGGGAGGCTTGGGGCGCCAGCGTCAGCGCAAAAGGATACAATGCTGACTGGTGGGCAACCCTTACTCCGGAGAATGAACCCGGGTTGTGGAAAGAGCTGCGATCCATTCTCGAGGATGAGAATGCGATCGCCCTCATTCCCGAGTGGGCAGCGGACATTGTGGTGCGGATGATGGAACTGCCTATGTGTGGATACTACGCTTATCCCGAGAATGTCACACAGATCATTGATGCCATTGCAGCACAGCGATGTCCTGATGTTGTGAAGACGTGCTACACTGCCGATCCCGAACGGAAAGTACTCCTCTCATACTATGTTTTCTGTCTCGACGCCTGGTCGAAGGGGGCGCCTCTGTTGTCCGTTGTTGCGGAGGTACTGAAGCGCGATCAGCTGGGTAAGGACTGGGAAGAGATTTCTGGAGCGGTTTACCGCAAGCTTGGCGAAAGGAGCGATATCAAGACGGCGGCGGTAATTCGTCTCATCCACCGACTCCGGTGGTGGATCAAGACGCTGATATGGTCGGATGACAAGCGGGATCGCTTCCTGCTGGACGTGTACTCCGGGGACATCCGAGGAGATGAAGAGAAATGGGGCGCATATGGAAACTCCCCCTATGGTGACCCTTACTTCGTTGAGCTCGAACAACCATACGTGAAGGTGATGGTGGTACAGATTCTCGCTGATCTGCCAGGGGGGAAGAGACTGCTGGAGCGCATCCACAGCACCTGGCTGTGTGCGCCCAAGGTGTTCAGGTACCTGGAGAGATTGATCGCCGAGATCGGCTCAATCGGTTCCGACGCGCCCCTTGGCGAAGTTCAGTCTATTCTCGACTGTGAGGACACCTACCCGGATTTTGATGCCGATTACGAACACTTCATAGAGTTACTCGAAAACCTTCAGCTCTGGCTGGATGGGGATGGGGAGGCACTCCCACATCTTGGTGAGATGTCTCCTGTGAAGCGATGGCTTGCCCATCTGCTGCGGCACAAGTTGGTTTTCCACGCGAGATACGAGGAAAACTTCGCGAAATTGGTTGGTAAACGACCGCACGGTAAATCTGGATCAAGAAAGCCGAATGGCTAGCAGCGACCCATAGGTGACGTGTGGCTGTCGAGGTCTTCGCTGAAAAGCGATCTGGCAAGGGTCGCGCCGGGAGCCAGTAGCGCTGGCCTGCATTCGCAACGGAGGAGAATGGTGATGGGTAAACGAGCCTTACAGGTTGGATTGTGGTTGATGCGACAGATTGTGTGCGCCAGTGTTCTGCTTGTCGCCTTTTCCTGCTCTACTTTTGCCCAGAGGGAGGCAGCACAGGTGACGACGAAGCTCGAGCACGCGGGCGTGAAGGACCTGAGGGAAGACCTCCTGGAACTAATCAACGGACTTGATCGAGATCAGGAACTGCAGTGGGGTCGCATTTTCTCGCTTCCCCCTGGCAAACGTGCGGAAGAACTTGCATCAGTAGGCCGAAAGCACGGGTGTTCGCAGACTGTAGAGGGTGATGTTGTCGTGTGGCTGAACGACAACTCCGGGGTCGAGGCAGCGTTCTTCTTCATTGTGGATCCGACCGATCCGAAAGAGTTTCTCGAGATCTACAGGGCAACTGAGGCAGCCGATCTTCCTCTGGCTTTTCTCGTAGTTCCGGAGCCACTAAACGCTGGAACATTCCACGTGTTCCGCTCCAGCCGCAAGAGCTGCATGTCGCACAGCTGGCGCGTGGGCACAAAGGGTGACGTAGCCACCCCTCCCGTCAACAAGCGTATTAGAAAAGACCTGTTCGAGCTGTTTCGCATCCATGCTGGCCGCCCTGTGATGGCGCTGTCAAAGGAAGAGTCCAGGGCGTGGGCTGACGCTCTTCGCTCTTCGCGAGGAGCTGTGGTAGACAAGCTTGAGCGCACCGCCTCTCAGTTTGGCTGTAAACAGAAGATAGATGAGGACTTCATTGTTTGGTCGGGAGACGAGGGCCAGCCTGAAGCGGTTTTCTTCATAGCGGAGGATCCCGCTGACCGCAATGCGTTCATCAGGATTTATGAGCGAATTGTCACTCATGGCCTCCCTTTGACCTATGTGTTTGTGCAGCAACGACAAGATGTGTGGGATACCTTCCGCCTCTCTGCCCAGTGGTATCTTCGACACTGCTCTCGCCCAAGTTGGGGCCCTGACCGTCGATAGGAGATAAGCGTGGCGTTGGGAGGAACAGGAATGAGGACGAATGTAATGGATGTAGCAGCGGAACTGCTCAAGCGACACCCCGTTCAGGGGTTCATCGTTCCTGCCAATTCCGGCACCACCGCTAGAGCTGTCAGGAAGCGGTTCGGTGACGAATACCAGTACTTCGCAGTGGGCAATCCGACCTACTCGAATGAGAAGGGATTCGTCTACCACAGCGGGATGGGCGACGCCACCAGAACGGAACTCGAAGGACTGGGGTTCACAGTCATCCTTCAGGAAGTGTCCGCGTTCCAGCCTATGGCCTCCTCGCCAGTGTTCTTCAAGCATGCGCGGAATATGCAGGCGTCATACGAACGGGCAATCAAAGGCCAAAGTGTGAAGATTGACGGGACAACGCTTTCATGGATAGTTGAATGCACCATACGGGCTCTGTTCAACGAGCAGGTGAAGACGTGCGTCGAACTGGCCCTGATGGCGGGAGAATCGGCAGAGATTAACAGAGGGGGGAAGTACGTCTCC
>JASLXP010000495.1 GCA_030740295.1 Planctomycetota bacterium
CGGCACTTTGAACGCACCAGCCAAAAGGCGGGCCCTGCTGATGAAAGAGTCCATCGCCACCACGCTTGCAAGCGTCGAGTACACGATTGCTGCAATCAAGGAGAATCTGGAGAAGGGCGACTCATTGCTGGCGCGCACCAGAATCGCCAATCTGGAGAATCTGCTCGCATCCGATAGTCGTCTGCCTGCTCTGAAAACGGCCGCAACACAGGCGCAACACGACAAGATATGTAAAGACTGGCAAACCTACAGGGAGAACAATCAAGCCGCATTTATCAATGTCGACTGCTTCAAGATCATCAAAAAGCTGGCGCAGGACAAGAGCGCAGGCTTTGTACAGCGTGCAGCCCAACAGCATCTGGAATTGATCAAGCAGTGGCCAACCTATCAGGACAGCTTTGCCTCGGAGAGCATCTTCAGGATGTTTTATCCCGCCTGGAATGAGAACAAGAACGACCCGATCCCGTTGGCCGTCATGAAGTATCTCGCCTTTGGCGACGGCAGCCTGTGGACAACCTGGGCTACCAGGGGCTGGCTCGAGAAGGCAGGCGTTCTGGGAGAGTTTCCCTATTCAACGATCCTGGCGCCAACGTCAGCCAAAGGGCCCATTGAGTGGCGCTATCTCACCATGGAGAAACCTGAGTTTCCTGAAAACTGGAAGCGGTCAGACTTCGATGACAAGGAGTGGCAGAAAGGCAATGCACCTTTTGTGAAACCGTGGCGCAAAACGCCGGGATTGTTTGACAAGAAGCACATGCTGATGCGGCGGACGTTTGATGTGAAAAGTGTGGATTTTGATTCCTTACGCATCAAAGGTCTTTTCCACAATGACGTGGACATCTATCTGAATGGCGTTCATGTCGCTCGCGTCGTTCAGGCCGGGAGGAACGCAAAGAGCATGACCGATTTCGACATCACGACCGCCGGATTGCCAGCCCTCAGGAAAGGTGCTAACGTCCTGGCCGCCAAAGCAACACAACACCCACGCGGCGCCCACGTTGACATAGGTCTGCTGGGTGTAAAAAGGCCCGAGTAATGGGGTGAAGGATCGGTCTTGAGCTTTCGTGGTTTCGACCCCGGCCCTGCTCAAGAATGATTAAGGGCTTTGATCGAGATTAAGTCCCCAAGTTCGGCCGATCGATATCCGCTTCCGCTGTCCCGGTGGGACGCAGGCGAGTAGCCCCTGGTTTTAACCAGGGGTGCCAATGAAAGAACCGACTCCAGCCCCGGAGGGGCGACGGCGGCGCCTCCGTCGCCCCTCCGGGGCTTTGATGCGTTTTTCCAATTCTCTCCCCAGGTTGAAACCTGGGGCTAATTGCCACCGTCCCTTCGGGACTATTGAACTGGCAACAATAATTTGGCCTGAATCTTAAAGGAATCCAATTCGTGCATCAGGGCTCCCGTCCGATGAGGGCCGGCCTACTTACGAGAACTGAAAGCCTTGTCCAGTTTGTCGAGCAATGCCAATCCTTCCTCCGCCGAGCCGCTGGTAGCGAGGGCGCGGAAGCGGGTCTCCGCATCAAACTCCGCCAGGCTGATCGTGGCCAACTCCTCCATCAGTTTGTTCACGCTGATTCCACGGTGCTTGGCGAGTTGGCGCAGCCGGGCGTGTTTGTCATCAGGTAAACGGATAGTGAGTGTGCTCATAGCTTCAAATGGTTGCCAAAAACTCGGAAGGTGTCAGGATATGAAGGTGAGGAAAGCGGAGTTCGCCGCGTCGGACATCGCGGACGTTGTTAGTGACGATGACATCTGCGCCTCCTGCAATGGCCAGCTCAATGAGATGGTTGTCCCCCTCATCAGGCAGATTCGGTCGCCACAGATAGTATACCTTCGATGAAGAAGATCAGTGCATTGATAAACTGCATGACAACCGCCTTGCTTGCCACGAGCGGCGCCATATCGGCGGATGAGAGCGGTACTGGCTACCGGGGATCCTATTTCGTCAACGGTGAAATCCACGTCAATACGTATGGCACGCCCGAGGGCAAACCGCTGACGAGCGGCCATCAGGACTTTAAACCATCTTGGTCAAAGACCGGCGACAAGCTCGTCTTCTTCCGCAGGCTGAAGGATGATCCGGTGGTGACCAATTGGAAAACCGCCATCCACGTTATCAATGTGGATGGCACCGCCTTGCACGCGCTGAGCGACGGCACCCACACGGATTTCAACCAGACCTGGACTCGCGATGGAACCAACACGCCAATTTGGAATCGAAAGCATCCCGATAAAGTCAGCTTCTATGTGATGGCGAGCAAGGTGGGCAACAAGCCCGGACAGGAAATCGCGCTGACCGACAAGAAGTACCATACTTGGGCCTACACTTGCCTGATTGACGGCAGAATCCTCGTCCAGTGCGCACATCCGAAGCAGGGCTGGGGCTATTTTCTCATGACACCCAATCCGGGCGGCAAACCCACTTTCGAACGCATCGAGTGTCCCATGGCCACAAAAGGAATATTGGATCGTGTCAGCGTCTCGCCAAACGAGACAAAGGTCTGCTTCGAGTACCAGAAGGGATTCAAGCGCAACATGACAGGACGCACGCTCTACATCGCCGGCTTCGACGCAAAGAGGCCCTCGATCACGAATGCGAAGGCGTTCGCCAACGAGAAGGGGGCAAATCGTTGGTTCGCCTATCCTCGCTGGACGAAGGATGAAAAAGCGATCCTCTACCACGCCAGTCCGTCGCTTTACCTCTACAACTTGGCGGACGGAACTACCGTGAAAGTATCGACGAAAGATCGGGCCGACTACCGCTATCCTCACTGCGAAGCGACGCCGAAGTAGGCCAGTTCGATCCTTCTGATCACTCGATCGATGACCCACCCGTTGGCGATTTGGCCTCGTTGGGCGTCGAACATATGGGATGCGGCCATGGATTCGATGTGTGGCGAATGTTCGGGGCCGAAGCATGTCTCGTTCTCGAGAGCGGCTCGCAGTGCGGGGAGCAGCGGCTTCATGGGGCGGAGCAGTTCTCTCGTGCAGTAAGACAGATTGGCGGCGGCTCGGAGTCTGGCCCAGAGGATGCCGCTCGCCAGGGCTTGCCGCAGGGCAGGGATGGTCACTGCGCTCTGGCCGTTCCGAATCAGCGCGTCTGCCGCGGCCAGACTGACACTGATGGATGGGTCTTCGAGCAGAGACTCCAGGCGCTTTGTGATGTCAGAATCCAGCTCGAAAGAGAGCAGACCGGTTACGGCCCAGTAGCGGACGGCGCTGTCCGGATCATCGAGGCGTTCGATTAACTCCTGCTTCCCCTGCTCCCCCAACCGAGCAAGATC
>JASLXP010000496.1 GCA_030740295.1 Planctomycetota bacterium
CGGGTGGCCATCGTCCTGCCCGAACAGCCAGCCAAGGACGAGCAGTTGGCCGCTCAGGAGCTGGCGGACCACCTGAAACAGATGTCCGGCGCCGACGTCCCGATTCGGACAGAGAAAGAGCCGCTCGGGAATGCAATGCCCATCAGGGTGGGTCTTTCGTTTGCTCCACAGTGCGCGGGCCAGATCAAGACAGGCGGGGACGATCCCGCTTCCTTTCTGCTGCGCGTCACGCTCAAGGACATCCTGCTGGCTGGGCTTTCTCCGGAGGGAACTCTGTTTGCCGCTTACGAGTTGCTCGAGCAACTGGGCGTGCGCTGGTTCATGCCCGGAGAGATCGGCACGGTCGTCCCCGCGAGGGATACCGTGACGCTGAAGTGCCAGGCGACCATCCAGCATCCGGGGTTTGCCGGGCGCATTCTCAGCGACATGGGAGGGAAGAGCGGAAGGACCTGGTTCCGCCGGGTGCGGATGGGCGGGTTCAACGCGGGCGGGCACGGGCTTGGCATCAGGGTCGATCGAGAGAAGGAGCCTGAGCTCTTCATGCAGATCAACGGCCGACCCACCAGCAAGGTAAGAGTCAGTCATCCGGAGGTCCAGCGGCGCGTGATCGCGGCCTCACGAGGGCGGCTGGACAAGTATCCGGATCTGAAGTACCTGCCGATTGGCCCCGCGGACGGCGCCGGCTTCGGCGACGATCCGTGGGATGCCGGGGACATGGATCCGCTGCACGGCAAGGTCTCGGTGACCGACCGCTTCGTGAAGTTCTTCAACATCGTCCTGGAAGAGGTCAACAAGACGCATCCGGACGTGGGGATCGCTTTCTACTGCTATGCGCAGTACATGCGGCCGCCCGTGCGCGAGAAGCCGAACCCGAAGATCATGCCGGTCCTGGCGCCGATCGATGTCTGCCGGTTCCATGCCATCGACAACCCGCTCTGTCCGGAACGGGCTTACATCAAGGAGATCGTTGATGCGTGGCAAGCATTGGGCCTGGAGATGATGTACCGCGGTTACCTCTTCAACCTCGCCGACCAGGGCTTCCCCTTCACCATGATCCGCCAGATACGAAGCGAGTATCCCTACTATCACCGGCAGGGGTTCAAAGCCTGTCGGGTCGAGTGTAAACCAGCCTGGGGCTACCACGGGCCGTCGCTCTACCTGGCGGCCAAGATCATGTGGGACCCTGGACTGGACGTAGATGCGCTGCTGAACGACTATTTTGCCCGTCTCTACGGTCCGGCCGCGGAGCCGATGCAGGAACACTTTGAACGCTTGGAGCGCGCCTACGCCGAAGCCGACTATCACACCGGCAACGTTTTCGACATCCCCCACATCCTGACGCCAGGTATCATGAAAGACCTGCGACGCTCGCTGGAGAAGGCCGAGAAGGCGGCGCGGAGGGAGCCGGTCCTTGCCAGGCGCGTCAACATGGTGCGGATCGGCTACGACTTCGGCGCCGTCAATCTGGCGATGATGGCCGCGGTCAATGCCTTTGACTTCGTGGAGGCCAAGCGGCAGTACGATTACATGCAGACGGAACTCATCCCCGTCGCGCTCGAACATGTCCCCCCCATCCTCAACCCGCGTTACGCCCCCGGCTTCACTAAGCGGTTCTGGTCCGGCACGGTCGAGAGCGGAGTCGAGCGGACCACCGGCGGCAGCGAGATCGCCGTGGAGCTGCCAGACGAATGGCAGTTCATGCTCGACCCGCTCAACGGTGGGGAAGCGCTGGCCTTCCACAAGCCGGGGATGGGTGATCGCAACTGGACCATGCTGAGGACCAAGAGCGATTCATGGAGCAACCAGGGCCTGCGCTACTACAAGGGCGAGGCATGGTACCGGACCCGCTTCATGGTGCCCGTCAAGTACCGAGGCCGCGACTTGAGGCTCTGGTTTGGCGGCATCGACGATACAGCCAAGGCTTGGATCAACGGGGTAGCATTGGAGCAACTGGCCAAGGGAGCCGCGCCCATCGGCCGGCCCTGGGAGTTCGATGCCACTCCGGCCGTGGCCCTTGGCAAACAGAACATGCTGGTGGTCAAGATCTCCAACCGCGCGGTCAACGAGCTTGGTACGGGAGGCATCACTGGCCCCGCCATGATCTATGCCCCCGCCCCCGCAGACTCGAAGGCTGGGAAGGCTCACCCATGAAGACGACCCACGAGATGAGATTCCCCGCCGGCTGGTGTTCCTACACGCCGTCACACTCGGCGTTACCGTTCCTGAACCAAGGCAAGGGGACCGCGTGCTCCGGCCGGCACTGTGTGAAGGTCTGATATGGCGTCAGTCTCTCGCAGAAGCTGCGTGTCAAGGAGGGCCTGTGCGTCACGATTAGGGCATGGGTGAAAGGCGAAGTCGAGAAGCGACGCGCCACCGCGAATGGGGCTCTGGCGGCCCCGTCAGTCGTGCCCAAACAACGGAAATTGCTTAGAGACGAAGGCGTACGATTCGAGGCATCCGGACGGGTGCCATTGGGAGAATTCGGCTGGAGTGCTGAGGCCCAGTTGGTTGTGGTCGCAGCCAACAGTAGGATTGGCCGAGAGGCTACTGCCCCTGAAACAAGGGAGAAGCAGAATGATTAGGCAGACTGCGCTGAGAATGACCTACGCGGCGACGTACGCATTGACCTTTGCCCTGTGCGCCGTGCCGGCGCGGGCCGCGGAGGTCGTCTTTGAGCAGCAGGAGGTGCTGGGCTTCGACTGGGCGCGGCACCTTCTGACGTACGAGGTCGAGTTCAAGCGGGGACAGGCCAACGCAGGCAACCTGTCGCTGCTAGATGCCGAAGGAGCTTCAGGTCCGAAGAAACGATAGATTCAATGCACCGCCACGAATGTATGAAGATAAGGGCGTCCACCAACGGCGGTGGCATGTCCCTTCGGGAGCAATGAATTAGAAAACAACGAATAAAGAGAAAGACAGAGCGAGCTACTGAAAGACAGAGCGAGCTACTGTAAGATGCCGGAGTGCATCTTTCACGATCAAGAAATCGCAGTCTGCAATCCATGAAAATGTCCTTCCCGACCATCTTGTCACTCCTCTTTTTTCTCTGCACCATGCTGGAGGCTCGTCCACTCTTGCCGAGGCGATGGGAGATGTCCGGGCCAAATTCGCAATTGATGGAAGAGGCAGTCGATAACAACTTCGATACGGCATGGACGAGTCCAGCTCACCAGAGCGCGGGGTTGGGGGTTCTTATCGATCTGAAGAAAAACGTTTTTGTGCATCGGGTCTTCATGACGCCCGGCAGGCACGAAACGTGGTTTCCCAGATCGCTGCGGATTCTGGTCGGGGAGTCGCCGGAGACGCTTGAACTGGTCACTCAGCAGAAGCTTCGAAAGGGCTCGGACAAGAAGCCGGACTATGGATCAGCGATCCGGTTTCATCCGCAGACGGATGTTTCCTTTGAGCCGCGGCGCGGAAGGTTTGTCCGCATCGAGATCGGCGAGCATACTGCGGGCTATCCGTGGTCGATTGCGGAGTTGGGGATCTTTGCCGCATCCAGGTCGGTGGCAGAAAATCGCTGGAGCGCGGTGACTGTTGACGATGATGCTCCCTCGACCATTCAGCTCGCAGCCAGGGAACTCGCCTACTACCTGACCGAGTTGCTGGACGTCCCGGCGCGGATCGTCTCGCCAAAAGAAGCTGGGAATTATCGGGGCCTGCGCGTCCGGCTGGTGACTCCGGATCCACCCAAACTGCCCTACCCGGAGCTCGATCCGGCATGGGTGGAAGACGTCTCCGTCGTGGAAGAAGGGGAGGACATCGTGATCTCCGGCCCCACCCAGAGGGCCGTGCTTTACGGGGTATACGAGTTGCTCGACCAGCTCGGCGTGCGGTGGCTCTATCCGGATTCGCACGGCGATTACGTTCCCCGGCTGCGCCGATTCCCGCGCTCGATTTTACCCATCCGCTACCGTCCTCCGTTCAGAACTCGTTACGCCAATTTTCCCGCCGACCGGCTGGCCTCGAAAACGAATTCACCGGACAGCCGGCTCTTTTTTGTCCGGCATCATTTCAACAACTCCTGGGGCAACGGGCTGAGCTCTACCCTTAGTGGCATCCCGCCCCGCATGAATCTCGGCTTTGGCTACATCCATAATTTCGACCGGATCATCCCGGAGAGCGTCATCGAAAAACATCCGGAATGGACGCCCGGCCCTTACCGCAAAGGCTGGACGAAAGTCCCATGCACCTCGCATCCTGGAGTCATCTCGCATGTGGTCGAGCGAATCAAGTCAATGAGCAAGGGGCGCCCGGAACTGCAGGGCTTTTCCATTCATCCGAAGGACGTGCCTGCCTTCTGCGAATGTGAACGCTGCACCGGGCTGTTCGGGCAGCCGCGCAAAGTGCAGCCGGAAAAACCGGACGAATTGGCTCTCGCCTTCGATTACTCGAATCACTACTTTCACCTTATCGGCGAAGTGGCGAAGCAAATTCAACAGGAACTGCCGGGCAAAGGAATCTTCGCTCTTGCCTACGCCAACCACGGCAAGCCGCCGTCGGCCATCGAAAAGCTGCCCGCAAACGTGATGGTGGATTACACGCTCCACTGGAAACACAACCTGCCCGCCGGTTCTCCGAAGAATCTCGGCTACAAAAATGAAATCGAGGCATGGACCGCCAAATGCAAATTGCCCGGCATATACGATTACGTGCTTATCCACACCGACACCACGTCCGGCCGGCCTGCGGGCGAATGGTATACGCTCGTGCCGCTCGTCTCCGCCATCGCCGACCATCACCGTTTCTTTCAAAAGCTGGGCATGACTTCCGTGGGCACACAGGCCATGGGCGACATCTGCCGCAGCAGCCCGTGGAGCGTCTATGCCTGGGCGCGCACTGCATGGAAACCAGGCGAGCCCACGGCCGACGTCCTCGACGATTTCTTTGAGGGTTTCTATCTGGATGCGGCCAGGCCCATGCTCAAGTTCTACCGGACCCTCGAAGATCACATCATCAAGAATGACATCGCCATCACCGGCCCGGTGGGAACTTACCGGCCCACGCCGGAAGCGTTCCCCGCCGAAATCGTGGAGCGGATGCGCGCCCACTTAAGAAAGGCGAACAAGCGCGCCAACACCTGGTACGTGAAGCAGCGCATCGCCTACGCGGCGAAATGTCTGGACTGGTCTTACGCCGTCGCACACCAGAATCAGAAGCAGGGCGTCTATCCGTGTCATCGCATCAGCAAGGTGCCAAAGATCGACGGCCGCGCCGATGATCCCGCCTGGCGATCGCTGCCCGAAGTCACCGGCTTCCTGATCGCCACCAGCAGAAACTATGCACGAACTCGCCAAACGCGTTTTCGCATCGGCTGGGACGACGAGAATATCTACGTTTCCGCCCACTGCATCGAACCGAATATGAAGGCGGTCATTGAACGCAACCCGAAGGATACCGGTTTTCTCACTTACTCGACCGCCTCCTGGTCGAAGTTCTACCATGATCTGCTCGAAATCTTCTGGGCGCCCAGCGAACCGATCTATTTTCAGACCATGGTGAACGTCTCCGGCCAGATCGTCGGCCCTATGCGACTGGTCGGCCACATGCACAATAGCAAACCGGCATCGAGGGAGGGCTTCGAGTGCCGCACCCATCACGGCGACGGCTGGTGGGAAATGGAAATGAAGTTCCCCTTCGCCACCGCAGAAAAGAAACCGGCAGACGGCGACCGATGGCGACTCAACTTTGTGCGAGTCACGAGCCAGGAGAAGGGACTGGGCGAGCAGTTCAGCGGCTGGCCCCATCTCGGCAGATTTAATTTTCACGACCGCGTGCAATTCAACTCCATCGTCTTCCACGACAGGCCAATCACCGATACTCATGTCCGCAAGACCGGACGGAAACTGAATCAGGCCTTCCTCGACAACCAGCGAGATTACGAACAATTCAAAGCCGAGCTCACGGCCTTCGATAAGACCATCGAAGGAAAGGACAACGTGTGTCAGCGGGCCGGCACAAGGATTTACGGCACCGGCCGGAACCCTCACGCCCTGGGAGGAGGCGGCAATTGGTCGCGCACCGGGCCGCTGCCGCACACTGCAGAAATCATTTGGAAAGAGCCCGTCGAAATCAACGCCATCCGCATCGACTGGGGCAGCCGCAAGGAATTCCCCACCTCGTACGGACTCGAATGGTACGATGGCAAGTCGTACCGCCCCCTCGCAGAAAACCACAAGAATCGCTACGAAACATCCATCCACGAGCTTGACACCATCAAAGCCCGCCGTCTGCGATTGACAGTCTTCAAAATCGAAGGAGCGTCGAATGTAAGTCTGGGGAGGAGATTGCAGGCGTTTAAGCGGTGATTCATTCGTTGAGCCTTACATGAGACTTCTTCTACTTCCAGTAATCCTCCTCCTCTCGTCCTACGCCCATTCCGGCGAACAGACGCTGCTGCTTCGCGAGCATCTGAATCAGGATTGGAAGAACCAACTGGTTTCGTTTCGGATCGAGGCGGCGGACGGTGAATGTCATCGTGGTGCAGCCTGGGGTCAGACCTGGGTCAGACCTGAATGGCGCTGACTTAAGCGGTCTTGTCCTCGCTTTCACCATCGTGGCAGGGGCGTCCCGCCCGTGGTCAAAGGACTTACAATCCTCCACGGGCGAGACGCCCGTGCCACGATGGCTTAAGTCAGCGCCATTCGGGTCAGACCTAGGTCTGACCCCATTCATTGCCTCCATTCATTGCCTGTCAAGATCTCCAACCGCGCCGTCAACGAGCTTGGCACGGGGGGCATCACCGGCCCCGCCATGATCTATGCCCCCGCCGCAGACTCGAAGGCAGAGAAGGATCACCCTTGAAGACGACCCTCGAGATCAGACTCCCCGCCGGCTGGCGCTCCTACACGCAGTCGCCTTCCGCGGCCGGTCGGGGGCCGTGCGCGTTCGCAAGGGCGAGGTCCAGTTCGTGCTGGCCACGGCCGACGGCGACGGCGCGGTCAGCTACAAGGGCATGACGCACACCGGTCCGGCGCCGTTCGATATCGCCGTGCCGACCGCCAAGTTGAAGGAGAAGACCGTCAAGGTGCGGGGCCCGAAGTACAAGATCAAGTGGACAAGTCGCCGCTTGAAGCAGGAGGGCGAGGGCATCGTCTACGAGGGCGCGGCCGGCGGCGGTGTCGAGGTGCTCAAGCGCGGTGGCGCGCGCCTCGTGCTCGGGCCCGGACGCGGCAAGCTCGGCTACAAGGGCTTCACGGTCTGGGGTGAAGGCCCGTTCGACTTCACCGCGGACGAGACGGGGCTGCGGGGCGTCACCGAGGGTCGTGAGCGCATGATCTACATGACCTACCCGCCGATCCCCCGCGGCATGCCCGCCCTGTGGATCGACGGTGTGGGCTGCGCTCCCGGCTACGGCGGCGGGGCGATGCGGATCAATCCCGCGGAGGACACTCTCGCCGTTCCGGTACTGACCGGCCGCCACGAGATCGTCATCCGCGCGGCCGAGCAGCCCGACCTCTTCAAGTAGAAGGGATTACCCCCTCCTCGCCGGGCTCAGATATCCCAGCAACACGTGCCTCCAGGAGAGGTCGGTTCGCCTCATCTTCGCCGACTCCTGTACGGTGACCGTGCATTCGGTCCGACCCGACCGCTTCCGCGGAGTGATGGCCGTTCCGCCACCCCAGGCAAATAAGAACGTCCCGCAGCGGCCGAAGGCGGCGTTAGGACCTCATCGCCCACAACGTGCGAGGATAGCTTTCAGGTCTTCGTCGTCGCTGGACTTCGATTTGGCCTGTTTCAGTAGTGCGGCCTGGTCCTTCGGTGGCGAAAGGACGATCGAGTGGGCGGCTTTGTGGCGCACCTTCTTACTCTCGTGATCGAGGCCAAGGCGGACCAGACCCGCTTGTGCGGATTCTGGTAGGGCAGTGCATTGCGAGAGACTGAAAAGCGCGTCCGGCTCGTCCCCTCTCGCGAGTTGGGATAGCAGGTCGGTTGCTTCCTGAGGAGATGGATTCAGTCTCAGAAAGCACAACGCCCTGACTGCCGAGAGGTCGCACTCCCGAATGATCTGCGTGAGGGCTTTGCGCACCTCAGCGGGAAGTGTCTCTTTGGACGAGCGTCGAGCCAGACAGGCTTGGAGATATTCAGAGACAAAGGCGCCGACCCAGGTGGCCGAGCTCGAGGCGAGGATGGGTAGTCCCTTCTGGGGGAATTTCGCCAACGTAGCGGCCAGACGAGAGTTCCTTGCGCGCAAGTGGGGAATCTCGGCTGCATAGCGCTTGCGCTCTTTGATGGCTTCGGGCGTCGGCACGTACATCGGCTGCTGGGTGATGTCCAGGTTCTCGTCGATCTTCCGGCGATTGCGCACCATCAGGTTGAGTACATTCACCGCGGACTGACCATCGCCCAGGAGACAAAGGACAAGCTGGATCTCCTCCGCAAGATCTTTCTGCAATTCCGCGATCGCGGGCGACGGGGATTTCTGCTGCTGCCATTCCGCTGCGCTTTTCCTGACGGCGGTCCGAAGCGTCTCGTCGGCATATTCGGCCAGGGCGCGCACGGCCGCGAGCCGAAGGCGTTCGTCTTCGCCAGTCGCCACCTGCATTGCGGGCGCAAGGGAGTCTGTCCGTCCTTTGCCGGGCAGGCCCGACAACCCACGTGCCAGGTAAGGAAGGGCCAGCGCCTTGCCATCGGGAATCTCGGCACGTGCGAGCACACGAAGTCCGAGCGCCACGCGCCCACTGTTGGATGACGTCGCCAACGCCTTGGCCGGGCCGCCGAATTCTTCCCCGGAAACGTATCGGCCGATCGAGTCGAAGAGCGATTCGGACTGTTCGATCTTGATTGGCGTACCGGACTCATCGAGAGCCTTTACGACGGCAAGCGCGTAATCGCGACTACGGCAGTGGCTGGCAAGCCTGGTGATGGTTTCCAGAACATCTGGCTCGTCCGACTCCGCAGAGGGCGCATCGACTTCTGCTTCCTCGTCACCGAAGAGACCCTCGACGTCGACATCGGTCAGCTCCTTGAGCTGTTCGAGCTTCGCCCGGTAAGCCTTGCCGCGCGGAACGGTGTTGTCCCTGGGATTCGCCGGCGGGGGCGTCCCAAGCCACTGCAACGTCTGGGAAAGAAGCACCGGCCAACCGTCCCAGTCCCAGAAGGCGAGTTCACCGGGCTTCGGGTCCCCGCAGACAGTTCCGGCGAAAAGGGCGGCCCGGCCTTCCCCGGTCTCCCACGTCACAAGCGCCGGGTGGCTGTCAGATTTCAGGAGGACCGTTGCTCCCTTTTTCAAGGAGAGGCCGACGTGCATGTAGAAGAGGCGCGGCTTCTGCCGCCAGGAGGGTTGGGTCTTGAAGAACTCCGACCCCTTGGCGGTGGGAGCGAGAACAGCGTCTGGCGATGTTTTCCTGAAGTCATCTTCCTGGGAAACGGAAACCGGAAGCAGTTCTTCGAGGATGGTTCCGCGGTAATTTCCCCGGCCAAGCCCCTGGACGCCGCCGGTAACGAGCAACCCGCCGCCCTTCAGGACCCAGTCTTTAAGATGCTGTTGCCTTTCCGAGCTGAGAGCCGCGGCCCTGCATCCGGTGATCACGATGACGTGATGGCGAAAGAACTCCGCGGGACGTTTGGGGAAATCGCCAAGTGTCTTGCCGTATCCGTGGTAATTGGTGCGACCGAAGACATCGAACGATTCGTCGTAGATCGCTCCGCCCATGAGCGCACCGGCTTCGGTGATTCGGAAATGCTGCCACCAGAGCCCCTTGGCGATGTGGATGCGTGTGGGAGAAGGAGGGAAGCTGAAGGATTCCGCAGGCGGGGCGGCGTTCTCTGCGAAGGAGGGGAGGGCGAGGAGGATGGTGATTGAGGCTATAGTCAACGATGTTATCCACCGATTACCCCTGAGGCCGTCAGTAAGGTCATGCTTGTGCCTCTCCTTGCAAGCTCTATTCGGACACGTGCGAGCAATCGAGGACGGGGTTGGAGTAACGGCTTCAGCCGGGTCGGGCTTTGCCAGGCTGTTCCAGAACCCGCCTAATAAAGGCGTTACTCCAACTTCGCTGCGTGACAAGCTTGCGCGACGTGGGCCTCGTCGGGGTATGGGATTCATCGCACCGTTCCCTTCAGTTTCAGCACGAGCACATTCCAGAACCTCAGCTTTGGAACGGTGAACTCGAGCTTCCGGCCCTCCTTTTGAATCGCGATCTTTTCACTCCTTGTGCTTGGCTCAGGCGTGGCGGCCCAGAGTTCTTGCGCGTCCAGGCCTTCGGGCAATTGCAGCACGCACTTGGTGTCGACGAGTGGCGGAGGGACACGGCAGTCTTTGTATGAGGCCACGCGTTCGGGCGGCACGTTGACCATGTGCATGATCAGTTCTGTGGCGTCATTGCCGCGGGGTCGCCAGTAAACATACGAGTCCCAGAGGAAGAGCTTTGTGTCCGCCTCGCCCCAGTCGACCCAATCGCGTGCGTCCTTGGCGCGGCGGCACTGGTTGTCCCAGAGGTAACCGGCGAAGCGGGTAGCGAAACGGGCGTAGAAGGCGTAGGGGCGACTGCCTTTGAGCGGATCCCAGGCTCGATGCGACATGGCGGCAAGCGGGAGAATATCCTGGTAGACCGCGTCCGCATGGTTTTTGGGATCGAACGGGCAGAAGATGACGTGCCCGCCCCTGGGATGAACCACTTCGCGAATGTTGATGTGCCTCGAGGCGTACTTTCGATAAGACCAGCCATCCGCCCCCGCGTGGTTGTTCCACTCATCCATAATCATGCCGCCGTTTTCGCAGAGCTCGTCGAAGACAGGCTTCAACTCCTGGCCATCGTTCTTTGCCCACGGCGCACCAGTAAGGGGAGGCTGTTTGCGGGTGCGATGGAGGCCGGAGTTGTACCCCCACTGCAGGTGCGGATGCACCTTGTTCACGGTTGACTTCACCAGGCGCACGATGTCCCCGGTTTCGTCCGTCTGCATGTTCGAGTCGTAACGAATCATGTCCCATCCAAAGCGGTCGACGGACCGGATGAGTTCATCCGCATGATGGCGAAAAGGCGTCGCGGTGTCTCGCGTCACGCCGAGCGTGGGCCACGAGCTCATTTCGGGGCTTCGATCCCAGCGGTCGAGCTGGGCCACGTCATAAAAGCCGGGCTGATACCATTCCGGATGTTTGCGAAGAACCTCGTAGCCCGCCTTGCCCCCGGCCGTACCGTTCTTGGCATACACAGAGCAGGCGATGCCCGCCTGGTGAAACGCCTCGGTCAGACGCTGCGTGGATTCCGCGCTGTTATGGCGGTGCATCTGCCCGCTGAAGAATTCGCCGGTTGGATTGAAGTTGCCGAAGTCATCGGGCGCCCAAAACACAAACTCGACGATGTTCTGATAATTCTTCTTCCGGCCGAGAGCGCCTCGCCTCGCGCTGGCCTGGTCCGGCCCGGCCCGGTAGACGGTCAAGTCCATCGAGAATCCGGCGACGGAAACCGCCCAGGGATTGGTGTGCACGGTGAAGACCTCCGAGGCCCGGCCGACCTCGTGTTCGCCTTCCGTGACGACGCAGCGGACCTCGTGCCCCCAAAGCCTTTCATCCAACTGGGCCTCCACCTCCATCGGCTCTGATGAGCCCGGCGGCAGCTTCACTTCATAGCTGGTGACTCTCTGCTCCTCATCCATTCCTCGGACCAGGGAGATCCGGACGCGGACCTTGCGATCCCTATCGGTGAGGTTGCGGATGGAGCCGCTGACCACGGCCGTCTCGCCGGGACGATACCGCAGCTTGTCGACGGTGAAATCATCAACGGCCACGTCGCCGACCTTCTCGAGCCAGATTCGATCGGCGGCGAGATGGAAGGGCAAGTCGGTCAGCTTGCGCTCCAGCGCCTCGATCTCCTTGTCCTCCACTTCGAGGGAAGCCTCAGTCTTTATCTCCGGCTGCTTGACCGGCTCCGGGGGGCGCTTGTTCTGCCGCGATCCCGCCCAATTCCATGTGACAGAAAATGTCAAATGCTTTGAGTGGCTGTCCACCATCACCGGGAGAACGAAGTTCTGGTATCTGCCCGGCAGCTCGAAGCCGAGGATGGTGAGTTTCTGCTCAAAACTGTGCCTCTTACTTTGCGCGGCGAGTTTGAATTGCAGACTCGCCGTGTGTTCGCTGATGGTGTGCGAAATCTTCAGCCGGAGGTGGGCCCGATAGACGCCGGGAGAGAGCGCGGGGCTGTCCACGTGACACAGCGTGCCTTTGTCCTTCAGGATGCTCGCCGCGAGGCATTTCTTCGGAAGCGCGTCCGGGTCGATATAGAAATCGAGGGCCTCATCGAAAGCGACTTCGATGTCCTGCCCCGGCAGCGGGCAGGACAGCAGAAAGAGGGCAAGACCTGAAAGCAGAGGCTTGAGGGGCTTCATGGAGTGGGCCTGACGTTCGCTGATGAGTTTTGCTTCTTATCGCTCACTGGGAACTGGTATCCATCGTCGGGGCGACGCAAGTTAACCGAAAGAGCCGGAAGCTTCCTTACATTCTCACACCTGCCGCTTCCTGAATGGGGGTACTGTCCAGAGACTCATCCGGCAGTGAAGTGGCTATAGCTACAGAACTCATCTCGTGTGGCGGATTGAAATAGTTACCAATTCGGGAAGAACGACCCCTGTGGGCTCGCCCCACAGGTGAAGGAGGTTGAACAGTTAGAAGCGGACGAGATTATCCAAAGACCCCCGTGAGCTCGCCTCACGGGTGAATCAGGTTGAAAGGTTAGCTCAAGAGCCAGGGAGGAAACCATTCAACCTGATTCACCTGCCAGGCAAGCTGGCAAGG
>JASLXP010000497.1 GCA_030740295.1 Planctomycetota bacterium
GTTTTGCAGCGGGTGTTAACGAAACCATAAAGGCCATTAAGGCCGTCCAGAAACAGAAAAGATGAAGGCAGACTTCATTTCAAAAGTCCTCAATATCTCGCTGGTTTTCGCTGGCTTGGGATTCCTGTTTGTATCCTCCGCTTTCGGTTTCGATATCGGCTTGGGGTATCTCTTTGGCGCGGTCTGGAGCGCGTTGAATCTCTGGGGCATGGCCAAGCTGATTCGAACGGTGTTTTCCGATCACGAGAATAAAAAGACTATTGCTCTCGCTTTCATGCTGAAGTTTCCAGTGCTCTATGGTGCTGGGTTCCTTCTTCTTTATTACGGCAAGGTTCACGTTATTGGTGCATTCGTCGGCTTTTCCATTCCACTGGTGATCGCAGTCCTGAAATCCGGGGGCAAGGTGTTGACAGCCCAGGGAATCATTCCCGATGGCCAGAAAAGCGGTACCGACGAACAAACTGTTCCCGATTCGGCAGGCCAAGCAAACTAAGACGATTTCATGAATCTTTTCTGGCCCAGGTTTTTAATCATTGGATTCATCGTCATCGTCATTGGCGTTCTGTTGATGGGTGATCCTGGAGCTCCTGCTCATCATGGCGGCGGGCAAATCAAACACCCCGAAGGTGCGGCTGCCGTCAAGCATGGTGGGGCCATCGAGCATGGTGGGGCCGCCAAGCATGAGGAAGGACACGATGCCGTTCACAGAGAGCCACTCCTGGAACTCCCAGAGTTTCTGCCGAACCTTCTCACCATCCCGAGTTTCAAAAATCATGGCATCCCCGTGTGGGACTGGATTCACGTTTATATGTGGGAGAACGTGTTTTTCTCCATCGTAGTTGCAGGGCTGCTCATCTGCCTGGTGAAATGGATGCAGCCCAGCGAGGACGTGACAGATGTACCGAATCGCAAACAGACAGTCCTTGAGCTCATCGTTGAAAAACTAAATGGCATGGTCGAGGGCGTGATAGGGCCGGAAGGAAAGAAATACACGCCCTTTGTAGGCAGCCTTTTCATGTACATCTGGTGCATGAACATGATTGGCCTGGTGCCGGGGATGAAGGCTGCGACGTCTTACATCGGTATTACCCTGGGCCTGGCGGTCGCCACCTTCTTGTACGTCCAATATGTGGGGCTGCGTGAAAACGGAATTGAAGGCTACCTGCACCACCTGGCCGGGAGTCCACAGGACGGTGTCGGCTGGGCAATGTCTCCGCTCATGTTTGTGTTGCACGTGCTCGGTGAATTAATCAAGCCGGTCAGTCTTGCTCTGCGTCTTTTCGGTAACGTGATGGGCGAAGATGCGCTCATCGGCGTTTTTGCCGTTCTTGGAATCGTGCTGCTTTCAACGCTAACAGGTGGTCCGACCACCCTGGAAAGTATGATGGGCCTGAAAGCCATGACGACCGCAGACATGGCCAGCTTGCAGTGGTTCGGTATTCCGCTGCAGCTCCCGATCATGATGCTCGCCCTTCTGACCGGAACGATCCAGGCGCTCGTGTTTGCGCTGCTCGCCACGATATACATTTTCCTGATGCTGCCGCATGACCATCACGATGATGAACACGGTCATGAAGCGCATCATTGAGTTTTTGTTTCCGTTACTGTCCGTTTCCATAAGGAGTCTTTCCTATGCTTCCTTTGATTCTCGCTGAGTTAGACCAATCAGCACTTCTCGCCCTTGCATTGCCGCTTGGTGTCGCTTTGGCCGCCATCGGTTCCGCTATGGGGCTCGGTCGAGCTGTTTCCACTGCACTCGAATCCATGGGCCGCCAGCCTGAAGCCGCCGGCGCTATTCAGACTGCCATGATTATCGGTTGCGCGTTTATCGAGGCCCTCACGATTTACGCACTGCTGACAGTCTTCGTCCTCATGGGCAAGATGGGCTAACGAAGGTTTATTCCTTTCGCGGACAGCTTAAACGGAAATTTGGAGGAGGTGCCCGCGCCACCTCCAGCAAAGCTTTGAGCCCGCGAACTATGAAAACTGAGAAAGACTAATGCTGAACAGACGCATCCTTTCAATGAGTGCCTTTGTGGTTCTTGCTCTGGCTGCAACGCCATGCTTTGCGGCTGGTGGAGATCCGATGAGTAGTCAGGCGTTAATCGCCATGGTTATTACTCAGGCCATAGCATTTTATCTCCTTTTCCTGATCCTCAAGAAGTTCGCATTCGGGCCCGTCTTGAATGTCCTCGATTCCAGGCGCGATCGCATTGCGTCTGACTTCAAGGCTATCGAAGACGGCAACACTGCCCTCGAAGGCACGAAGAAGGACCTTGCAGATCGTCTCGATCAGATCGAAGACGAAGCTCGCATTAAAATCCGCGACGGGGTGCAGGAGGGACAGGACCTGTCGGAAAAGCTGAAGGCTGAAGCCCAGGCTGAAGCGAACGAGATGCTCGACAAGGCTCGTGGTCTCATCGAGAGCGAACGGGCCAAAGCAGCGGTGGAGATGCGAGACCAACTCGTCGACCTCACCATGGCTGCGACCGAAAAGATCATCAAAGAGAGCTTAACCAGGAAGAAGCATCAAGACATTATTGACGACTTCATTGAGAATATGCCCACAGCTTCATGAAAGAACCGAACGCACCTCCCAGATATGGCGAGGCGTTGCTGAACGTCTCTGAAAAGGAAAAGGCTGTCGAAGAAGTGCTGGAAGGCACCCGGGCCATCCGCGAGGTCATCGCTGACCAGCCCCAGTTACTCTCCTTCCTGAACGTCCCGCAGATCGCCAATTCCAAAAAGAAGGACGTGCTGAACAAGGTCCTGGAAGGCCAAGTTCATTCGGTGCTGATGAATTTTGTCTGTCTGCTCGTCGATCGCCGGAGGACGGAAAGTCTTATTGAGATTTTCGATGCTTTCGAGATGGCGTGGGACAGGAGCAGGGGTATTCATCCCGTGGAAGTTCGGACAGCTATCGAGATGCAGAAGAGGCTTCAGACCAAGTTGGAGAAGAAGCTCAGAGAAATGTGCGGTGGTGACGTTCGAGTGACCTACGTCCTGGACGAATCCGTAATTGGAGGAGTGGTCATCATTCGTGGTGACACCGGAACAGATATTGACGGCAGTGTTCGCCGTAGCTTGGAAAAACTTCGAGACGCGCTGCTGAGCGCGCCGCTTAACTGACATTAAACACGCTTTGGGAGGTTCCCTATGGCTCTCCGACCTGAGGAAGTTACATCCGTCCTGACACAGGAGCTGGAGAATTACAAGTCTGAATTGAAGATGGAGGACGTCGGTACGGTCATCCAGGTGGGTGATGGTATCGCACGTGTCTACGGCCTGGATAAAGCCATGGCCGGCGAGCTCCTTGAATTCACCGGCGGCGTCATGGGCATGGCGCTCAACCTCGAAGAGGGGAATGTCGGCGCCGTCCTCCTCGGCGACGACCGCGGTATCAAGGAAGGTGACATCGTCCGCAAAACTGGCCGTATCACCGACGTTCCCGTTGGAAATGCCCTCGTCGGGCGTGTCGTCAACGCGCTCGGAGACCCCATCGACGGCAAAGGCCCAATCGTCACCGAGCATCGCCGCAACATCGAAGGCAACGCTCCCAACGTCGTTGGCCGCACGCCGGTAAACGAGCCCGTGCAGACCGGCCTCAAAGCGGTCGACTCCATGATCCCAATCGGACGCGGACAGCGTGAGCTTATCATTGGCGACCGACAGGTCGGTAAGACTGCGATCATCGTTGACACCATCCTTAACCAGAAGGGACAGGATTTGATCTGCGTGTACGTTGCCGTTGGTCAGAAGGCGTCCACCGTCGCCGGAGTGATACAGATTCTCGAGGAGCACGGCGCGATGGAATACACCATCGTCGTATCCGCGCCGGCCGATTCCCCGGCCCCGCTGCAATATCTGGCGCCTTATACCGGCTGCGCGATGGGCGAGTACTTCATGTACAGCGAAGGCAAAGACGCCATCGCCTTCTACGACGACCTTTCCAAGCATGCGGCTGCGTATCGCCAGCTCTCGCTGCTCCTTCGTCGTCCTCCGGGACGTGAGGCCTATCCGGGCGACGTCTTTTACCTGCACTCACGTCTCCTGGAACGTGCAGCGCGTCTACACCCGGACCTCGGTGGCGGTTCGCTGACAGCCATCCCAGTCATCGAAACCCAGGCTGGTGACGTTAGCGCGTACATTCCGACAAACGTTATCTCGATTACCGACGGCCAGATTTATCTCGAGCCGGACCTCTTTTACGCCGGTGTCCGTCCTGCCATTAATGTAGGCATCTCGGTCTCTCGTGTAGGGAGCGCCGCACAGACCAAGGCCATGAAGAGCGTTGCCGGGCAGTTGCGGCTCGACCTCGCCCAGTATCGTGAGCTCGCCGCGTTTGCCCAGTTCGGCTCAGACCTCGACGCGGCCACGCTCCAGCAGCTCAGCCGCGGTGAGCGCATGGTCGAGATTCTCAAGCAGGATCAATACGTTCCGCTTTCCATGGCCAAGCAGGTCATCATCATTTACACCGGTGGTGAAGGCCTGGTCGATGATATTGCTGTTGAAGATCTCAAACGCTTCCAGGCCGAGTTCTTCGCATACCTGGAGGAAGAGCACCCGCAGATTGAGATGAAGATCGCCGAAGAGAAAGTTTTGACCGAAGACAACGAAGACAGAATCAAACGAGCCGTTGCGTCCTTCAAAGAACAGTTTGAAGGTACAGAAACGGAAGAAGGATGATTGGTGGCAGTGGTGTCCCGCCGCCGGCCAATGTGCCGCAGCTAAGAAACCATGCCAATCCTGACTACACGATTAGGAAGTTTTGATGACAGCCATGAATACATGTCCTGGGAACAAGTTCTCAACGAGCTTCAGATCTCTGAAGAGAACCTTCAGAATATCGTGGCTGAAACGCGACTCAGAGCTTTCAAGGATGGGGGAACTCTGAGATTCCGTCGTACTGATGTTGAGAAATACAAGTTCAGGACGGAAGACGAAGAAGACTGAACAATGCCAAATCTAAAACAGATTCGTAACCGCATCCGGAGTGTTAAGAGCACTCAGCAGATCACCAGAGTCATGGAGATGGTCTCCGCCTCCAAGCTGGCGAAGACGCAGGCACTTCTCAACCAGGCCGGCCCGTATGCTGAGGGCCTCGAAGGCATCATGAAACGAGTTGTGGGCACGATGCAAGACGAAGAAGGCAACGTCACCATCGATAACCCGTTCATGCAGGCACGTCAGGAAGTCAAGAAACGCTGCATGGTGATATTCGTCTCGGACCGCGGCCTCTGCGGCGCCTACAACAACAACCTGATCAACGCTGCTGAAGAAGCCATGGAGGGTGGCCCGGAAGGCTGGGTGCTTGCCTGTGTCGGCAAGAAGGGACTGGCCTACTTTCAAAAGCGTGATTGGGACATCGGATACTCGCTCATCGACACCCAGGGCCGTGTTTCCGGGGAACAGGTCCACGAGCTCTCCAGCTATCTGACCGGTGGATTTCTGGCCGGTGATTTCGATGAAGTGCATCTGTCCTACACCGCCTTTCATTCAGCCGCCAGATTCTTGCCCTCGACTGATCCGTTCATCCCGCTCAAGGCAGAGGCCGGTGAGCAGGACAACACGGATTACATCTTCGAGCCCGACGTGCAGACACTGCTCGACCGGCTGGTGCCCGACCATCTGGCCGCGAAGATTAATACGGCCATTCTTCAGGCATTCGCCTCCGAGCATGCCGCCCGAATGACGGCCATGCGTAGCGCAACAGACAATGCCAGGGACATGATCGAGTCCCTCACGCTTGTTATGAACAAAGCCCGTCAAGCCGCGATTACTACTGAAATCTCCGAGATCGTTGGTGGTGCGGAAGCCATCAAGAGTTGAGCTTCCCTTTCCAGTTACCCGCTTTCAAGTTCAAATCGGACTTTTATGAGATACAGGAATTAAGATTCAGGATTCAGTAGCTTGTGGGCCTGAATCCTGAATTCTGAATCTTGAACACAAGGAGCCTATCCATGGCCGAAGAAGTCAATCTTAATATTGGTGAAGTAGTTCAGGTCATCGGACCTACGCTCGACGTACGATTCCCGGAAGGCCACCTTCCTGAACTGCTGACCGCGATTAACGTCGACGATCCGGAACAGGACGTCCACCTCGTCGCCGAGGTCGCCACCCACATGGGCAACGATGTCGTCCGTTGTGTTGCCATGTCGTCCACCGACGGCCTGACCCGCGGGGTAGCCGCGGTCAATACCGGCGCACCGATTACCGTCCCCGTGGGTGAGACCACCCTCGGGCGCATCTTCAATCTGCTCGGTGAAGCCATCGACGGCCAGGACAAGGAAGTCGACCGCAGCAAGATGTACCCCATTCACCGGCCGGCCCCGGCCCTTGTAGACCTCGATCCTGAAAAGCAGATTTTCGAGACTGGCATCAAGGTCGTCGACCTTCTTGCCCCGTATCCTCGTGGTGGAAAGATTGGCCTCTTCGGCGGCGCTGGTGTGGGTAAAACCGTCATTCTGATGGAGCTCATCAACAACATCGCCAAGCAGCACGGCGGACGTTCTGTCTTCGCTGGCGTGGGCGAGCGCACCCGTGAAGGGAACGACCTCTGGCTCGAATTGAACGAATCGGGAGTCGTCGACAAGGCCGCCCTCGTTTTTGGCCAGATGAACGAGCCGCCGGGAGCGCGCCTCCGCGTCGCGTTGACCGGGCTGACCCTGGCCGAGTATTTCCGTGACGAAGAAGGCTCGGACGTACTGCTGTTCATCGACAACATCTTCCGTTTCACGCAGGCCGGATCTGAAGTCTCCGCCCTCCTCGGCCGTATGCCGAGCGCGGTGGGTTACCAGCCGACCCTGGCTACCGAAATGGGCGCCCTCCAGGAACGCATCACGACCACCAAAAAGGGCTCGATCACATCCGTCCAGGCCATCTACGTGCCGGCCGATGACCTTACCGACCCTGCGCCGGCCACCGCGTTCAGTCACCTCGATGCCACAACCGTGCTCTCACGTCAGATTTCTGAGCTCGGGATTTATCCGGCGGTCGACCCGCTCGATTCCAGCAGCCGCATTCTCGATCCGCATATCCTCGGCGAAGAGCACTATGCCATTGCCCGTTCGGTTCAGAACATCCTGCAGCGTTATAAGGACCTCCAGGACATCATCGCCATTCTGGGTATGGACGAGCTGACAGACGAAGACAAGACCATCGTCATCAGGGCCCGCAAGATCCAGAAGTTCCTGTCACAGCCATTCTTCGTGGCCGAAGTCTTCACCGGCACGCCCGGCAAATACGTCAAGATTGAAGACACGCTCCGCTCCTTCAAAATGATCACGGCGGGCGAGCTCGACCACGTAGCCGAACAGGATTTCTACATGGCCGGTGACGTGGACGAAGTCCTCGAAAACCACGAGAAACGTGAGAAGGGCGAAGGAGAGTAATCCATGCCGGCACCATACCAGCTTAAGATCGTCACCCGCGAAAGAATCGCCTACGAAGGCGAAGTGACAAGCACAACGGCCCCCGCAACAAGCGGCTCAATCGGCATCTGGGCCAACCACGCTCCACTGATTACCTCCCTCGACGAAGGTAAACTAGCCTACACCGAAACCGACGGCACCGAGACCGTGGCGAAGGTCAAAGGCGGCTTCCTCGAAGTGCGTAAGAATGTCGTGACGATTCTGACGGATGAGATGGCGGAGTGATCTGAAAGCCAATTCCAGCAAAGGGCCGCTCTCAGTCAGAGCGGCCTTTTTTGACCTGCAAATGGCCCTCATTCCATATCGATCCACCGTCGCATTCTGGAAAGTCTTGCCTTGGCCCGACAGGTCACGGGCCGGCCGCGCCAGGAAACGTCAGGGAGTCGTTCGGGGTTGAGCACAAACCTGTCTCTTCCGGCTGGCGTCGTCACCTCCAGGGCTTCGAATCTGTAGCTGACGCGGTCGGGCAGGCCCAGAGGCCGGAGGCTTACGTCGGGAATCTTCCCCTCGAATGGAAACAGTATGGTAATGAATCCGAGGCAGCCGGGATGATCGGCATCCATCCAGGTACGGGCACGCAAATGGTGCCATTCCTTCTTGGGCGGCGCGTGTCCATCCGGAACATCCTCCGGTTTGAAATCAATGCCGGTTTCCGTGCGGCGAATAGACTCGGGATGAGCCCATGCAAGCAGGCACGCCTTTCGGCCTGTCGTACGGGCCTGGCCGGGGCCAAGGACGCGAAAAGCCTGCGGCGAATGCCAGTAAGAGGAAGTTGCGCGATTGAACATGCCTGTTTGCTCATGGCGGACCGAGTCCATCACCAGCAGGTAACCAGGATTCTTTACGAAGACAATCGTGCGACGTACGATCAGGTCCGCACTGAGTTTGTAGTCCCGGTGGCCCTGAGGCGGCACTTGCCTGTAGGCCTTGTGGTAAGCAGAGAAGAAGTCGACTTGCCCGTCACTGTACCAGGCCACGTCCTGCCCCTCGCACGGGCGGCTGTCGTAGAGAAAGCTGTCCACCAGCAACTGATTGTGGGCTTCCGGAGCGCGCCACAGGATATCCATCGGATGACCGTATGGCCCGAACCGCGGCGCTTCTTCAATGAGAATCTCGCCGTGCGACCACAGGTTTGTGCTCAGCAGATCCATGTGCGAATGCCATCCGGCATAGTCACCGAAAGAGACGTTTGTGAAAGTGGATTTCCGTTGTGCGCCGTTACGCATGATAGCCACGCCCGAGCCTTTCATGAAGCATGAGCGAGAACGATCGACACCCAAATCCCTCGCCGTGCCGGGCGGAAAGACCTTCCGATCTAGCGCCAGATCCAGAACATAGCCCAAAGACAGCAGACTGGAATCGCCAAAGCCGGGCGGCATATCGTCTGGGCTCAACGTCTGTGCGATGAACTGGTAGGCCCGGCGCAAGCCCTCGAGGAAATGCTCGTCGCGGCCGGCCATCCCGCCGGTTCGCTGCGCGAACTCCCAGACATGTGTCAGGCGTTCGAGAGTGAATGCCCCGTAGCCCCAGTTGCGTTCGAGGTGTCCACCGTCAGGGAAGAAACTGCGATCGAAATCCAGGTCGAGCCAGCGAAGGCTCTGCCTCTCCCACATCGGCGCCTCACGGAATTCCGTCATCGTTCGGGACAGGAAGAACAACCCATAGCACCCGGCCGTAAAGATGTTGTGGACGATGTAGCGTCTGGTCGCTTGCCGCATCGCTCGGCCAATTCCAAGGATCAGTTTCATAGCCGCCTCGGCCGCCCCAGTCGAAATGCGACCCGTATGGAGCAGCGCGAGATAGATTCGCCAGAAGGAGTGGAACTGAGCGTGCGCCGGCAGCATGGTGTGGAGCGGATAGTCCCCATTCTGCGAAAGAGCCTCCCGGCAGCGATAGCACGAGGTAAGCACCTGGGCCAGGAAACGGCGCGGATCTTTGTCTCCCGAGTGGATAACGTAATTCAGAACTGGCTGAACGTGGCCCATGAGAATCTGAAGGTCGGCGACATCGTGTTTTCCGCTCACCAGCTCGGAGAGCTCCGAGCTGCTGAGGATGCTGAGCGGTTTGCAGATGAGCTTACGCACCTCGGCACGCGTGGGTCGCTCCGCAATTTCCGTGTCCTCCTGTGCCATCTGCCATGACAGAGCACGCGCTTGGCGATGAAAATCAGCCAGCTTTGCATAGGCCCGTGCCTTATGGCCGGCCAGACCGAGCTCGATAGCTTCCTGAAGCTTACCGTCCGTATCTATACCTTTCTTTGCTCGAAGACTTGACCAGAAATCCTCTTCCGTGATCTCTTTGGTGAAGTCTTTCGTGATTTTGCTCATAGGATGTTCTTCCTGGTGAATGGGCCGCGCGTCGCAAGATTCCATCCAA
>JASLXP010000498.1 GCA_030740295.1 Planctomycetota bacterium
CAACGTAGCCAGACATGAAGTGACTCAGCGCGAGTGGAAGGAAGTAATGGGTACAAATCCTTCGGCTTTTAAGGGAGATAACTTGCCGGTTGAAAATGTAAGCTGGCATGAGGTCCAGGACTATTTGAAGAAGCTATCCGAAATTACAGGCAAGAAGTTCAGGCTTCCTACAGAATCAGAATGGGAGTATGCCTCTGGGGCGGGCAGTTCGACGAAGTCCTATCTTGATATTGGTAACTTTGGAAAATATGCGTGGTATGATGGTAATTCGGAAGGAAGCACACATCCGGTAGGACTGAAGAAGCCGAATGCTTCGGGATTATATGATATGCATGGAAATGTGTGGGAATGGTGTAGTGACACGTACGGTGTAAAGCCCTGAGTTAATTGGACACTCTGTTGAGTGTAATCAGGCGGCTTTGCGTGCCGCTTGTGTCTGGCCTCTGAAGTCTGCCGGCGTCTTGTGTCCATGTCGTTCGATAAGCCACTGTTGGTTGTATGTCTGCCGGAACACCTGCAGGGCGATTCGGAGTTCTTCAATGGTGCGGAAATGGTGCACCCAGAGCAGGTTTTCCTTGAGGGTGCGGATGAAGCGTTCGGCGCATCCGTTGCCCTGCGGACATCGGACAAAGCTGGGTGAGGCTTCGATGCCGAGAAACTTGATCTCCTTCTGAAAGTCATCAGACAGGTACTGCGTGCCGTGGTCGTGCCGAAGCGAAAGGCTTTTGGCAATACCCTTTTCGAATCCTCCGAAGCGCTCAGCGACACCCTGATGGATCGGTTCGAGGGCCTCGAAGCGGTTTGCTGATGCGGCGGCGTGAATGCCCACGCACTCACAGGTGCAATGATCGACCGCTACGAAAACGGCAGCTGTGCTCTCCTCGACGGTGATGGTCTGGGTCAAGTCTGTGCCCCACATCTGGTCGGGCTGGTCGGTGGTGATTGTGCCGTTGTGCGGGCGGGCGTCCCGTGGGCGGCCTGGCTGCGCTTGAAGCCCGTTTTCACGCATCAGCAGGCGAACTCGATCCCGGGAGGTTCTGATGCCCTGGTATCGCAGCCTCGCCCAGATTTTCCGGTATCCCTCTCCGTGAAACGGAGACGTTTCGATCGTCATCCGGATGAGAAGCACAAGCTCCTCATCCGTGGCTGCCCCTACCGGCCTTGGTTTGGTTCGCACGGGCGACTCGGATATCGCTAAACGGCTCAGTTGGTGGTGCACCGTGGAACGGGGAATCGGCCACACCGCGCACACGCGCCGTATTCCGTAGCGTTTTCCCGTGAAGGTCGACTGCCGTTGACTCATTTCTGCGACCTCCGACGCACCCAAGGGCGGCCATTTTCTATGCGACGAATCTTATCCCCCAGGAGCTCGTTCTCCATCGTCAATTCGCCGATCTTAGCCTGGAGATCCTTAACCCTCTCGTCCCGATCGTCGCTGGGACGCGATCGCAGAGCCCCCTGCGCACCGGCAAAAAACTGGTCACGCCACTGACTGAGCCTGGCGGCTGTCACACCTGTTTCTCGAGATACGGTCTCCAGACTCTCGCCGCGCAGCAATCGCATCACGGCGTCCGCCTTCTTCTTGACCGAGAATCGACCCCTGGACATTCTGCTTCGATTGGGTGAGCCTCCACTCGCTACCGCTCGCTCCACCTCACCCAATCGCACACCCTGTTCCTTGTTGCTCATGGTGGACCCTCCTTTCTGACCAACTGTAAGTCAACGGAGTGTCCAAGTAAACCCTATGTCGCCCCAGCCCAAACTTCATCCGGCGAGAGGAAAAAGGAAATATATGACGCAATCTGAGGAGAGTCAATTTGGAATGCAAAACGGGGTGCATTCCGGAAACCCGGAATGCACCCCGACGTCGACCGATCTGGATGACTCTACTGAATCAGAAAGGTCTTGAAACTGACATCCATAATCTTGCCCGTCTTCAACTTGGGGTTCAGAATATCCATGATGTTCTGTTTGATATTCTCTACTTCGTGAGGCTCATCCACCTGGGTGATAGTGAGATGGCTGAACAGACCCACCAGGGCATCCTGGATGCAGCACTTGGTGGCTCGGACCTCAAATTCCGCGAGGACAATGTCAGAATCCACCAGAAACACGGGGCAGGTAATCAAGTACCTCAACCCGTCGGATCCTGCGGGGTTGACGACGAATTCCTCGAAGTTTGCGTAAATGGCTTTGGCAGTAGGTGCGACTCGGACCACGGCGACCGGGTCGGAATCCGGGTCCGGCTCAGGATCCTCGTTGCCGCGCAGGCGGGTGATGAGAAT
>JASLXP010000499.1 GCA_030740295.1 Planctomycetota bacterium
CTTTCTTTAACGCACATGAATATGCCTGGCTGACCTTTCCCGCTCCTCGAACGCGTATTCGTATGGGCTCTTCGATTTTGAACTTCCAGTTGATCAGCACGACCGCCCGCTTTCCTGACTTCCTGTTTTTCAGGAGCGCCCCCTCGACCAGCGGCTCATCGGCATCAACGACCGGTCGGGCACCTGCGGATAAAATCGGTATCGAAACGCAGGCGCGCTTGGTCCCATCGAAGGGTTTCCGCTGCATGGTCTCGTTCGCGTATTCCAACCCTGCGTAAAACGTCGCAAACCATGCTGTGCCCTTGCCGAATCTGTTTTTGATCAGGGCGGGACGGCCGTCTTCGTATTTTAGAACGATCTCTGCTCCCTCGGCTGCGTCCACCACTTCCCTTCCGACGGCCGGAACGAACTCGCACTTCAATCTGTGTGAAGGCTGAATCTCTGCGCCCTCGGGGGGATGGCCTTTCGGTCGAATTGCTCGAAGACTGGTGGCGCCATACCGGGGGACGGATGCCCACGTCTGCGTCTCGATGCGTTTCACGATGCCAAGCACGGGATGCAAGTTTTCGAGCGCGGAATCGGATTCGTCCGCCTTCATACCGCGACCCATGGTGAAAAGAGTGCCCCCTTCATGGACCCACTCTTTCAATTTCACAGCGACGTCCCGCCGGATGTGGTCGCCGCAGATCACGATGACTTTGTAGCGTGAAAGATCCTGCTCAAGCAGGAGCACTTCATCCAGAGGTGCGACTGGGATGTGCGAGTGCATCAGCGCGGTGTAGACCCATTTCCCGTTCTCCCAGGAAGCCGAGCCGGAGAAAAACTCCGCCGTCCGGGGCCGCACGATGGCGACCTCGGCCTCTTGGGCCCAGTCCGAATCGTAAGTCACCTCTTCCGCGCGGGCGATGACGCGCGAGACCCAGCCAATCTTTTCAAGGGTGGAAAACCTGCCTCCGAAGGTATCCCCCTTGGACCAATCGGGACCGTAGGTGTACCAGTAAAGCAGACGAGCACCGCGTGCGATGGCCGTCAGGGCACGTTGAACGGGCGCGCCGCGATGGGGCTTGACGTAGATGCCGAACCGTTTGCCGCGGAAGCGTGAAAGGCTGCGGCCAACGTCGCAGAGATAGCTGTCCCACTGCCAGACCCGACGGTCACGGTTTGATGTTTCGTAAACGAAGCCGTTGTCCGCGTAATGATAGAAATCAAAAAAACCGAGGCTGTGCCCACCCATGAGGAATGTGTTCCCCCGGAGCGCGTACGAATAAATCCAGGGCTGGCGCGCCGTGATGGAATCCTCGCTGCTCTCGATGGCCTTCTGCTTTCTGGCGTTTTCTTCAGCGATGCGCTCCTTTAGCTGCTGGAACAGGCCAGCCGCGGTTTCAGCGTTAAAGCGCCGGGAATAATAGGAGAGGAGTTTCCAGCCCTCATCGGACAGACGATGCTTGCGTTCCTCTTTCGGCAACTGCATGACAGAGCTGCTCCAAATCAGATGTTTGAGGCGCGCCTCCGCATCCATGAGCTCTGTGGCATAGTCCCGTTTGGGCTTGCCTTCAATTTCTGCATCGAGGTCGTCTGCGTCTTCGTCGATCTCTGCATTCAGATTGTTGACGTTTGCATCGAGGGCCCCCTCGGTCTCGGCCTTCAGGGCCTTACGGGCTGCGGCGACATCTGCTTCGTATTTGCGCTTGGTTTCCCAGAAGCTGATGGCCCAGTAGCCGTAGGTGGCGCGGATGTCCTTCCAGTCCGGTGTACCGAAATCCTCGAGGGTCCGGCCCTCTGTCTTCACAAAGTTCTGGAATCCTTTGCGGCAATAAGGGCAGCAACCCATGTGCGATTTCTTTTCCGGCGCGCCACCAAAGACTGTTCCAATTTCATCGTCCGTCAAGGCCCAGACCTCGTGAACGGGCAAGGTGCGCGCGTTTGCCAGCAGGGCATCCACCGCCGTTTTCACACGGCCTGGGATTCCTTCAACGTTCACCGGATGGAAGGGGCAACCGTCACCCGGCCGGCGCAGCGGCGGTTTGCCGTCCGCGTATTTTACCTTGTTGATCGGGTAGCCGGTGGTGCTGGTGATGCGCGCCCTGTTGAGCTCTTTACCGATACCCTCGCCATCGCGGATCAGGTCCAGCACAAAAGAGGCGCATCCGCGGGTGCCGTTGATTCCGAGCATTCTCAAGACCTGGAACTCCGCGAGCATGGTTGCCTTGTCCGCGGTCCGGCAGCCGTAGCCGGAGCCGGCCTTATAGCCCGAGCAGTCGGTTACGATGCCGTAGAGTTCTGGTACTGACTCATCTGCCCACGGCATGCTTTCGATGTGCGCGATCTTCTTATTCACGTAATCGTGCAGACTGCCGAAATCGCTGATGAATTCCGGGGTCACTTTGCCGGCCTGCAGACGGAAATAGGGCAGGACAACCCCGAAGGTTGGGCCGTCTGAGCCAGCAATGGTGAATCGCTTGAGTGATTTCTTACCACGAAGAAGCTCCACCTCCAGTTCGGCATCGGTAATCGCCGTCGCAGTCTTGTGGCCTTTGAGAGTGACCGTGAGGAAGAGGCGTCCTCTATTTCTTTTAAACTCGGCGAGCGGATGCGGCGTCGACCATGTTCCCGGATTCAGGTAATCGTACATCCAGGTATCGTCCTGGACGGTGATCCGATCCTTCGGCTTCTCGTCAATTTCGAGAGCGCCAGTGTCGAGGTCATCGGCTTTGACCTCGGTCGCGTCGGGGATGACTGGTTTATCAGGGAGGTATTGGGTGAGCTCGCCGCGGACGGGCCGGCCTCCCAGACCTTCACCTCCCCATCGCCAGAGGATCCGGGCCGGCTGAGCCGGCTTCAGCTTAGTGACCCGCATGCGGACCTGGAGCTGAGCCTGATCCTCGGCGTAAATGAACGTACAGCTAAGCAGGATGGCGCTGAGACGTATCAATGTTTCAGAGCTCGTGGTTCACACCAGATCGCATGCATCGGCGGGCATCCAGTGCGCGTCCTGGCCTTCCCATTTGACGTTGCAGCCGATTGGGTTCGTGAGTGGCGTACCGATGGGTTGGCCGGCGAGGTGCTCGGTGAGCGTGCGATCCAGATCGTTGACGGTCATCTCTGACGAATCCCTCGGGGTGTCGATGCCGCGGCCGGTGTAGACCAGTCTGCGTTCTCTGTCGAAGACGTAGAAGTGGGGCGTGCGGAGCGCTCCGTAAGCCTTGGCAACCTCTTGCGATTCGTCGTGGAGATAATCCCAGGGAAAGTTGTGTTCTTTCATGCGCTCGACCATGCCATTGAAATCATCCTCCGCATGGACGGCTTTGCTGTTGGAATTGATGCCGACAAATTTCACGCCCTGCTCCGCGAATTTGTTTGCCGTCGCGCTCGTGGCATCATCCGAGCCGAGGACGAAGGGGCAGTGATTGCAGGTGAAGAAGACGACCAGTGTGTCTTCAGTGTAAGCCGACAGCGCATGATTCTGGCCGCCCGTACCGGGGAGATCGAAGTCGGGCGCCTGTTCGCCGATCTGTAAAGTAAAAGCCATGGTGTCTCCAAGTTTCTGCTGGATTAATAGAAAGCTGCAAGCTTCCAGATTAGTTCGTAATAAGTCGACTTCAGCCGATTTCCGGCCTGAAAGGCCAGAAATATATCAGCCCAGGGCAACGCCCTGGGAACAGATGGAAAAGACAATTTTAGCCCTGAAAGGGCGACACAAGATGATGCTTCTCAGCGATTTGTGCCGCCCTTTCAGGGCTCAAGGCTGACCGTTCTTAATGCCCAGGGCGTTGCCCTGGGCTGATATGTTTGTGCCCCTTTTGGGCGTGATTGACTTCTTACTAACGAACCTTCCGGCCTACTGTAGCCGCCCTTAATGGCTGTTCAATTTAGGTTGAGGACCAGTGGTCCTGGTCTGACTCCAATCATTTCAAGGCCTGGATACGTTCGGACAGATCGCCCCTGGCAACTGGTTGCGGCTCCATCAACTGCGCGTCTCGCAAAGCGCCGGTGACTGCGCGGCGTTGCAGGATCGTGATCGGCTCGCCGAGCTCGCTGTCGATGAGCTCGGACAGAAGGCGCTCGCACAGTTTCTGTTTGATTTCGGCATGATGTGGATCGTCCCAGAGGTTGTGGATGTCATCGGGATCGTTCTCCACGTCGTAGAGCTCGCCGTATGGGGCGGAGCCGTAATGGAGGAGTTTCCATTTCTCGGTCACCAGCATTTTTACTCGAAAGGTCGTCCTCTCCTTCAGGTCCGGGCCGGATGGCAGGACGGTGATTCGTTCTACGATGACCGCGTCACGATGTCCGTCTGATTCGCCTCGGAGGGTTGGGGCAAAAGATCTGCCCTCCATGCCGGACAGCGGCGGTGCCTCGGCGAGATCGAGAAAGGTCGGAGTCAGGTCGAGGTGCGTCATGACGCCGCGGTGAACACTGCTCGGCTGCACAGAAGGATGCTGCCACATCATGGGCACGCGATTCACACATTCGTAGGACATCATCGGCTTTGCAGCGATGCCGTGGTCGCCGAGCCCTTCACCATGATCCGAGGTGAAGACGACATGCGTGTTGCCGGCGAGGCCCTGCCGATCCAGCTCGTCAATGATCCGGGAAATGGAATCGTCAATGAAAGTCGTCAGCCCGTAGTAATGCGAAACGATTTCCCTGCGATGCTCCCCCGACCAGCCTTCGTCTGTCATGTATCCGCCATAGGGCCGGCCCTCCCGTGCCCACTGATAGTTCGGTGGTTTGTTGCTCGCATCCTCCGGCGGCACGGGCGCGGGAAAGTCTGCATCGTCATACATGTCGCAATAGGGCCTCGGCGGAGCGAAAGGCTGATGCGGATCGGTGAAAGACGCCCAGAGGAAAAATGGTTCGTCGCTGTTACGCCTCTTCAGCCAATCGATCGAACGGTCTGCGGTCCAGTGCGTGTAGTGCCATTCGGCGGGTATGGCGTTTTTCCAACTGCTGAATGCGCCCGATCGCTCAGCCAGCGAGTTGCACCGTTTCCACAGCTCGAGGCCCTCCGGGTGGTTTCGTTCGAGCCAGATTCGCCAATGGCCCGCGGGGTAGGCGTGGCCCGTGTGGACCTCGATGTGTTGGAAACCGTAATAAGGGCCATACCACAGACCATCGTCCGGATTCACCATCGCACCCTCTGGTGGACGGTCAGGAAGAACGTCTTCTATATCGGCCGTCTTGAAATGAGCCTTGCCAATCAGTGCGGTCCGATACCCGACCTCCTGGAGCGAATCGCCCAGGACCGGGATGGCTTCACTGAGATTGACTTCATGGTTGAAGACCTGGTGACCGCGCTGACTTCTGCCCGTAATCATGCTGGCGCGGGAGGGCATGCATATCGCATTGGTCGGATACATCCGGTCGAATCGCATTCCTCCATTGGCAATGGCGTCCATGGCAGGAGTGCGAATCACCGGATTGTGAATGCCGAGCGCGTCCCACCGTTGCTGGTCGGTGGTGATGAAGAGGAAGTTCGTCCGATCTGGATCTGAGCTCATACCGATTTCTCGCATTGCGGGGTCAGGACATCAGAAATCCGAGGTGTCGGTTCAAGCCCCATTAACATGCGGCGCCGGGGATCGGTCTGCTGGTTGACATATTCCTGTGACAGCCGGAGCTCCATGTTCCTGGTCAGTTCCTGATGAGAGTGCTTGAAGACCTGCCAGATAATACGGCGCGGCTGGTCGGTGGCATTCGGGCTCCGAGTGTGCCAGAGGCGGGTGAAGTTGATCATGCACGCCCCTGCCGGCGCGACCACGCGAACCATCCCGGGGACATCGTGCGGACCTTCCTGCGAATTCAGCCAGGCTGGCAAACCGTCAGCGAGGTGTGAGCCGGGCACCAGCGCAGTGCCGCCTCCATTCTCTTCAAGGTCGCTCAGGATGCAGGTCAGCCGGAGGTAGGGGCCGTCGCTGTGCCATGCCATTGGGGACGGAGTCCGGGGGGGAAGGAAATGTCCGATGGCACCACCCAGCAACGTGACGTCTCCTTCCAGCACTTCCTCAATAATGGGGAAGACAGCCGGCAGATCCATCAGGCTCTCGAAGACAGGATCGAGCTCGTAGATTCGATTCAGATCGACGATGCCGCTCTCTTCGTTTCGGACGGCTGTGTGAGTGTTCTCCCAGTCCTCGACGAGTTGGTCGAAGCGGCTGCGAATCTTCCGAAGCAGGCTGGGCTCAATCGCGTCCTCGATAATGGTGTAGCCCTGCCACCTGAGCTGCGACATGCGTGCATCTCTCAAGTGCTTTTCCGGTAGGCGCGTCATGGACAGCGATGGCGAAGGGCTCGGCATTGGGGTTTCTTCGTGTGGGATGGGGCTGTCTGCGATCGAAGCAAGAAGATACTCCCTCACGTCCATACGTCGAAAGAACTCTGACATGACGAAAAACGGGAGGAAGGCCGAAACCTTCCTCCCGTGTTCTTTATCCGGCACTTGCCGACTGCCTAAAGCAGCTTGACCACTCTGTCTGTGAGGCCCTGTTCGCCGAGGACGACGTTCAGGTTGGAATGCTCCGCGACCTTCTCGAGTACCTCGAGCTCGCGGAGACGCATGAGCGTCGGGCTGGACTCGAGGATCCTGGCGGTGTTGGCCTGCGATCTCATGGCAGCGGTCTCCTCGCGGCGAGTGACCAGGGCCGCTTCGGAGGCCTTCCTGGCTTCGGTAACGCGGTTGAGAAGATCCTTCATCTCACCCGGCAGGATGACGTCCTTGATGCCAAGGCTCACGACTTCGACGCCGTACGCGCTGGCGCGAGCCTTCAGGGCTTCCTCAAGCTCGGCAGCGACCGCGTCCTTTTCGGTCAGGAGAACATCGAGCTCCCGGGTACCGACGACCGCGCGCAGTGCGAGCTGCGAATCGCGGTACAGAGCCTGAGTGAATTCCTCGACTTCGGTCACACGACGCAGAGCATCGACGACTCTGTAAGTAACGACTGCGTTGAGGCGGAGCGTGACTTTGTCGGAGGTCATGAGCTCCTGGCCTGGAACGTCGAGCGCGTTTTCACGCATGTCGATATGGTGCAGGCGCACTTTGGCGACATCCTTCCAGAATGCGTAGGTGCCTGGGCCAAGGGTAGACTCATGCTTACCTTCGAGGAAAAACAGACCGACGTGGTTCGGTTCCACAACGAAGGTGTTCAGCGAAACGTCTGAATCGTGCGCGTTCAAGATGACCTTGAGCTTGTCGTGTTCGAAACGGACGCCACTCGCATCAACGAGTTCGACCTTGGCGTCGTTGAAAACGTTCCAGATGGCGTGGAGGCCCTGGACGAGAACGGTTTCGAAACGGCCGCTGACCCAGACGAGAGCACGCTCGTTGTCTTTGAGGTCGACAACGATGGCCTCGTTACCGAGCGCGCCTGACTTGACGAACAGATCAAGATCTTCGTGGAAGAGCCAGGTTTTACGAACGGAAACGACATCGACCCTGACCTTGCGAAGCGGATCAAAGAAGACGTGCTTGCCTGGAGCGAGAATGCGCTCGAATTCGCCTTCGCGGTAGAGGAAGCCGCGCTCGTAATTCCTGATTCTGAATTTTCTGAACATCAACATGGTTGCCTCCTTTTCTGGAGGAAGGAATCGAATCGAAAAGGGGCTGAGTCCTGGGGCGGCCTTGAGGAAACGAACGGTGGGTCTGTCACGCCTCGGGAGCGGAGTGCTGCTTGAGCTCCAATCTACTCCCTGCATCTGTCTTGCCCTCGTGCTCGGCCTCTTGAGAGCAGGACATCCACAGGTTTCGTTCGAAACGGTATCCGCGCACTGCAGAGCGCCTTCGAATGCTGTCGCTGCTTCACCGAAGCTCGGCAGCGACTGACATTGCCAACGCCGTTTCCTTCCAGCCTCGTGTTGGCTTGGTTTTCACCGCGCCGGTTGCGGTACAGGATTCGAACCTGTAACAGCCAGGTTATCAGCCTGGTGCTCTATCCATTGAGCTAACCGTATGGGTTGGAAACCCACGTGTGGATAACGCCTCTTGCGAAGCCATTCACGGAACACACAGGCCGAATCACCAGGTGACGGCCAGTGCGCCGATGGCAAAGGCGGAGTCCATATCAAAAAAGCCTTGCCGAGGGAGGTCCCGGCAAGGCTCTTATAAATTCCAGAGCGAATGCCAGTCACGGGCTCGCGGACTGATCATTAATATCCTGATTTCCCAGCGAGGAATCTGAATTCTTCGTTAGGTAGCACGGAGTTTCACTTCGTGAAATGCAGGGCGATTTGGATATGACGTTTTGCATTGTTGGGTTCCTGTTCTTTGCTGATGGCGTGTTTCAGGCGGGCAGAAAATAGTGCTCGGGCGCGAAGAGTCCAGGAAATAAAGTCCTTTTTCTGCGCCTGCTTTCTATCCTGACCACTATGGGACGCACGAGTCGGCCGCGGAGTGGTTTCAACAGACGCAGAGCCGAAGCCGCACCGCATTTGGGAAAAGAGCCAGAGCCGATGAAATTGTGTATCCGGAGAAATGCCGCGAGATTTAACGCTGGTGGGGTTTGAGTCTTTCGGGAACTTCAGGCATTCTTACCGCCCTGACGATTGGCAGAAGCCGACTCAGCCGCCGATTCTGTTTGTCATGCCACGGGTTGCCGTTGGGATGAGTGGTGACCAGGAACAGGGAATCGTGATCGTATTCTCCCATTGGCGAGCGTTTTCCGACACCTGACTGAAGCGCTTGCAGACCATGAGAAGGAGCAAGCTCCGAACGATGAAGATGATTAGCCGAGAGTGGCGATAGAGAGACAACGAGATCGATCCACCCCGCCATAGAGCAGAACAAATGCAGGGAAAAGAATGACTCGGACTGCTGTCACCATATTGCTTGCCATCACCAGTGGCTTGTCAGGCGAAGAAGCTGAAGGCGACAAGCCGCGGGGCTTCGCGGACCTCACCTTACTTGATGGGTTCGCTGCGACTGTCTTCGCTGAGCCCAATTTACTAAATCAGCCGATAGCCATGGCTTTTGACGATCGGGGCCGCCTCTGGGTCGCCGAGACAGTTGCCTATCAGAACACCGGCCGCTCTCGTTTTAAGGAGGGTCGGGATCGGATTGTCATTTTGGAGGACCAGGATGGCGACGGCGTTCACGATAAACGGACCATCTTTCACGACAAACTTAACCGCATCAGTGCCATCGCTATTGGATTCGGTGGCGTATTCGTTGGCGCGACGCCGTATCTCCAATTCATTCCGGATCGGGACGGTGATGACAAACCCGACGGCGAACCGGAAGCGTTATTGGATGGCTGGGATTATTTGACTCACCACTTCATCAATTCCTTCATCTGGGGACCCGACGGCTGGCTTTACGGCTTGAAGGGAATCGGGAGGTCGAATGTCGGCAAGCCAGGTACGCCCGCGAAAGAGCGTCTTCTGATTCGGAATGGCGTATGGCGATACCATCCGACCAAGCGCAAAGTCGAGGCATGGTGCCG
>JASLXP010000500.1 GCA_030740295.1 Planctomycetota bacterium
ACATGTTGAAGCATGTATCCGCGGCAGATGATCTTTCCCGTTCAGGGGAATTGTCCGTGCTTAACGGTACCGCAACATATGACCTCGCAATCAAGGCCGACAGCACTTACCTGGTTGAGTTTCTGAACGGCGGATTCAGCCCTGAGAAGCCGGACGCGACCGCTCGGCTGGAGGTCTCGATCATCTCCAGATTCAAAAGCAAGCATCTGCCGTTTGTCGCTCGGCTGGCTGTCGGACAAAGATTGGTCAGGCGCCGTTTCTCGTTTCGCGCGGACAAGAGCGGCACGGTTCAGATTCGCTTTCGCTTAATCTCACCCAAGGTTACCGGTGAAGGACGCAGGGCCAGAGCCTCTTACGCGGAGCCTGTTGAAAACCCCGCTCCGATATTCATCGGCGAAGTCGTGCTTGCCTCGATGAAGTTTCAAAGCCGGAATGTGCTTTTCAGCCACAACCAGGGCAGCATCGACACCATCGGCGGTCCGGAGGCCCGGGGCGAAGTGAAGTGTTCCATCAAGCCCTGGCGCGGAGGCAACAGCACGGTCCGCTGGCAACCGTGGGACGCGCCGAGGGCTTCGCTGCGCCTGGTAGATGGCCTGCTGGGCAACCAGGAAACCAAATGGCAGGAGAGCCGCGAGGTCAATAGCGGCAGCGGGGTCCACAGCGCGAATGCGATGGTCAAGTTCAAGAAACCGCAGCCCCTCAACACCATCGCCATCTACGAAGACAACCGTGGCCCCGTCCCTTCCGGCGCCTCAGCGAAAGAGATGACCGCCCAGCATTACGGCGTCTACATTCACGAAGTCGAAACCAGCAAATGGCGCCGCGTCGGTTACGTCCACAACAACACGAATCTCGTGAACATCTTCACCTTCCCTTCAACCGATGTGGACCAGATTCACTATTTCTGGGCCGGGCGCCCCTTCGTCGGCCGCACGGACGGCATGGTCCGCATGGCGGAATTCGAGGCATACGTCTCAGAAGCAGGCGAGTTCGAGCTCGAAGATTTGGATGCGCCGGATAAGGATGATCTGGAACTGGAGCTGGAAGATTGAGCCAACGGGATTCCGAGCCTGGACTGTTCGTTGTGAGGAGCTGCCGGTTAACGCCGCACTCATCACGATGGCGACCGAACGGGAACTCATATCTCATCCGAGCTTCAGTTGCCCAACGCGCCGTTGCGCTTCGATCAATTCATCTTCCCAGGTCAGTTCATCAGAGTCTGGAATCCTTCCCTCCGCATCCATGACTTCGATGACCTGTCTGACGCCCTCCTCGAGTGAAACCGAGGGCAAAAAATCAGGGACGTCGCGAAAAATCTTGTCCGCGCTGTAGATGGTATTGTGCGCAAATATCGATTCACAGATGCCGGTGCCCGAAACGCCTGACGACAACAGATCGGCCAGGGGCACGCCCACCATTTCGACCTCGTTTCCGAGCACGGCCATCACAGTCCGGTGGTGATCTTCCCAACTGGTAAAGCCGCGCCGGACCAGGTTATATGCCTGCCCGACGCAGGTTTTAAGCCCGAGCATGCCGACGAAGCCTCTGGCTGCATCGTCAACGTGCAGGAACTGGTGCATGGCTTTGCCATCGCCGCAAAGGGCAATCGGCTTTCCCTTGCGAATCCGATCCAGCCAACTGAACTCCCACGCAATCTGGCGCAGCACCCCCATCTTCGGCCCGTACGTTGTTGAAGGCTTTACGATGGTCACCGGAAAACCTCCCTCGTGATATGCCTGCATGAACACGCTGTCCGCGGCCATCTTGTTACGGCCGTAGTCAGAGGTCGGACGCAAGGGATGATCCTCTGTCACCGGCAGCCAATCGTAATCGACGCCATACGTACAGACGGTCGAGCACTGCAGGAAGTGTTTCACCCCCCGGAACGCTCGAACGCTGCTGGCCGCGTCTTCTGCGTTGAAACAGATCATGTCGATGGCCGCGTCGAATCCCCCGTCCTGCATGGCCGTCTCGAAGGCATCACGCTCTTTGCGGTCCCCGCGAATCACACGAACACCTTCAGGCACATCACCCGATTGCCCGCGATTGAAGCAAGTGACCTCGTACCCTTTCATGATCAAGAGACTGACGATGCTCGTGCTGATGTTACCTGTTCCGCCAACGACAAGGACTTTCATGGATGCTGTGTGTGGTTAAGAGAAAAATGTGTGGAAGGATGAGAATGACTTGAGCGAGAGCTCTTGCCGACGCACTTGATAACAACCAAAACTCGTTACAGCCAGACATGGCGATCCTAAGATCGGGGCCACCCAGGCGCAATGTTGACCATTGTCGATACTGTTAGTGTGCCGTCCATGATGCAGACGCATCGGTTTTGGTTGCTTGCGCGATGTAGTATGGAATATCTGTCTGCACCGTTCAGGTAACTGGAGTCGAGCCCAATGAACAAGAAACTGTCCTTCCCGATTGGCCTCCTGGCCGTTTTTATTCTCGAGATCTCTGCTGGTGATTGGCCCCAATACCGCGGGCCTGCTGGCAACGGACATTCGACTGAGACCGGGCTGCCGACAGAGTGGGGCCCAGGGAAAAACATCAAGTGGCGTGCGCCTTTACCAGGCCCGGGCAACAGCAGTCCCGTGGTTATTGGCGAGCGCGTTTTCGTAACCGTCGCCACTGACAGCGGCAAGCAACGCCACCTCTATTGCTTTGACCGGAAGGACGGAAAGCTCCACTGGATCAAGACTGTTGAGTTCGAAGCCAACGAGCCCACCCATCGCACCAACCCATATGGCGGCTCTTCACCCGCGGCCGACGCGGAACGTGTCGTTGTCTGGCACTCATCCGCCGGGCTTTACTGTTACGACCATGGAGGCAAGGAGCTTTGGAAGCGCGATCTGGGCAAGTTTGTCCATATCTGGGGGTATGGTGCCTCGCCTGTTATTTATAAGGATAGAATTCTCCTGAACTGCGGGCCTGGCGAGCAGACGTCTGTCATCGCGCTCGACAAAAAGACCGGAAAGACAATCTGGCAGAAGGATGAGCCAGGCGGTGCAAGTGGATTGAAGAAACGGAATCCGAGCGACAAACGTGCGCCCTGGCTTGGCTCGTGGTCGACACCGCAGATCGTCACGGACGGTGGGAAAGAACTGGTGTTCGTCGCCATGCCCCATCACATTCAGGCATATGAACCAGGCACGGGCGAAATCTTGTGGAAGTGCTCCGGCCTCGGCGACCTCGTTTACTGCGACCCGGTTTTTGGAACTGGCAGGGGCGTGGCCATGAGCGGCTACACCGGCCCCGCCATCGGATTCAAGCTTGAGGGCGACGGAGACGTCACCGAATCGCATCGGCTCTGGCGGAGTACCTCAAAGAACCCGCAGCGCATCGGGTCCGGAGTGATCATTGGCAAGCGTCTATTCATGGCGAACGAGCCGGGTATCGCTCAATGCATAGACCTCGAGACCGGGAAGGATATCTGGAAGGCCCGTCTCCCCGGCGGCAGAATCTGGGGCAGTGTTCTGCACGCCGAAGGTCGTCTGTACGTGACGAATCAGAAAGGCAGCACGATTATCTTTGCACCCAACCCGGAGAAGCTGGAGATTCTTAAGGTGAATCATCTGAACGAACCCAGTAACTCCACACCAGCCTTTTCGAACGGGGAGATCTTTTTGAGGACGTTCAAGGCGGTTTACTGTGTTGGGGAGTAATGTTGGAGTGCTCCCTGGGTCGTCGCGTCGGGGCCCCGAGAGCCAACGGAAGCTGGCGACCCCAGAGCTCGTCCGTCAGGCTGCCTTACGCCAATCTCTCCTTCCACGTGCGTAGCTGCCAATCCGTGATGCCGCTGAATTCACGGAATTCGTCCACGTCCATCCAATAGACCTCTTCGGTCAGTTCGCCTTTTTCAGCCAGATCGGAAAGGAAGTCGCGCTGCAATTTGTGGTCATGATCCTGTTGCTGCCGGAATTCCTTGGTTGCCCAGTTCCACGGCCCCAGCGCGGGGTCATTCACGTTGTGGGTGGTGATGCAGGTAGGGCAATTGGGGTGGAAGTTTTTATACCAGTAGTATTCAAGGAGAGCGCGGCCTTCCATGGCGCCTGGATAGCCCTTGGGCTGCATGCGGGCGATTTCATCTTCGGGCATATCGTAGAAGACCTCTGGATCTTTCCGTATCCGAAGCATGCTCAGGAAAGAGCCATCGTGGGTGCGAGCGTAAAGGTGATGCTGGGGATCAAAGAATCCCCACTGCCCATCAATAAAGACCTCGGCGACCGTATGGCCTCCAAGCAGGTCGTCCGATTTTTCACGGTCCTTCCATGCCCACATCAAAGCGGGGCGTGCCTGTATCCCAAGCACCTGGCACATACCAACAAGGACTTTCGCCCTGCACGAGCAGTGCCCGCCTCCCTTGAGAATGGTCTCTTCATCGGATTCACCGTAAAGAAATGCAGGCGGCTTTGGGTGAAGCTTGGGGAGATCGTCGAGTGATTGACTGAGTGCGATCGCCTTTTCGCCATCGCTCATGCCATCGGTAACAAACCGGCCGATATAGCTTTCGAGAATTGGACGCGAGCCAGCCTTGTAGCGTTCGCTGATAAACCCAAATTCACCGTCATATAAGAAGCTTTCAGTCTCCTCATTAAGGAGCATTCCATTGCGTGCCAGGCGACCGAAGGGCGTATCTTTGTGCGCCATCATCTCTGTGAGGAGAGTGAAAGCCATGTGCTCTGCTCGATCTGTCGGGTCATCGAGCCAGGGACGTAGCCCGGCGAATCGGTCAAATGCTTCGGGAACAGAATAGGATGTCGGTTTCATCGGGATTTGGATCAGGCGGAGAGGGCTTCATCAAGGGTGTGGTGGATGTCCACCAGGCGATCTATTTCGCAAATTCTGAGTACCTGCAAGACAGCGGGCGCAGACGCAACAAGGAGAAATGTTCCACCCGCATCGAGGACACGCCGGCGTATCCTGAAGATTTTTCCCACAACCACACTGCTGAGTTTCTTCACGGAACTGAAATCGAGAATCACCGTGGCGTTGCCCGGCACGATGGCCCTATCGAGTTTTTCGCCAAATTCTCTGACCTCTTGCATCCCCAAGCCCTCTGACAACACGGAAACGATGAGCTTGCCGTCTCTGCTGTCTATCTGCAGGTTGACATCCATTACCATGGTTCTGGCTGTGTTGATGGTTGGATCCGAGTGGCCCTGAAGGGAGACATTCCCCCTCCCCCCGAAATCGTCTGGGGATTCTACATGAACAGACGGATCGAAACACCAGTGTTCTGGTGCACTGGTGCACCGGTGCACCAACCAAGGCTATGAGGGGCTTCAACACTGATACTGGATACTGGATACTGGATACTGGATGCTCGATGCTCGATGCTCGTCGCTGTCAGTTTTCAGCATACTTTGGAACTGAAACCGGGGTCATGAGCGAAACGGAATAGCGAGATTCCAGTATCCAGCATCCAGTATCAGATGCGGCAGACAGATTTCTACACACATATTTCGTGACGGCCCTTTAGCGACTAATCTTCATCCAATGGATAGACACTGCGCCCCAGATTCTTGAAGGGGACATTATCGTCGCTGTGAACGCCAGGCTCTGAAACGACGATGATGTGACCGGCCCAGGATTCAAAACCGGCGCGGAAATGAGCGGACGATTTCACGCCGATCCACTTCATTCCTTTCACGTTGAGCCCAAGCGTTTCGGCAAAGGCGGTACAGAAAGGCTGTTCTCGAACCGAGACAAGCAACACATGGATGCCGTCCTGCCTGATGCAAGCTGAAGGGCCCATACTGCCCTCCAGGCCCGCGAGCATCGGACCGTGGTAGCGGAATCCCCCATCTGAAACAGCAACGATTTCGGCCGTCATCTTGACCGGTTCGCCCTGCAACGGACTTGATTTGCCTCCGACTTCCAGGTCGATCGTTGCGCCAGTGCCGGCCTCGTGGCATTGCGCGACGGCTTCCGGATCAACGATGTAGAGGATGCAGGCGTCTTCGAGGCCGGAATCGATGAATGCCTGAAGTTGACCCGTGCTGTCGCCGGGTGAGCCGCCTCCGGTGTTGTCATTTCGGTCGGCGAGGATGGCGGGATACTTGCCGATGGCGGTGGCTTCCTCGATGGCGTCCCTGGTGGAAGGCATCGGACCTTGCCAGATTTCTCTGCGCTCATAAATCCATTCCCCGAGCCCATCGGCCAAAGCCTGCGCCTTTTCCTGATTGTCATTGGTCACGATGTAGACCGACGAGCCCATGTGCGGCGTATCCGCAAGGGGGTAGCCTGTGGCGATGGAACCGCAGATAACGTCCGGGTCTTCTTCAATCGCGTGCAATCGTTGAATGGCTTCAAGCATCGGTGGATGCGCGGTCACCTGGTTGATTCCCCAGATCATGGGAATGCAATGCAGAGCCATCGTCGGCTTCAGGCCCTCGGTGAGGATGCGATAGATGACGTCCGCGCACTCGCGCCCGCGCTCGGCCATGTCCACTTCGGGATAGGTTTCGCGGCCGATCAGGACGTCCGCCATCTCGACCATCTGTGGAGAAAGGCTTGAGTGAATATCGAGTTGCCCGACGATGGGGATATCCGGACCGACAAGTTTTCGGACTCCCTCGAGGATGGCTCCTTCACCGTCATCGATGCCCTCAGCCACCATGGAGCCGTGCAACTCCAGCAGCACGCCATCAAATGGCCTGGCTTGTTCCATCAGCTCGAGAATCTGATTCAACAACGAATCAAAATCTGCACGTGAGGCCGGCCCGCTCGGATGAGCCTCCGCAAACAAAGTGGGAATCAGCTCAAAACCGTGGGCCTCCGCGCCATCAATGAATCCACCGGTGACTTTGTTCGTGCCGCGAAACGTCTCGAGTATTTCATTTCCTCGGATGGGCCCGAAGCGATCGTAAAAATCTTCGAGAGGCGTCTTAACGGGCGTGAAAGTGCTGGTCTCGTGAGCAAAGGCGGCAGTGACGATACGCATGTTTATTTCCTCATGACAGTGTCTGCAGTCTCTCAAAGGAGTCTGATACCCAACGCCGCGTGCATCTACTCAGTGGCCACCAACTCATAAACTCTTCCGCGTTGAAGCAGCCAGTCAAGATCCATCTGCTTAGCCCTCTCCTCCACCTCCTTTAAAAAGTTTACGGTTTCTGATTCGTAGCAGGGCTCGGATGGATCATCAGGTGGAATCACGGCTTCGACCACCACGGAAACAACATAGCTTTCGGTCTGCACCAGCCTGGAGCGCTTTACTCTCTTGCCAGGAATTCTCATGCTTTTACTCTTCATCGTAGTAGTGGACAGTTACCAGTTTTGCTACGCCGCTCAGTCTTAGATATGACCAGACTGCCTTAAATTCTGTTCCATCAGGCAGCATCTCATTCACCTCAATGGCTGGGTTAGGCTTTGAGTCTGGCTTCTCTAAAATCAAGTCGGCTCCTTCGAGGCCTGCAACGGCCTGCCAATCCATAATACCACGTTCTTCGAGACGTTCAGCAGCGTGTTGGCCAATCACATACCGTTCATCATTTACCAGTGCAACGATGGTCTCATACAGATTTATCAACTTAGTAAATCACGCACTTGTTCGGATTTAGACCACAGACCGATTTACAAACCTTCATCTGATTAAGAGCCCGGCTTTAGAGCTCCCGCCCTTCCACAGGTCATACTGCGGGTCAGCATATTGGTCAAAAAACTCTGTCAGCCTCCCTCGCATTTCCTGCACGATCTCAGACCGGCTCTCATCGTCTGCCAGGTTCACCTTTTCGCCGGAGTCGTTGACCATGTCGTAGAGTTCGTCCGGGTCGTCTGAATTCCGCCACGTGTATTTCCATTCACGTGTCCGGATCATGCGGACACTTTCATACTCGTGGATAACGACTTCATCGAGGCTCACGGATGCACCGCGCAGTGCTGGTCCATAGCTTGTGCCGGGCAAAGCCGATTCGGCCGCAATCTCTTCACCGAGCTCGAGGTAATCCATGACAGAGGGGAAGAAATCGTAATTGCATGTCATCTGGTCAAATACCGAACCTGTGGGAATCCCGGCCGGATGCCGAAAGATCAGTGGAATATGGACGGCCTCTTCATACGTGTGGATTGGCCGTGAATGGTCGCCCATGCCCCACATACCGTGATGGCCCCCGCAAAGGCCCTGGTCCGCGGTGAAGATGACGAGGGTGTCCTCGGCGTGCCCAAGCTCATCGAGCTTGGCGAGGATCTCGCCCACACCATCATCCACGCCGCTGACAGCCGCAGCGTAGCCACGGATACTGACCGGATTGTTCATCATCTCGCGGTTGTTGTGCAGCCAGGGATGGATCGGCTCTCGTGGGAAGCAGGCGAGATCCTTGTCCGAATAGTATTCCGTGTGCCGATTCCAATGTGTTTCGACCATGTGCCCGCCCAGGCCGTAAGGGCCGTTATAGCCGACGTATAAAAAGAATGGTTCTTCGTGATGACGTTCAAGGAAATCGGTCGCATGCGAAGTAATAGCGTCGGTGTAGTAGCGCTGTTCTTCGTAGACCTCGCCTTCCCAAATTGCCTCTGAGTTGTAGAACTCGGCCGTGTGGCCTTTGGGCTTGGTGAACCAGTAAGAAAAGCCCTCCTGCGGCCGCATGCTGTCGCCCAGATGCCACTTTCCGCTCAGCCCACAGGTGTACCCGTTGTCGGAAAGAATGCGCGGCAGGTTTTTGAATTCGCGGATCGTGCAATAGGCGTCCTCCCCCATTTGGGAGCAAGGCCGCTCGCCACCGAGATAGCTGTGCACTCCGTGCTGGGAAGGTACGAGCCCGGTCAGGAAAGTGGCACGACTTGGCGAACAGACCGAGTTCACGCAATAAGCCTTGCTGAATCGCATACCGTCCGAGGCGAGAGCATCAATATGTGGCGTGCGGATATCTTCGTTGCCGTAGCATCCGAGGGTCCAGGCGCCCTGATTATCGGTGATGATGAAAACGACGTTAAGCATGGTTGATGGTCAATGGTTGACGGCGAATGAATGACGAATGGAATGGAGGAAGAGCTGATTCATGCTGGAGGCTTGTCTGTAATCGACCGGATTCAGCGGGATAGAAGAACCAGACCGGCAGAATCATGCCGTTCACCTGCGCTCCTTTGGAGTGCGGCAACTTGTTGCCGCTTTCACTTTCTGAGGATATGAAGCACGCGAATTAATGCCTCGCCTGGCGAACATAGAAGACAGGCTAAGTCTGATCAGCAAACTATCAAGAGAAACACCAAACGACAAGACTCGGAAATCCATTACATGACCACAAACAACTCCATCCTCAACGCCAGAAATTTTGCATCCAGGTCGTCCACGACGTCCGGCATACAAGAAGCGATCGATGCTTTGCCCGAGGCCGGCGGCACGGTCTTTGTTCCTGCTGGCAGATACCTGATCCGACGCAGTGTTGTTTTGCGCTCGAACGTCACCTTGTGTGGTGAGGGCGCGGCCACAGTCATCGGCCGCCCGAGAGAAAAGATCCTCAAGGTGACGAAGCGTGTCTCAAAGAACAAGACTCACGCTTTCCTCGAAGATACGAAGGGACTGAGGATCGGCGATGAGATCATGATTTCTGATGACGAGCAGCGTGGTTACTGGGCCCGTCATGGAATCATCCGGGAAATCAAAAACGACAGAGTGAATCTCGAGCTCCTCGAGTGCGATCCGGAGAAAGTCTATCTGCCGGCGAAAAATGCCATCGCTTCGAATTACTTCCCGGGTCTCTGGATTCCTCGCGTCGATGGGGTGACGATCAAAGACCTCACCATTGACGGCGGCACCAAGCGGCATCGTGCTCCAAAGGGCAACTTCACCAACGCAGGTATTCACTGTCGTACTTCATACGACGTCCGCATCCTGAATGTCACGGTCCGCAACTGGCAGGCGGATGGTATCGGCGTTCAGAGCGGCGAGAGCGCCATTGTCAGTCATTGCACTGTCGATAATTGTCGCGGTCCCGGGCTGCATCCCGGCACGGGCCTCAAGAACAGCATCTGGTCGAACAACGTCAGCCGAAACAACACGACCGACGGGTTCTTTTTCTGCCTCCGAGTCGTGCAGGCCGTGGTCGAGGGAAACCTTTTCTTCCGAAATCGCGGCCATGGCATGGCCAACCTCACCGACCCGGATCGCTACAACATTCTCAAGGCCAACGTATGCGCGGAAAACGGCCAGCACGGCATCGAGGCGGCCCGGGCCATCGGCAACGTGATCCAGGGAAACATCCTCAGAAACAATTCACAGGAGAAGCAGGGCAAATATGCCGGCATCTACCTGGAGGAACACAAGGACAACAACGTCACCGGAAATGTGTTTATTGATGACCAGGACCGCCCGACCCAGAAGCACAAGATCATCTCGCTGAATCCGTCCGGAGAGAATGTCATACAGGAGGGGTGAAGTTTGCCTTGACCTTCACTGCTTCCCAGAGTTCCTCCATGTCGAAGTGAGCGATCCACTTCAACAGATAATCCCACTTGAGCCTCTCCTCGACAGCGGTGACAAGATAACGCGTTCCGCCGTGCATCAGACGCTCATGCAGATCGAAGAGAACAGGCCCGATAAGATTCGTTTGTGAAATGGGCTCGCATCCCTCATCTCACCATCACCATTTCGCCGATCTGAGAGGACTGAAAGATGGCGTCGATAAGGCCCATCGAGGCCCTTAACTGATCCGCTGTCACCAGGGGCGTCGCCTCGCCGCGGCAGGAGGCGATGACGTTTGTGTAGAGTTCGTCGATTTCCCTGATCGGCTCGAGGGTTTCGATCTCGTCCGATTCGCCGCGTTTCAGTTCTACAGGCTTGTTTACTCCCGCGGAGCTCAGCGAGCCCTCGGTTCCGATGACGTACCAGTGCGGGGCAGAGAGCGTGGTCATGTTACTGCATTCGAGGTAGGCCGTGGCGCCTCCGCCGAAACGCATCATGCATGAGAAGTGGTCGTCCACTTCGTCGCTGAACTTGATCCCCCGCGCATCGGCGAATACCGAATGAAGCGGCTTATCAACGAGGCGCAGAATCTGATCGCCGCAGTGCGGCGCATAATCGTAGACCATGCCCCCGCCGTACGCGCGCTGAATCCGCCAGGTAGGATTGAAGCCTTCGATTCCCCACGATGCCCAGCCTTCGCCATATTGGGACCAAATGCGGCGAACGTGCTGAACCTCACCAATCTTGCCATCGGACACGGCCTTTACGATGGCGCGGTATTCCCCGTCATAGCGGCGTGACTGATGGCAGTGGATTACTTTTCCGGCCTGTTCGGCCGCATCGAGCATCTGTTCCGCCTCCGCCTTTGTCATGGCGAATGGCTTGTCGACGAAGACGTGTTTGCCGGCCTCCAACGCCTGTACGGCGAGCTCGCAATGGGAGCTTGGTGGTGTCGTGACGATGACGAGTACAACAGAATCGTCGGCCAGCATGTCCCCAAGATTTTCGTAGATGCTGATGCCGGGATTCTCTTCTGCTGCGGCCGCTTGCCGGACGTCGGTACCGTCACATACAGCGACGAGTTTTGCGCCATCTGTGTTGGCTGCCCAGTTCCGGTGTGCTCCTGCTCCTACTTTGCCATAGCCGACGATTCCGATTCCGAGGTCTGACATCTTGTGTTCCCTGGTTGTGTGGATCTTGAAAGACGGGCGGAGGAGATAACAGAATGGATGGTGTTTTTCTAACGCCTCAGGCCCGTGACGGAAGGTTGCTGGCAGATTCGTTCGAAGAAGTCGAAGTCTGCTGCGTAGCTGCGGCGTCCCGCCGCCGCTGCTACAAGCTGGCACCAGCCTGTAGGCTCATATTGATTAGCCTGGCTCGCAGGCTGGCAGACTATGGCCGCACAGGCTGGCAACAGCCTATGGCTACGAAGCGGAAGCTTCGTCTCTGTCAGTCTCGTGTTGCCCCGGGCTTGGTACCCATCTGAAAAAAAAAATGACGAGACTGACTTTTTTACCAAGGAATCTGGAAGTCATGTAGCCGTGGGGGCACTGCTGCTGGCTCTGCCAATTTGAAGTTGGTGCCGTACACCTGCTTCTGACACCGGCCGGGAAAGCTCACGTGAAAAACTCTGTCCTCCCGTTTTACTTTTCATCTGAATTGAGCGATTCCACCGGAGTATGATAAACCGGTTATCC
>JASLXP010000501.1 GCA_030740295.1 Planctomycetota bacterium
CATGGTTCCAGGTTGAATCTGAAAGTGGTAATTGAGCCCGACTTGTCGATGTTTCTTCCTGTGGCTCAATCGTTTACGGCTCAGAATGCACTGATTGAAAGGCCTGAGCCGATTGCTATAATGCGCCGCCTTTGCCAAGGCAGAGCAGCGGAAAAAGCGCAACAGGACATTTCGACATAAAGGTTTAAGTGATGAAAACGATCACTGCGAAGAAGAATCAAGTGGATCAGAAGTGGCTCATCGTGGACGCGACGGATGTGTCGCTGGGACGAATGTCCGCCCAGATCTCAAAAATTCTGCAGGGCAAGCACAAGCCCATTTATACGCCCCATGTAGACACCGGTGATTTTGTCATCGTGGTCAACTGCGAAAAAGTGGGCATCCAAAAGAAAAAACTCACCCAGAAGCTGTATCGCCACCATACCGGTTACCCGGGCGGTCTGCGTGAGGCCACTCTGGAAGAAATGCTCGAGAAGCGACCGGACGACGTCATCCGGCTTGCCGTCCGCGGCATGCTGCCGAAGAGCAAGCTTGGTCGGCAGATGTTGACCAAACTCAAGATTTACTCAGGGCCCGAGCATCCGCACGAAGCCCAGCAACCCGAAACTCTGGAACTGTAAGGAGCGAACGTGGCAGAGGAAGTAGCTGAAACAACCGAAGAAACGGAAACCAAGGAACAGCAGGTTCACTGGGGAACGGGCCGCCGTAAAACATCGATTGCCAGGGTGCGGTTGTTCACCAATGGCTCGGGCCGATTCATTGTGAACGAAAAAGACATAGCAGAATTCCTTCCGGTGGAACGCCTTCAGCAGATCGCCACATCCCCTCTGGAGGATACTGGCAAGAAAATCGAGTATGACGTCTTCGCCCGTGTCAATGGCGGTGGCATCACCGGCCAGGCCGGGGCCATCCGTCTCGGCGTCGCCCGAGCACTTCTCCTGGCCGAGGTCTCACTGGAAGAAGACCTGCGCGGCAAAGGACACCTGACTCGTGACAGCCGAATGGTCGAACGCAAACACTACGGCCGCCGCGGAGCACGCCGAGGTTTCCAGTTCTCGAAGCGTTAATCGAAGGAAAACATCAAAGTCTGCCGAAGCCCTTCATGGAAACATTGAAGGGCTTTTTTTGATCTGGGCAGTAATCTCTAGCCATGCCCCTGTACTTTTTCGTTACTACAATCTGCGAAGCAATGGCCCTTCGGGCAACCCCGATGAAGAACTCCGAGTTATACGTAGGTATCCCATGAAAATCACTGATTGGGTTTCCAGCATCAGTCTCTACCGCATCACATCTGACACCCTCGACAGGAAGTGCTCTCAGTTCATAAGCTATTCCTGTGGTTTACTGGCTTCGAGCATATTTCTTGGCCGACTCCTCAAAAGCTCTCCCTCCGGTTTTGATCTGCTGCTTGGCGTTTTTCTGGCCGTCACCCTCGCCGGATTATTCTTCATCAACGGGACACTGACTTCGCTACAGTATGCTCTCCAGCTTTCAACAGGCAGCAAGCATCAGTTTGTGCAGTACGGTGCGTTTGTCATTGCTCTTGCGGCAATGTTACTGTTCGCCCGTTTGCTTCCAGGAATGGGTCTCAATGAACTGCAAGTTCTGATCGCAACCATCACCATTCTCTGCACAGCCGTGCTGTTAATAGCCCTCGGGCAGGTTGCTTACTTGTACCTGATCATCAGCCGGGCAAAGGCGGAGGACGGTGCACTGGGTGATCTGGGTTAAGGGCAGACAGAACTGCGTCGATCTATTTAATAAACCGCACGATCGCCGGATACCTGTAAAACACACCCTCGTTCGCCTTCAGTCCCGCGATGATTGGCATGACGAGGCCGGCAATAAACCCTACCGCGAGCATCGGGATACCGATGATCACAAAGGCAAGAATCGCGGATACGATCATGTACATGGACAGGGAGATTTGAAAATTCAGGGCCTCTTTGCCGTGGTAATCCACGAAAGGCATTTCCTTCTTCTTTATGGACCAGACCAGCAGCGGCCCGAGCACGTTGCCCAGCGGAACAAAAAAGGCGCTGAATGCGGCCAAGTGACAGAGCATGGCCATGTTTCGCTCATCGGTCTTCGCCGTTGAATAAGCGTGCGGATCTTCATCCAGCATTGGTTCGGCATCCCCCTGCCGAGTTTCCGGCTTATCGCTCTGCCGATTCTGGTCTTCACCCCAATCGAACTGATCTTCCTCCCACTTCATCCTCTTGTTGGAGGGATCGTCCTGTTGCCACATTATGATTATCCCTCGCGGGTCTGGTTGACGTAGTCGGAAAGGATGCTGAGCGCCTCTTCCACCATGTAATCGCGCCACGAGCGGGCTTCCCACGCGTCCCTTTCCGATTCAGGGAGTTTCCTCAGGTTCTCACGAAACTGAATCTGTTCGTGTTCCAGCTCTTCCGGGTCGATATCCTCCGCGTTCGCTTCACGTTTCTCCCACTTATCGAACTGCTCCTGCGAAATAATTTTCTGTTTCAACTGCCAGCGGCGTTGGAGACGATTGCTTGCAAGGGTCACTTTTCGGTCGGCCTTGTTTTTATTCAAGACTTCCTCCTCGTTCAGACTGACGAGGGTTCCGTTGCGATTGCGGGTGATGATCGCCTGGCGTTGCAGGACATTCTGGAAACGCTCGTTGCTCTTGATGCGTGCTCGACTGTTTTTGCGAAGGTAGGAGAAGGGGAAATCGGCGCCGAACCTTTTGTATTTTGCCGGGGGGATCTCATCCCACGGAAGGCTGTATTCATATACCGTCTCCCCTATTTTAATATTGTCGTACAGACCAGGCAGAAGAATGTCTGGCCGAACGCCCTTGAGCTGTGTAGAGCCGCCTGAAATCCTGTAAAACTTGGAGATGGTGAGTTTGACAAACCCCTGTTTGTCGCCCGTGTTGCTGAATCGAAAGCGGTCCAGGTCCACGGTCGTCTGAACGGTCCCTTTTCCATGGGTGCGCGGGTTACCCACAATGATAGCCCGGCCATAATCCTGCAGGGCCGCGGCAAATATCTCAGACGCTGAAGCGGAAAACTGATCGATCATCACCAGCAGCGGGCCCCGGTAAAGAATGCCGGAATCCGGATCGACTTCTTTGGCCACCTTGCCGGCCCGGTCTCGTACCTGCACTATCGGGCCTTCTTCGTTGAAAAGCCCGGCCATCTTGATCGAGTCGGGCAGCGAGCCGCCGCCGTTGCCTCGGAGGTCGATGATGATCCCGTCCACCTTATCCTTCTTCAGTTTCTCAACGAGCTTTTTCACGTCTGTAGCACAGGAGCGTGTGTTCGGCAGTTTCGAGCTGAAGTCCCTGTAAAAAGAAGGCAGTTTGATAAAGCCAAAGCGATTTCTTTTGCCGTTCGCCTCAATATCAAACACTGCAGATTTGGCGGACTGCTCCTCCAGTTTCACTTCGTCTCGTTTGATATCGATGATGCGGCGCACACTCTCGTCTGCTGCATTTGCTGGCTTGACCGTCAATTTCACGATCGTGTTCTTCTTGCCGCGAATGAGCTGGACCACTTCATCGAGATCCATATCGACCACGTTCGTCGCCTCCTTATCGCCCTGCGCTACTTCGATAATCAGGTCTTCCGGCTGCAAACGGCCGTCCCGCTCTGCCGGGCCGCCTGGGATAATCCGAACGACTTTGGTATAGCCGTCGCGGGACTGCAGAGCGGCACCGATGCCTTCGAACTTCAGCTTCATCTGGATATTGAAATTAGCCACTTCGGAAGGCGAAAAGTGCGTGCTGTGAGGGTCAAAGACCTCGGCCACGGTGTCTACAAAAAAGTCGACCATCTTTGGGGCTCGGGTTTTCAGAGCGAAGCGCTCCACCCGTTCGTAGCGCTTCATCAACTGTTCGTGAATCTCTTTCATGATCTGCTCTTTGCTTTTCTTCTTTTTCGCGTGTTTGTTCGCCCGGTCTTTGACGATCTTTCTCGACAGGACCTGGAACTTGAGGAGCTTGAACCAGCGTTCATCGAGATCTTCTGTGCTTCGGACAAAATCCCTCTTGTCGCCGTCCAACTCAAACATCTCCTTCTTTGTGAAATCCATTGGCCGTTTCAGCAGTTCGGGCAGCTTGGCCATCCGTTCCTTCACCCGCTTCACGTAGATGTCTCGCAGCTTGTATACAAAGGTCAGATCGCCTCGCTCAATCCCGTCATCGAGGGTGAGTTCCCACGCCCTGAAACGAGTGTAGTCCTTTAGTAGAAAGAATTTCTTTTCCGAATCGAGGGCCTTGAAGACCTCCACAAAAATCTTCTTGGAAATGTCGTTGTTCAACTCCAGATGGTTGTAGTGATATTTTTCAAGGACGGTGACAATCTGGCTGGCGAGTTGACCTTCACGGCGCTTTGCGTCCTCTGTGAGATTGTCCTGCGCGATGCTGGCTGAGAGGGTGATGGACAGAAAAGCCAGAATTTTGAGGCAGTTTTTCATGGGTTTCTCCAAAGGTAAATGCAACTGCGCCGCGGGCAGTTGAGCCGCCTGTCGATCTGCAAGGCGGTGAATCGAGGGAGTTTAAAGAATCAGCGAATCAAATGCGAATGTCAGGAATCCTTAATTCCCCTGACGACACTATACCCCCTGCGGGTAGTGATCTCGGCATTTCCAAACATTTTTTCAAACATCTCAACATGCGGAGCGGGACTCTTAGTCACAAGTTGAAGCGTGCCCGATGGGTTCAGGAGCTCGTGCGAACGGCGGATGAACAGGTCCGAAATGCTGTAGTTTGAAAAGTAAGGGGGATTGGCCAGCACCCGGTCAAACCGCCGGTCACCGGCATCGACCGTGGCAGTCAGTATGACTTCCCCGTTGGTAGCTTTGTTCAAAGAAAGGTTCTCATTTGCCAGCGCAGCCGCCCTGGCATTGGAGTCCAACAGCGTCACCTTTCCGTTCATCTGCGCGGCCATAATCACACCGACCGAGCCGTATCCACAACCGAGATCGAGGAGGGAGTCTCCCGGATTGAATTCCGCCACATCGAGGAGGGCTCGGGCTCCGTCGTCGAACTTGGCGTGGCTGAAAACGCCGGGCCGGGTCTGGAACTCAAACTCTCTGTTCTGAAAACGCGTCTGAATAGTGCAGCGGTAGCCCCGGCGTTTGAACTTCTGCGCCCCCTTTCGCCGGCATAAATACAGCCGACCGGCGCGGTTCTTTTCTTCGAGCTTCACTCCTCCAAAGACACGCTGAAGCTCCTGCGCGAGTTTCGAATCGCGAGGGTTGTCTGTGGCCACCAGTAAGTTCCCGCCCGGGGCCAGTGCGGAGAAGGTTTGTTCGAGGATGTCCCTCGCCAATTGCCATTCGGTGTTCTGATGAAACGCAAAAAAGGCGGAATCGAATGGGCCAACAGGTAAATCGGCATCAAGAACGATGTCGACCCCCGGCACCGCATTTGACTCAAGAGTGTCACGGGCCGTATCCGTGTGAAACGCGTCGAGATGGAAGAAGGTGACCTCGCCCTCGGACTGCAGTGCCTTACAGGCCATCGCGATCAGCGGCTCGGAAGACAGGCCGGTCAACACGCGGCCTTTCTGCACTGAGGGCAGAGCGTTGATGAGCATGCGGTCCGTCACAGGTGGTGTGCGGTGCGCAAAGATGGTGAGCTCGCCATCAAGCAGCCTGGTTTCGCGGTGCGCCTTTCTCCTCGATCCGATTCGAATGATCTGTGGCATGCGGGAATTCCGGCGCGCTATCTCTCAGAGCTTCCGGGACGATTCTGCTCCGTCTGCTTCAGAACTCTTTGGATGGATTTAAGATTCTCTTCAATCAATTCACGGCCGTGCTTGACAAGCAGATCGAGTTCCTTCTTTTTCAGCTTGACCTTGAACAAGTTCATTTCGTCAATCTTCTTATCTGTGATCGTCATATGGATGAATCGGTCGCCGAGCCGTTCTTTCGTGTATGTCTCGAGAAGAGATCGATACCGCCGCCGGGTAATCGGGATTACTTTACTGCCTCCTGGCGCAAAAAAAGTGTATCCCTCCTTTGTCAATACCGAGCGTGAAGAATCTACCGCGACAATCACATCACACTTGCGCACCAGAAGAGGCTCTAAACCGGCGTTGTCAAAAATACCACCATCGATAAGGCGGATCGTCTTTGTATCCCGCTTTCCTTTCTTGCTGACCCCCTGGTTTACGGCCTTGATCTTATGTGAGCTGAAGAGCGTCGGTACCGCGGACGATGCCGCTACAGCATGGGAGACCTGGATCTCGTGCAATTGTGAAGGGCTGACCATGTATTGGGGAAGCTGCCCGTTTTCGACAAGGTTTTCATCGGAAGCTCCGTCTCGAGTGAAAACGAACAGGCTGGCGTTTTCCACATTCACGGTATTGATCAGAAGGAAAGGCTGCTCGCATAACTCAGTGATTCTCTTGTTCCCAAAGAACACCTGATCCAATGCCTCAGCAAAGCCGATGACGCGCGTATCTTCTTTATCGTTGAAAAGCTTCTTTGGATTCAGGGCCTTGCCCAGAGAAGTGGTCAGCAGATTCTTGCTCAGCTTAGGCCCGAATTCTTTCAAAGGCAGGCCGAGGCAATAATAAGAACCAACAATACTGCCGCCGGACACGGCGGAGATGAAGTCAATCCTCTTCAGTAGTCCCCGCTCCTCCAGCTCGAGCATGGCCCCATAACTGACTCCCGTCGAACGCAGCCCGCCGCCTGATAGTGCCAGCCCAACGACTAATCCGTCGCCGGTTCTGTCCAGAGCCCTTTCCGCCGAGATTTCGCCCAGCGGGAGGAACAGTAGAACGATAACGAATCTCATAGGACACTCTTTGTACGCAGCCTGAACATAGCAGTGCTTAACCTAACAGAAGCTTCCCTCTTTGAAACACGGTTTGGAGAATGGCCGAAACCCCACCTCAAATTGAAAAGAAAAGACGGGGGCAGAAATCCCTGGTGTGGCTGGTTCTTGCTGCGGCGGGGGCAGAGGGGTTTTCGTTCCATCTGCTGCAATACGCTTTTCTGAACGATTCGTCTCTCGCCGGCGCTCCAATAATCGATCTTCCTGTCTTCTGTGGCGCGGGCGCGGTTCTGCTGGTTTGGTTTCTGCAGATTCGATGGAAGTGCAGCCGGGAGGACATTCAGCGGACCCAGGCTGTAACCGTTTCAGCCAAGGCGTGGTTTCCAGTGCTTCTGCTGTGGATACCCGTACTCCAATGGCTTGGTGGCGCCGAGAAATCCTCGGTCTACTGGTACTTCGGATTTATGATGACGAATGCAATCTCGATGGGTGCGGCCCTTTCGCCGATCCTTCAGGTGTGCACTAAACGACCCACAATCATCCTCTGGTCCGCTGTCGCCGCATTCACGATTATCTTTTCCTGGATCTGCTTTCATCTCTACTGGCATCTTCAGTGGGGATACCCGGACAGCGGGTTCTACGCTGAGGCATTTCAGCAGACCCTGCGCGGCCGATTCATGCATAACAACACCTGGACTTTTGCGAACCTTCTGGGAGATCATTTCTCACCAATTGTTCTCCTGTTGTTGCCCTTTTATGCATTATTTCCGAGACACGAGACATTAATGGTCCTCCATGCTGCGGGTATTGCACTTGCCGCCGTTCCCATTTACCTGATAGGCCGAAAAGCTACGCCGGCGAGCGCGTATACTGGACTGGCCCTCGCGTTGGCCTGGTTGTTTTATCCGCCGGTCCAGATGCAGGTAACGAATCATACTTACGGAATGAAGATGCCCAGCTTTGCCATGGCTTTCATTTTGTGGGCGGCCTATTTTGTATTAGTAAAAAAGCGGATCGGCACGATCGGATTCTGCCTGCTGGCTCTGTGCTGCGAAGAAAGCGTGGCGCCGGTCGTGGCTATGTTTGGGCTGGGACTGTTCTTCTATGGGGACAGAAAAGCTGGGGCAGGCATTTTTGCAGGAACGCTGATTTGGTTTTCTGCAGCAACTCAGTGGATTATGCCGGCAATCAGGGGGAGTGAGATTCTGCAGACTGGGCTATTTTACGATCATATGGGAAAAACAATGCTGGAGGTGATTATGTACATGATAAGTCACCCGGTTAAGACGGCACTGATGGTTTTCCGCTATCCTGTAATCTTCTTCTTAATGCATCTCATACTTCCTCTCATCCTTTCGCCGCTTATAAGATGGAGGTACCTGGCAATTGTTCTACCTACATTTATTCTCCTATGTACCAGTAAGCAACCGGCATTTGTAGACTACGAGTTCCAGTACAAAGCGACATTACTGCCTATTCTATTCCTGGCCTGCTTGAGCGCTGTGTCAGCGCCCCCTGAGTGGCTGAAAGGGAAGCTGAAGGACTGGCTTGGTGTCACTGATGAAACGCCGGCCCTCGCTTCTATCGTGTTCTTCGGGTGTGCAATTAGTTGTATATTCTTCGGGAATCTACCTTTCTCATGGGGGAAACCGGGCATAGGGCAACACCAGCGCGCAGTGAGCCCTGTTGTAGAAAAAGTAAAACAATTAGTTCCACTCGAGACAGATGTCTTTGCCACTGAAAGACTGGCTTCACACCTGACGGATCGAAGAAACCTATACCGCTTTCAGGCCATTGGCCGCTCTGAATTTGACTATGCTGTCTTTGATTTCCTCAGTGACTGGCCTCCTTTGCGCGAGGTCTATGAACTGCGCAGAGAATTAGTGCAAGGGGAGTTTGTACCAATCCTCGTGGAAGAAGGAATAGTCGTCTTAGAGGAGGGCGGCAGCATGCCTCCTGAACTCAACCGCTTTGGGAAGACCTCCGACGCCCCGCCTCGAATGAAGATCGAATTTGACGAGATTATTCGTGCTGGAATCGGGCAGGCCGCGATTTCTGATTCCGAAATCCGCATTCTTGTGGTCTGGGAGGCTGTCTCTCGTCCACCACATGATTACACCGTCGAAGTTGAACTAGTGACACCTGACGGCCTGATTGGCAAGCGTTTCGACCTGTGTGGTGGGATCTGGCCGAGCTCATTGTGGAAACCCGGCAAGAGATACGGGGACGAGTTCCTGTTCCAAGTTTCGCCGACGGAGATCCAGGGAATTCAGATGCGCTTGATGCCGCCGCATTATGTAAAGGACGGGAAAGTAATTTCAGGACGTTTCTGATATCAGACCACGATTCCGTGTTCTCCCAATGAGTGTGATACGACAGTCTCAATCTGCGTGGTACGCGTATCGGCATAATACGCATTACTCATTCCATATACTCCTTCCTTTCTTTTCTGTTATTCTCTCGCTGCTTCAGGTTGTTTCACCGGAAGGAGGGTCTAATTGTGAGCATTTTAGTTCTGATTGTCGGGGCGGTTCTGTTGTTACTTATCGCAGGTGGCTGTGTTGCTGCATTTGCTGCCTTTACTAAGAACTCGGGGGGAGGCGGGCCGGCCATTGGGATTGCGGTGGGATGCGGCGCGTTGGGCATCCTTGGACTGCTGGTCTTAGGTGGGGCCTTTTTTTCACGAGCGCCAGGGCACCCGTTGCAGTACAGATGGCTGCCCCTATGGGTCAGACGGTGGAGGTCTCCCCTCCGGACGTCGCTGGTGGAGGCCCCGCGCCGGCCATTCCTGAACGGGAGGCGGAACAGACAGGTGTCCCGGTCAAACTTTTACTCAAAGTGCCAGGCGACGGCGGGCTTCAGTTGACCATAAAAAACCTGACTTCGGGGCCGATCAGCCCATTGACACTCCAGGGGAACAGCCCTTCCTGGTTCCTGGTGCATGCTTCCAAAGGGACGAAATCGGAGATCGAGCAATGGGAGTCTCCCAATCTCCTCGTGACACCAGGAGAAAGCCAGGCTTTCAAGATCAGCGATCCGCTGGATGACCTCGGTCTGGCAGAGGGCGATAAAGTTCTGGTGTCGTTCGAACAGAATATGGGTGACGTGCAGATGAGCGTAAAAAGTAACGCGGTGCAGCCGAAGTAGCTCCCATTACGACGGCTGCGGAAACGGCGGCCAGTGGCTGCCACGCTGGCCAGAGAGACCGCGGTTGGGGCCAGGCTGAAATTCCTGGTCGGGCAGACCGACCAGTTCCCCGTCTTTCACCCACTCCTCGTCCCCTCCATAGAGTTCCTGGATGAGCTTGGATTTTAATTCGGCGATGATGTCCTGATGTGCGGCACTGTGGAGGAGGTCATAGAGTTCCTGCGGGTCGTTCTCCACATCGAAGAGCTGAACAACATTTCCGACCGGGTAATAGATGAGCTTGTAAGAGTGAGAGCGGATCATGCGGCTGGCACCCGCACCCGCGCCGCATTCGCCGTAAAGAGATTCCCGCTCTTCACCGACCATGGACTGTCCTTCAACCGTTTTTGGGATTTCGATACCGGCCAAATCGAGCAGCGTCGGCATGACGTCCTGCCAGCCGACGATGCGATGCTCAACGCGATGATGCCCGACGCGCTCATCCCCCGCGACGCCCATCAACAGCATGGGGACGTTCGCCGAGTCTTCATAGAACACTCGCTTGGCCCACATGCCGTGATTGCCGAGCATGTCCCCATGATCGGAGGTAAACATGAGGATTGTGCTATCGAGGAGTCCTTCTTCCCTGAGCGTTCCGATGACCACCCTGAGCTGGTGGTCGATGTGTGTGCACATAGCATAAAACGCGCGGCGCGCCTGCGCGATTTCGTGCGGCCGCCTCGGGTCTGAATCACGTGTCTGAGATTTGAGGCGGTAGGGCAGGGCATCGAAATCTTGCGACCACTCACCAAAGTTCGGTTCACCGGGGTCGAGATCGCTATACATATCCATATAGCACTGGAGCGGCGCCAGCGGTGGATGCGGATGGCAGTATGAGAGATACCAGAAGCCTGCCTTTCCAGGCTCGCGGCGCTGGATCGTCCTGGCCATCTGCTGGGTGGTCCAGTTGGTGACGTGAAGCTCTTCGGGCAGGTTCCATGGCCGGTTGAGGTATTCGTTATTGCACATGCCGTGGGCGAATTGTTTCCCCGCGTACCCCTGGTCCCCAAGGAAGAGCTCATAATCATCCACGAAGCCAAACTGCAACCGTCCCTCTTCAGCGAGTATCACATCATCAAACCCGATTCGGGAACGCTGCGGGGCGACATGCAGCTTGCCGACGGCGTACGCCTGGTAGCCCGCGTTCCGAAAGGTCTGGGCCATCGTCTGAAGTCGTGCGGGCGCGGGTTGATCCTGGAACGTGCGGTCCCCATGAGTCCGGCAGCTCGTGCCGGTCATCAGCGTCTTGCGGGCGGGTATGCAGACCGGGCATTCGCTGTAAGCGTTGACGAAGCGAGTGCCGTTGCGAGCGATCTGATCGAGCGTGGGCGTGAGGATGGTCGGATGCCCGGCTTCGCCCAGAAGGGACGCGGGCCAGTGGTCGGTACAGATGAGGAGGACGTTTGGTTGGTCGGACATGGGGGAGGAATAGTGAGTAATGAGTAATGCGTAATGGGCTCCGGTTTCGGAATTCTGAATCCTGAATCCTGCTGAATCCTGAATCTTCAACAATCCTCAGTCTCTCAAAAGACTCTCTGCATGCATCCTCAGTCCCTCCTGAATCGAGGTTGCCGGTACCTTCAATCCCGATTCGTGGAGGCGGGTAAGATCGTAGATGCGATGGCAGATGAACGCGTCTTTTTCCGGGTTTTCTTTCAGGTATTCATCCACCGAGATTTCTTCAAAATTCGTTTCGACTCCCAGAACGTCGCCAATGATCTCGTAGTACTTCTTTGATTCGATAATGTCTGGCCCAGCCGCGTTGAAGATGCTGCTTTCGCAGCTCTCGTTGTCTGCGCAACTCAGAATGAGCTCAGCAAGGTCGGGAGCAAAAATGGGCTGTTGCAGAAAGTAACCCCCGCCGACAAGCGCGAGGGATTGGCCGGCTTTCATCTTCTGAAGCAGTTCCGGGTCGCGGCTGTAATTGGGCAGACAGCCCGGCAAGGAGCCTGGGCCGTAGATGTGGCATGGACGCAGGATGGTCCACGCCATACCTCCAGTATCGCCGTTGAGAATCTCCAATTCGCACAGCCTTTTCTTGTGTCCATATGAACTGTCCGACCGATAAAGTCCATCTTCCGGCTGCGGGTGGACCCTCCCGGAAGGGGCGTAAACGAAATCCGTGGAAACGAAGACCAGGTGCCGGGCCCGATTCTTGAAACACTCGATATCCTGCTTTGCGTCTTCCGGCTCATAGCCGATGCAATCAGCCACCAGATCCCACTCGCCGCCATGGGCATCGATTGTCTGGGCGAAGGCTTCTCTATCCTTGCGATCCACAACAATTGATTGTGCGCCTTCCGGTATCTCACGCTGACCGCGCGTGACTGTGCTGACCGAGTGGCCATGCTCCAGGGCAATCCGGGCGAGCGTGCCACTGACAAAGCCGCTGCCGCCGATGATGAGAAGGTTCATAATACGTAATGAGCAATATGCGCTAGGTACGTGCCGTCTGTGGTCTCTGCTTACTCATTACTCACGCCCCGATCAACAGAACACGTTTGATTTCCCAGCCCAAATCTGGGATTAGAAGCGGCATGAAGATTCTCATCACCGGTGCCAATACACCACTTGCCACAACGATCTCTGAACGGATTTCCGCTGATCATGAGGTCGTAGCCACAGACGCGGAATCTGAACCCGCCAACGGACGGCTTCTCGATCTGAGAGAGCTGGAGGGTGAATGCGAACTTCTGGACGGCGTCGAGGTCATCCTTCATTGCGGCGTTTTGCCGTCCGATTGCGGCGATGAACAGCACGTTCTCGATTTTGCGAACCGGGGCACCTTCAATTTGCTGAATGCCGCAAAGGCGGCCGGTGTCCGCCGGTTCATTCATTTCTCCACCCTTGACTTTATGACAGACAAGGTCGACGAATACTGGGTGGACGAGCGATTCAAGCCGCGGCCCGATACCGAGGCCACGCAGTTGGCACACTTTCTCGTGGAGAAGATGGCGTATCAGTTCGCCATTGAGACACCGATCGAGGTCATCAGTCTGCGTCTGGCCAATGGGGTGCTTGAAGAAGAGACCTCCGACCAGGAGTTTGATCCGGATTGGGTCGATCTCCGTGACGTAGCCCAGGCGGCTGAAAAGGCCCTTGATTTTGAGCTCCCGGATCGCTACAGAATATTTCACATAGCCGCGAATACGTTCGAAAGCCGATGGGAAGTCGGCCATGCGGTTCAATCATTAGGATATCGGCCGGAGCACAACTTTGGAGGTGCTACCCGCCGGGATCGTGACGGAAGAATAGTGACGAATAGTTAATGGCTGATGGTTCATGCAGAGCCACCATCACCACCATCCTTTAACCATCAACCATCAACCATATCTGCAAGGGGGTCACCATGGGCGACTTAAATGTAGGCATCGTCGGACTGGGCTGGGTAGCAGGAGCGCACATCGAAACATTAAAGGCTGTCAACGGTGGGAACGTTACCGCTATCTGTTCCCGTCGCGAACATGACGAGGCAGCGCTTGAAGAGCAGTTTGGAACACCGCTCAAGGCGTATACCGATTTCGACGAGATGCTCGCGAATCCTGATATTCACATCATCGATATCTGCACACCGCATCCGCAGCATGCGGAGCAGGCGATTGCGGCCGCGAAGGCCGGCAAGCATCTGATCATTGAAAAACCGATCTGCATCACCTGGGAAGATGCCAAGGCCATGAAGGCCGCGATCGAGGAGGCGGGGGTCAAGGCATGCGTCTGTTTCGAGGTGCGGTTCAGCAAACATTTTCAGCTCGTCAAGTCTGTCATTGATGAAGGCCTTCTGGGTGAGATTCACTTCGGTGAGATCGATTACTACCACGGCATCGGGCCCTGGTATGGCCAGTTCGGCTGGAACGTCAAGAAAGATTTCGGTGGCAGTTCTCTGCTCACCGCGGGCTGCCACGCGTTGGACAGCCTGCTGATGTGCGTGGGCAGCGAGGTCGAAGAAGTGACGAGCTATGAGACTGGGTCCAAGAGCGAAATCTTCGAGCCCTACGAATACGCGACCACCAGCGTCAGTATCCTCAAATTCAAAAACGGAGCGCTCGGAAAATGCACCTCCTGCGTGGATTGCCTGCAGCCTTACTACTTCCATACACACTTGGTCGGCAGCGAAGGCAGTATGCTCGATAACCGCTTCTACTCGCACAAACTCAGCGGCATGGTCAAAGATCGCTGGAGCACCCTCGAAACTACGCTCATCGATTCCGGCGACGTCTCCGACCATCCGTACGAGCCGCAGTTCCAGGCGTTTGTGGACAGTATCAACGACGATTCAACAATGCCGCTGACTGACTTTGACACGGCCTTCGAATCTCATCGGGTGGTGTTCGCCGCCGACCTCTCAGCCGCTGAAGGCAGACCGGTGAAGCTGAGCGAATTGGAGTAACTGACTCAGTGCCCCAGCTCAACGACTTCCGCCTCAGCTACTGCACCAACGTCCACCCTTCAGAAAAACTCGACCAGATGCAATCGTCTCTGGAGGAGTTCACGCTGCCTCTGAAGAAACGGCTCTTTCCCGATCAGGAAATGGGTCTCGGTATCTGGATGGCCGCCGAGGCTGCGAGCACGCTCCATGACGACCCGGCGCAGTTGGATCACTTCAGAGAGTTCCTGTCCTCGAATGGTTTCTTTCTGTTCACGATAAACGCGTTCCCGTACGGAAATTTTCACTCCAATCGCGTCAAAGAGAAGGTCTACCTGCCCGACTGGACCGAGCAGGAACGCATCGACCACACGTGCCATGTCGCGGATGTACTGGCAAGCCTGCTGCCTGAAGGCGAGACCGGATCCATCAGTTCGCTTTCCGGCGCTTTCCGCCCGGCAAAACACGGCGAGGAAGTGTTCGAAAGTATCGCGGTCAGCATGGCCAAAGTGGTCGCGCACCTGAAACGCCTCGAGGATGAGACCGGCCAGCTCATCCAACTTGGCATCGAGCCCGAGCCCTGGACGACACTGGAACTGACATCGGACTGTATCCACCTCTTCAACGAGCACATCTATCGAGGGGGCCGGCAGAAGCTCAGTCAGGAGCTTGGCATCAGTGCGGATGATTCCGAAAGCCTGCTGCGCCGCTACCTCGGCCTCTGTTACGACTGCTGCCACCAGGCCGTGGAATTCGAAGACCTCGGAGAATCCCTTTCAGCCCTCCAGGCTGAAGGCATCCCGATCGCCAAGATGCACCTTTCCTGTGCCCTTTCGATACCTGACCCGGCGAACAATCCGGATGGCATCCGCGATTTGCTCTCGTTCGACGAGGAGCGCTACCTCCATCAGGTCGTCGCAATGGACCAAGGCCGGCGCGTCACTCTTCGCGACCTTGATGAGCTCACGCCTGAAGTGCTTGAAGTTTGGAAGGCTTACCCCGAATGGCGCTGCCACTTTCACGTCCCCATTTTCCTCGAAAAGCTCCCCAACATGGGCACCACCCGGCCGCAGCTCGAGGCAGCAATAGACCACCTGAAAATAAACGGGAGCACACACCACCTGGAGATCGAAACCTATACCTGGCTGGTCATTCCGGAAGGGGTGCGAGAGGAACTGTGTGGCGGCACACTGTCCGGCAGCCTTGAACAGGAATTTCGGTGGGTGATGGAAAGGCTGACGAATTAAGTTTCAGGTGCCGGACATTGTGGCCGCAGGCTGCTGCCAGCCTGTGAGCCGAGAGAGATTACGGAAGAACCTGGCCAGCCCAGCCCCCAATTAACTAAAACTGATACGCCTGGATGAGGTCGTCGTCCGAGCGGTTTTCGATTTCCAGGACCGCGAGCAGTCTGAAGATCTTTAACACGTTCATGAGCACTTCGGGAACGTTGAGCAGGCGGAGGCGGCATCCAATCGCGCCCAGCCGCTTCTCCGTGCGGACGAGCATGCCGATGCCCTGCGAGCTGAAGAATTTGATTCCGCCGAGATTGAGATCCACATCAAAGTCTGCCTTGTCCAGTTCGACTCTGAGTATCGAAGCAGTTTCCGAATCCACCGTGCCATTTACGGTCATGTAATCCGGTCTGACCCAATCAAGGGTGATCTCCTGGCTGGTGTTCGCGACGATCCCCAATTTGAGAGAGTTCATTTTTTCGTTTCGCTCAGCACTCTCGGGTGCAGGAAGAACAATGGTGTAGTTTCCTGCCGTATTTTCGATGAAGGCAACATTGGCGTCTCCGGCGATCTCGAGGCCAGCCTGCTTCAAAGCTTCACCTGGGGAGGTCAAGAGTTGTTCACGGAGCGAGCTGTCCCCCTGGGCCTGGGCGATCAGTTTCTTCAGGGGGTTCACTATGAATTCCGAGGACATGGAAACGCTCTTACCGGCCTCCGGAAGCACGGTGGTAATATCGGAGTTCGAGAGCTGTTTGAAATCCACGGTCGCACCATCCGGCAGTTCGACGCCGGCATCGGCCATCGCCTCTGCAGGTGATTCAAGAAGCCTGGAAAGGAGCGTCGAATCACTGCCAGCCTCGCGCAGAAGCTTGCCGAAGGGATCTTCCGGATTCCACGCGTTAACAAGATCTTTGATGAATCGCTGTGCTGATATGAAAAGGTCGTCAGGCATGCCAGGCTCCCGAATTTATCGAAGTTTCGAAGGGTGGCTATGTACCGGATTTCAGTGAGGCGTGCAAGGGATTCAAAGATCACCGGATGTAGAGTGCGTCGATCAAAAAGTCTGCTTTCTTGTCAGCGCATTCAAATTTCAGATGTATCTCTTTGATGGCCTCTTTACTGCCCAGAACTGAGGTGTATCTGCCGCTGTCGCCCCTTTCGGTGAATCGTCGGCCAGTGAGGTCAAAGCTCACCGGGGTACTCCATTGGCCTCCCGGAACAGATTGGGGCCGAGAGACAAGCGTCCGGCTGGATGTGCTCAAAAGGACTCTACAGGTCACCTCCTCTCCCTGGTGAAACAGGTGGAAGGAGAGCCGCTTGTTTCTGCCCCGAGGAACACTCCTTTTTAGAGAGAGCATCAGCTCGCGGTTCTTCCTGCTTTGGAATGAGTGCGTGACGGAGAGCACTTTCCCGCCGGCCGCGGAAGGCAACGATCGAAGTTGGGGAGGGCGGTCCGGCTTATCCTCGGCCTGGGCGGTCCAGTTGGGCTTGGATTCGAGTCCATCGCGTTTGTTTGGAGCTGCCGCGTCTGTGTAGAAAGGATAGCGATGGGCAGGCCCCCAGTTCCCGGCCTTGTCCCGGGCTCGAACGCTGAAAAAACGGAGGCCGGTTTTCTTTGCCACCGGCAATTTTACGAGACCTGCGGCGGAGCGAATCTTCGGCGCTGGCATTGACGCAGAAGAGGAATCCAAAGTCCACGCCAAGCCCGCAATGCCGGATGGATCTGTCGCGTGGACGCTGAATCTCGGCTCCGGTGTGCCACTGCCGGTCAGGATGAAATTATCAATATAGTATTCGCTTCCTTTCGCGTTCCAGAGATTGCTCCAGTTGCCGAACGCAAACTGGCCGACCGTGTGGGCTTTGGTTTCGGGGTCAGCATCTTTCAGGATGTCATGAAGATTGAAGATCGCGTGGTGCCATTTGCCATCCGCAACGATCCCGGGAATTTCGCCGATCTTGTCATATCCGTCAGGGTCCTGGGTCAACGAAATGCATCGGTATTTACTGTTGGCATAAACGCGTAATAGGATTCTCAGACCGGGCGGGAATTTATAATCAAACGCGACAATGGGATTCGGAGCGACCGGGACATTCTTCTTCAACTGGAGGTAAACGCCGGACTCATCCCAGGTATCAGCAATCGTCGCTTTCAGGCAATTGTCCTGGCGATCCTCATCCCGGGAAATGGCAATGCGTGCCCCTGATTGTCCGAGCGGCTTCCAATCGCCAAAATCCTGAGTAAAGCTCGTGAATGATTGCACCAGGTTGCCTTCGCCTTCGATGGCCAGGTCGACCGGGCCGTCCTGATCTTTCTTAAAATCCAGCACCCAACTCCAGGAAGCGGGCTCGGACCCGTTACCTGCAAAGTCCTTCGCCGGATCGAGCTCGAAACTGAGTCTGCTCTTGTCATCAGGGTCAGGGAACAGACCTGCCCCGGCCCAGTCGTAGGTCAACACGCCCGTCTCCGCATCGAATTCAGTGTGCTCTGATTCGAGCGAAACAGGTAAACCGTTCAACTTCAGTTGAATGGAACGCGGGTCGATGCCGGAGCCCTTTTCATGAAAGTGAAGCTTGATTTCCGGACTTGCCGTTTTGCTGCCCTGCGCGGGAAAGACCTCCTCGAGTCTGGGAGGAGTATTATCGACGAGGTAGCGAATATGCGTCGCACGGCCCCAGTTGCCGACGGTGTCCTGTGCACGGACATGGAAAAACAAGTCGCCTTCAGGCAGGTCTTCGAATGTGCTGTAAGGCTCCGTGGAATCGACTTTGGTATCCGGGTCATCGGTTGCCCTTTTGCTCCAGGAATAGCTGTAGCCCCCGATGCCACTGATGTCTTCCGCTCCCCAGCGAAGCCTCAATCCGCCATTTGAGCTGACGGCCTGGACGAGCGAAAAATTATCCAATTGCAGATTTGCACCGGGAACATTCCCCCGGTGCCCGAAATCGCCGAGCACGAATTGCGAAATCGTGCTCGCATTCAGTTCGAAGTTTCTGAGATAGACGCCGACGACTTTTCTGAGGTCGACCTCCGCACGATGCCACCGCTTGTCCGCAACGACATCAATCTTGCCAACGAACTCGAGACCGTCGTCACTGTCTGTGAATCCCATATATTTGTTCCCGCCCCGTGTCTGGAACTGAAAATCAGCCTTCAGGTTCCCATCGGTTCGATAATCAAAAGTGAGAAAAGGATACCGACCGAGATTGAATTGCCCTCGATGGAGCAGAATGCCGGAATATCCAGCAAGCTGTTCGTTAATGATGTTCAGGAATTGCCGGCCTTCCTGCTCTTGCCTTTTCAGCGTAATCCCCCTCTGAGCATAAGGGAGAATCTTGCCGAATCCCTCTTCAAAATCCTCATCGAGAATACGTGCCTCCAGGCGCACGGGTGAGGGTGGCGTTTTATCCAGGGACGGATCAAAAATAAGAGTCAGGGGAAAATTTCTGTAAAGCTCTTTGTTCACCTTCCTTTTGCGTTGCGAGGTTCTCCACCACTTGGTCGGGGTCCGAAGAGCTGCGGGCAACAACGTATCGGCGAAACTGATTTCAAGGGATACTTCCTCGTCTTTCTTCAGATCAACGCTGGTGTTCTCGAGATTAAATCTGAGCACGCGATGGCGTGCATCGTAATCAAGATTCCCGGGCGCGAGCTCTTGATGCTTAATAACAACACTTACCGTTGAGAGCAGTGGATCGATGATGGAGTCTTTCTCAAAAAAGATCTTTACCTCTCCTCCGCCCCATTTCGCCCCATCCTTCGGCTTCGTTCGCAACATCTTGAGCGGGCCGGAAACTAGCAAGGGGTAGTGGACCGGTGGTGTCCATTTTCCATTTTGAGTCTTCATCGAAACATGAAAGAACCAATTGCCAGGCGTCAGGCCTTTCTGTTGGACCCTCAGACTTTTGCAGTCTTTACCGAGTGCCTGAGTTTTATCGGGAAGGACCTTCAAGCTGCCTTTAGCACTGATTGGATGAGTTTTCGGGCTGTTATCAAGAATGTAGCAAAACTCCTGCACGTCTTTTGATTCTGTTCGGGCTGTCAAATCAAGATCTGGGCCACCAGCGGCTTCAAGGCGAAAATTGTCGATATGGTACGCCGCTCCGGCCATGTTCCCGCCAAATCCGGCCTGGATGTAACCCTCATGGAATTGGCCCAGCCTCATGGCTTGGAGGGTAAGCTGTGCGTTTTCCGGAAAACGCTCCTTCATCGCAAGCCCCAGATGGATCCGTGCCGTGTGCCAGTTCCCATCAGCTACTGCGTTGAAGTCCCCCGCCATCCTTTCCTTTGCACTCGTCCTTCCCGATCCGGTCAATCGAATAAAATAAAATCCATCCTTGCCTTTCAGTTGAAAATAAAGATTCACAAGGACGCCGCTAGGAATGCGGTAATCAAAACTTAAAGCTACTATTTTCGAGACGTCCAAATCCTGCACTGGTGCAACGACCCCGGAATCGCCGCCAGGGTGCTTGTTGACTAATTTTAGGCTGCCGGCGCCTTCTGCCTTAATTTCTTTGTCAATTGAAAGCAGTGCGCTCTGTTCAGAGTCAGTGACACTCCAGTCAGTAAAGTGTTTATCAAATGATTGTTCGAGAAATGGATGAGTAAGGGATGTGATTTCGATTGGATAAGTTTCTGTCGAAGCCTTATCAATTAGGCTGTCTGGTTCGGAGCGAAGGCTTACGCGCGCTTTCGGTTTTATTGCTTTTTCGTAAGAGATCTTTGCCCGCGCAACGACGATGCTGTTGTTTTGTGTCCACAGAGCAATGTGCTTTCCTGGAGGTGGCTCTTCATCCTCAAATGACATCACTTTTACATTATCAAAGAAGAACCCGATGCGATTTTCGCGGCGGCGAAGTTTCAGAAAATACCATGCGCCGTGAACCGGTCTCCCGCCCGGATCCCAAGGCACCTTAATTACCCTCGCCCTGGGCCGCCCGTCTCGAACGCGTGGGATCATCTCACGCTCTGTTTGAGCAACTACTATGTTCTTTCGGTAAATAAGCGATTGCTTTTCGGACCAGTATGGATCCCAGGCGGCCAGCACAAGCGCGTACCCACTGAACATGTTCTGGCCGTCGCCGCAGAAGGATAAATTGATATCTCCCACTCTGGGATAAATGCCGCCCGCGCCTTCTCTCAACTCCTGTCGCATGCGCATGCCTGCAAAGCATTCGATGGTGAAATCGCCTTCAAACTCGTGCTTGTTCCACAATGCAGCAAGGCCCTTGCTGCGCCCGTTCATGTGGGACCATCTGGGATCACATGAAAACCGATTGATGACCTCCCACGTTCCGACTCTTTCCCAGTCGGCGGGGGCCTGTTCGAACATATAGTCTTTTACCTGGTCTCGGAGCACCTGCACTTTTGCGAAGTCTGTATGACTGTGGAGAACTGTTCCGAGAGTGACTCCCTTCGACGGTTCAGGCTCATTTACTGACAGCAGCTCTTCATTATTTAAAGTGACCCAGATTAGATTTCCGGCGACATTCAATTCCAACTTGCCCCAGTTAGTTTCCTCTTTCCTGCCAAGCTTTTTCTTTTTAGTTTTCGGTCTGACCTTACGGATGGCCTGTTTTAACAGCCTCTGTTTTCTGTAAAGCGCGAGCTTGCACGATTTTTTTGCAGTATTTGTCGAAATCCGGAGTTCATATCCCTCGCCGGGTTCAGTCGCGTCTGCACCAAAGAAATAGGTTGCGTCACCAACAATGGGCATGTCGACGCGGAAATCACCATAAATATCCCCCTTGTAAATATAGGTGGCTGGCAGCCGGCGGCTTTGCGATTGACCTGCAGGCCACCATTCCCACCTGGGCGATGCCCAGCCGGCCATATAGGGATCCTGAGAAAATATCGAACGCCTGACTTTTTTCTCAATATCGCGCTCGTAGGACCCGAAAAGAGTCAGATCCCGGTATCGGCATTTTCCGTGACTGGTAATTGCCAGTTTCCCTGCTCCTGCGGGTACCTGCCGTGCCACCAGTTGTCCGTCAAGAATGATTCTCAGCTCATTGTTCTTGTGATTTAGAAAGAGGCGGCGCCATTGGCCTGGCTGCAGTCGAGCGTGCACATCCTGTGTGCTTGTGCGGCCCTGCAGCTTGCCAGATGTATCTGTGTTGAGTTGGAGAACAGTATCTCCAACCTGGATGGCGACCGAGTCGTTGTTACCAATGGCCTGAACACTCAGTTCGCAGTTGCCGCCGGTCCATGATTCGTCGAGGTACCGTGTTCCGTCTGTTCCTTCAAGAATCCAGGCATCCTGGTCTTTAACTATATTCCAGTCGCCTGACGTGGTTCGCGTGCAGGACTCCAGCAGCTTTTTTGTATCCAGCGTCAGTGAGGGATCCGATTCCACCAGGAAATCATCAAAATAAGCCCGGGCCTTTGTTGAATAGAGTCCGACTTTGCCGCCCACCGCATCGGGCCTTTCAGAACTGAAGAGCTGCGTATCGTCAACACCCGCGATAACCCGCCCGCCTCTGATTGCCAGTTGCAGGCGGTACCAATTGCCTGCGCGGCCCTTCACGTATCGGATGCCAAGCGATTCCTCGCCCTTGGGAGACCTCTGAATCAGTTCGAGTTTGCCGGGATGCCTCATATCGAGCAGTAATGCGTAGCGCAAGAGAAAGTAATTCTCAGGGCCTCGATAGCCGGCCACGAGTCCGACTTCTCCGCCGTCCGTTTTGGCGGAAACCTCGGTTCGATAATCTTCCCAGAACCAATGCCCTGCAGTCACCAGAGAGTTTTCCGGTATCAGACTGGAAAGGGAGAATGGATTGGCGCTCCTTTGGGCTTCGGGCTGATTACCCGGGCGAACGTTGGCAAACTTCCTTTCCCGGACCTGCTCGAGGATTGAGTGGCGCTGCCATTCGCCGAGGGCCACGTTCCACTGGCCGAGATCTTTCACGCTCTCATTTGTGCCCATGAAATCGTCACGAAATGAAATTCCTGAAAGAGGTTGATACCGAACCTTTTGAATGTGATTGGTGCTGCCTGCTCGGGTCAGCAGTTTTCCGCGGAAGAACCGGTTATTCGCGGCCCAGGACGCGTAACGGCCGTTTACCAGCACGGACACGGAATGGGGCTGCCTGCGGATCTCGATGTTCGCTTCGTCTGCGAGAGCAACGGGCCTCTTATCCAGAACGGTTCGCGTTCCGCCGTGATTAGATTCCAGTGTGCCGTTTCCGTTATCCAGTCTGAAGCTGTAATAGTCAGTCGTCCCACTGCAGGCGAATATGAGCTCAGCCTTTTCCGAAGGTGCTGCCAAAGCGATCGAGAAAACGTAATGGTCGTGCCGGGCGTCTCCTATTAGCTGGAATGTGTTCCCGTCAATCTCCAAAGTCTCTGCCGTGCTCAGAGAGCCAAGGCTGAGAGAAATCAGGTAAAAGAGAAGAGCCATTCCGGGAATGCTCTTGATTGAGAATCGGGTCATGGATTAGGCTGAGAGACCTTGGACTGTTTTCGATCTCGCCGCGGAGCGTCGAGACCGCAGTATTATGCCTTCTGGCCACCCTTTAACTGCAAATGGAATTGAACTTTCTTGACAGGCTGGAAAAGAGGCTTGGGACTTTCGCTATCCCTCATCTCACTTTTGTGCTGGTAATGGGGCAACTGTGCATATTTGTATTTGGGCATGTGGATGCCCGGATACTGGACCTGCTCAACTTCGATCCCGTGCTGTTTCAAAGTGGAGAGGTCTGGCGGATTGTAACCTTCCTTTTCATTCCGCCGAGCATGCATCCGATCAGCGCCTTCTTCGGCCTGTACCTGTTCTACCTGATGGGCGGGGCCCTGGAAGCCGAGTGGGGCTATTTCAGGTACAACATTTATATCTTTACCGGCAGTCTGGCGACTGTCATTTCGGCATTTCTTGCTCAGGATGCTGTCGTCACCAACGCATACATTGGCGGTTCTGTCTTTCTGGCCTTTGCCTATCTGTATCCGAATTTCGAGATCCTCCTTTTCTTCATCCTGCCGATAAAGGTCCGGTACCTGGCGATGTTTACCTGGATCATTTACGGCTTCTCGTTCGTTACCGGGGATTGGATGACCAGGTTCCTGGTCTTTGCCTCCGTGAGTAATTTCTTCCTGTTTTTTGGCAAACACATCCTCGGCCGGATGCGGCAGTCACAGCGCAAGATGAGCAGGGATGTCAAGCAACTCAAGAACAAGATGCAGCCCTTCCACATCTGCCAATCCTGCAAGAAAACGGAACGGACAGACCCGGAAGAAGATTTCAGGGTCTGCCCGGAATGCGCCGGCGGAGAGGAGTACTGTCAGGAGCATATTTTTGATCACGAACACGTGACGGAGGCGCGCGGCCATTTTATGTAGTTTGGGTCAGACTTGCCGCGGAGCGTCAAGACCACGAACAAACTTGCCGCGGAGCGTCAAGACCACGAACGAACTTGCCGCGGAGCTGGCCGGCGTATGTTTGAAAAGGCCGCGGGCACCAGTATAGTTCCGCCCGTCCCATCCGGGACGAATTTTCGATTGGAGAGATGCCAGAGCGGCTGAATGGGCCGGTCTCGAAAACCGGTGTGGCTTCATTGTCACCGAGGGTTCGAATCCCTCTCTCTCCGCCATTTTTTAGAACGCCTCCAGTGGGACAAGTTTGAAGTTGCGGAAATATCCCATGGATTCCGCGGCCCACTGGATCGCAAAGCCACCATACAGGAGGGGAGACGTCCCCTCTTTTTTTACGCCGTCGTTAATCTGGATCTGGAAATTGTTGTTGAATTGAATCTTCAATGTTCCGCCAATTGCCTGGACGTTCAGGTGATGTTCCTTATCCAGAAACGCAGGGAATTTTCCTTTACCGAGGGCCACTTTGCGGCCCCGTGCTTCTGGCAGGCCGCGCATTCTCCGGATGTTGTGCAGGCGATGGAACTCCCATTCTCCGCTTTGAAGGAATGACAGCCGGTACGCGGTTAGCCCTTGCTCCAGCCAGTTCTCCCGCAGGTTCTGGACACGGAACAGGAAATGAACGCCGGCCGATTCTTCCGGCATGTTATGCTGATTCAATTCGGGGCTGGCCTGCTTCACCAGAAAATCGAAATCCATGACGAAGTCCTTCCACGACCGGTCGCCTAGATGAGTAGACAGCAGGGGACCGCGTCCATTGACCCCATAGGAAAAGCCCTCTCGAGCTTTCGGCACTGTATGGAGACCGTCCTGAATCTTGAATTTCGTCCGACCGGCCGACCACACGTAATCGTCTAGCTTTATTCGCGGCGCGGTCGAATAGTTCATCATCGTTTCGATCTCCTCGCCGGTAAGTGAGCGGTTGTGGATTCGGATATCGTCGAGTTGGCCATCGAATTGATTCTGGGCCTGCCAGCTCAATGCTCCGATTGCCAGGCGATCATGCTTGTACGGCTGAAGATAAGTGGTGCGAGCTTGCGTGCTGTACTGCCCGGCCGACTTAGCATTGACAAAGAAGTGGACCCGCCCTCTGAGGAAGGTTACGGCGACATGGGTCCATTCATCCACAGGGATATTTCCCTGGTGTGAAAACCCCGACACCTGGCGTGGCTTGTTACCCATCAGCCTGAGACGCAGCCTCCCTTTATCGATTTCGAGAATATAGTCACCGTGGGTGGTCCCGCTGTGCCACTTGGAAAATATGTAGCGTGGGCGACCAAACTTATCATTAAAAGAGCGTGGCCTAATCCACGCGCTCAATGTGAATGCCTCATCAGTATTCAGAGTCTGTTCTGCGGGCAGCAGAATCGGCTTGCTCCCGTCATCGAGATCGAACGCGCTTTCAGGCCAACCATGCCTGTCAGATGCATAACGACTCTTTGCCGATTCAATCGGATGGTTGAGCTGGCTGCGATCGAGCGAGTGTCCATCCCCCGTCAGCCAGGCCACCAGTCCATCCTGCCAGGTCTGTTTGGGCTCTTTCTGCAGCAACGGCCGCGCAGTCTCGATCCCCAAGCCATAATTATCCCTCGGCCATTGTGCAAGGGCTCTGATTCGGTCGGCAGTCAGAATGCGGCTGTAGACGGTGACTTCATCCGCGCGGCCGACGAACTTGTGATCGCTCCAGCGGCCTATCTTCAGTGAAAACCGGGCGACCAGAGGGCCCAGTTCGCCCTCGGCCTGTTCAATGGCGGATGGCTTGCCGTCCATGAAGAAATTGACCCGCGACTCATCGTCCCAGGTAGCCGCAATGTGGTGCCACTTTTCTGCAAATGTCGGATGTTGAGTGTTACCACCGACATAGTTGTTGCCATGATTCGTGATGAACCAGAGGCCACGGCCGGCAGAGATTTGGAATCCAAAATCGATACCACGCGCGCCGATCTGTCCTTTCTGAATCCAAAACCGGTTGTCCTTGAAGAAAGGCAGCCATACCCAGGCTGCAACGGTCAGGCGCGAGAGTTTCAAGCTGGGCGCATCGCCCGCGTCAATGTAATCCCCCGGGTCAAACTTCATGCCACTGCCGTTGATGCCAGGCGCGAGGCTCGTACCGTAAAGTTTGCCGTGATTCTTCTCTCCGCTCAGGTCGATTACCTTTCCCGCTTGAATATTCTCGAAGTCATAGTGCAGAACCAGGCCCTCCTGCAATGGCTTGGGTAACGGGCGTGAAACTGAAAGGCTGAGAATCTGTTGTACCGGCAGATTCATCGCGCCTAGCCTGGAAGCTACCGGCAGAGCCTTGAGCTCCAGCTTCCCTTTCAAACGCATCGAGTTCGCAAGATCGATGACATACAACTCCTCCTCCCGACTCACAGTTCTGATGTGCCGAAAGGGAATCTCCACAGGCCCGAGCACGGTCATGAGTTTCAGCTTCCGTACGTCTTTCGGCACGCCGCGGACAAAGCCGCCGTCCTTGAGCCTTATATCCAGTTGGATAGGAGCATCGGTCCGAGCTTCCTCCCCGGGTGTATCAGTGGCAGCGCCAAGGAGAATCAAGAAAAAAAAGTGAGAGTTTGGCATGAACGATGAAAAGTGGTTCAGTCTGACCGGTGATTGACTTTCAGAATATTAACATCACAACCACTGTTCATGCATGTTTCAGGACCGAAACCTCCAACCAGTTCGTACGGCAACCTTCGGCAGTAGCCGAAGCACCACACGTGTCGCGCGCCGCACGGAAGATCAGCACAGTAGATTCTTGTAACTCAGAGAGGCACCACCATGCCCGTTGAATACGAAAATGTTGAGCTCCTTCATTCCGATGATTTTCACGAGCTTTCGAACTGGCATCACGAGGGGATCGGGCGTCTCGAGTCACTGCCCGGCGGCGGCATGCGCCTGGCGTGTCTGGGCAGCCGCCAGGGCGGCGAAGGCTGCATGGCTTTTTTCCGGCACGACCTGCCGGACCATGTGGCTTACGAATACGACCTGATCGTAAGAACCCAGGGCGGGCTCGTGATCAATTATCTCGCGATACGGGGCATCAACGGTGAGGACATGATTGCGGACATCGACGACCTCGAACCGCGCACAGGCATCATGGCGAACTACTTCAGCGCAAAGTGGGGGCTGCAGTCCTACCACGCTTCGATCAGCCGGTTCAACGACGCAGGCGAACATACGGAGACATCCAACTGGCGTCGCAATCCTGGCTGCAAACTCATTGGCCACGGCATCGACCCCTGCATGGAGATTGGCCGAAAATATCACATCCGAATCGTGAAGGATCGAGGCCATTGCCAACTCTTCGCCGATGGCAGATTCGCGCACGGTTTCATGGATCACGACCAATCATCGCCGATACCGGATACCGGCAAATTTGGCTTTCGCCTAATCGGTTCTGAGGTGGTTGCCGAGGTGTTTAACTTCCAGGTGCATCGGGTCGAGGCGAATGAATCCATTTGGAGATGCCAGGAATGAGCAGCGGTGGTCAGGCTGGTGGGTAGTGACCGTCTTTGAATGCTTCGCCAGTCTCAAATTCGCCTGCCTTAAGAATCGTCTGGTCGTCCGAACTATTCCAAGAACAATGCCTCGTATCCCTCACGATACGAGGGATACCTGAACTGGTAGCCGCTTGCTCGGAGCCGCGCGTTTGAGCAACGTTTGCTGCTGAGACGTCGTCGTTCGGAGTAGTCTTCGGTTGGTGCCGGCACACCGATTCTCTCGGCTATCCATTTGACTACTTCCCGGAGATCGCACGGATCATTATCGACGCCAATGTAGAGTGAGTCCGGTGACTTCAGATTCATCAGGTGAGCGAGTGCGCCGACGACGTCTGTGAGATGGATGCGATTGATATAAATTGGCGGCCCGTGGATGGAGATGGCCTTGCCCGACCGGACACTTTCCAGCAGCCTCATGCTTCCGGGCCTGTAGATGCCTCCGGCACGCAGGATGGTCGCAGGGAAAGGGCCGTCGAGTATCAGGCGCTCGGCATCAAGTATGGTCCGGCCCCGGAAACTGGCCGGCTCTGTCACTGAATCTTCATCAAGCCACTCGCCATCCGTCTGAGCGTACACGCTGGTGCTGGAAGTAAAGAATATGCGGCGAAGGGATTGTCTTCCGAGCGAAGCGATCAGGTTACTCAGACCGCCGATATAAGTGGATTCGTATGCTTCCTCGGTTGTGTTGTCGGGAGTTGCAGTAAAGAAGAGGAAATCCAGATCCTCAGGAAGATCACCGAGCTCTTCCGGGTCCGTGATATCCGCAGCAATTGGAGTGATGGCCTCCGGTAAGAGATGAGCGTTGCGGCGCAGGCCGAAGACTTCATTGCCTTGTGCAAAAAGTAAGAGGCCCAATGCTGTGCCAACGTCTCCACAGCCTGCGATGAGTATGCGTGCCATGTGATATCTTGACGGTCACTCGATCACGTGTGGTTCTTGTGCTCTACGGTTTCAGTCTGAGTGCAGAATCATCTGCCCCACCGAGACG
>JASLXP010000502.1 GCA_030740295.1 Planctomycetota bacterium
ACAAATTGATACTGGATTTCTCGAAGTGGAAAACCAGAGCATTCGGTGGCCAATTCGGGAAGCTGCTCAAGGGAATGAAGATTAATTACGAGCCAAATCTAACTTCATCGACATAAGTAGCATGGCCTACTACAACCTCGACAAAAACGGCAAGCGCTCCAATCGCTCAAAGGCCGCCAAAAAATCCAAGGGCCGGCACACGTTCTACCACTACGAGATCGTCGTCTGGAAAACAGTTCAAGGCCAGCGCAAGCAGCTCCGCAGGCGAGGCTGGTATCGAGACGACGGCGAGGCGGAGGATGCCGAGCTCAAACTCAAGGCCGCGCCCTTAACCGAGGGCGCCACGTGGTCAGAGACCCGCAGAGCGTTCATGGAAGCATTCAACGGCAAGCGCTCGCCTATCTACCTCAGAGACATCGGCCGCGCCCTCAACAGGTTCATAGACCTCCAGGGCGACCAGCCCGTTGCCAGCACACAGATCGCTGACGTTGTCCCTCTGTTCGACTCGCTCAAATCAAGGGCTGCACAAACGACCCATAGTAGAATGAATACCGTGCGCGGTAGCACTGCGAGTGCGTGTATAAATCAATCTGCAGAGGCAGAATCCTCTTCTCCGAATCTAAGCCACCAGTCGGTTGTATCCAAGCTGGTCCTGCGCGAACGTAGGTGCTCTTCCAACACTGAAGGAGTTAATAATGTCCGAAGCATTTATAAAAGGCCCCGATTGGGAATGCGTCACCCCCGAAGCCGGCTGGCAGCCGAGGGATTCTCAGGGCGAGTTTGTGTACGACGATCATCTGTGGGTTCTCGGCGGATGGTTTACGCCACAGACCCCTAATCCTTGCGATGTCTGGAAGTCGCCAAATGGCAAAGACTGGACGTGCACCACTGAGAAGGCGCCGTGGGAGCACAGCGACCTTTCGGTGTCGCTGGTCTTCAACGAGAAAATGTGGTTCATGGGCGGGAGGAAACTGCCGGGTACGGATATGAGTAACAAGGTCTGGTCATCCACGGATGGCGCGGATTGGACGCTTGAAGGTGAGGCCGGCTGGAGCCCGAGAATTCCATCGGGCTTTGTGGTTTTCAAGGATCGTATGTGGGTGATGGGCGGTACGAGCGACTTCTACGTGAATGACGATGAGACACTTTTCAACGATGTCTGGTCCACGGCCGATGGCAAAGACTGGAAACTCGAACTTGATCATGCGCCCTGGCAGAAAAGAGCCCATCACCAGGCCGTCGTTTTCGATGACAAGATCTGGATTATGGGCGGCGGAAAATGGAATCCCGTGAACGTCCCACTCAACGACGTCTGGTGTTCGGAGGATGGTGTCAACTGGACGCAGGCAACGGATGCCGCGCCGTGGCAGGCCCGGATCTGGTTTTCATTGGTCGTCTACCGGGATCACATGTGGGTGCTGGCCGGCTGGGCCCGTGAGCACGGCAACTACGGCGATGTCTGGTTCTCCAAAGATGGTGCGAACTGGACTGAACTGAAGTCCAACGTGAAATGGAAGAACCGCCATGAGCCTTCAGCATACGTGTTTCAGGACAAGATTTTTCTGGCTGCTGGCCTGGCAGATGTCCTGGTGAGCGAGGTATGGTCATTGGAATTGCCTGAAGATTGGGGAGGGTGATCGGGTGAAGTGTGAAGGGCTGCCGAATCCGTCATCACGGCCGCATCGTCGCCCTACTCATTACTCATTACTTATTACTCGGATCATTTACTATCATTCGGCGGTTTCAGGCGGCACTCCACGCAGTTACTACGAACGATCTTCCCCGAATGTCTATTCTAGAAATTCGAGATCTGACCAAGAGCTACACCTCGCCGGACGGGGAGGAGGTCAGCATCATCGATATAGCCGAGTTCTCGCTTGAGGAGGGCAAGCAGGTAGCGTTGAGGGGGAGTTCCGGCTCTGGAAAGACAACATTCTTGAATCTGATTGCAGGCATTCTCCGCTCTGATTCGGGCACGGTGGAAGTGGCGGGAAAGAACTTGTCCAACATGGCGGAGGCGAATCGGGATTTATTCCGCGCGCGGAATCTCGGCTATATCTTTCAGACTTTTAATCTATTGCAGGCGTTTACAGGCCTCGAAAACGTGCTGCTCGGAATGATGTTCGGCGCGGGCAAAGATGAGGCCCGGGCCCGGGACCTGCTGGATCGCGTGGGCCTCGGCGACCGAATGAGCTATCAGCCTGGCCAGATGTCAGTGGGCCAACAGCAGCGGGTCGCCATTGCCCGCGCGCTTGCCAATCGGCCTTGCCTTGTGTTGGCGGATGAACCGACTGGGAACCTGGATGCGGCCCACGGGCAGGAATCGCTGTCACTGATTCGAGAAGTATGCGAGGAGAACAACGCGGCCCTCTTACTGGTCAGCCATGATCGGGACATCATCGGCCAATTCGATCACGTGATGGATCTGGCGGAAATCAATCAAGCCGCGTCGGCGCAGTCGGAAGGGAGCGAGGAATGAACATTGTTGGACTGTTGATGATCGTACTGAAGAGCCTGCGCCAGCACGCGCTTTCCACGGGTGTGACGGTTCTTTCGGTGGCGCTGGCCTGCGGAATGATGATGTCTGTCTTCGCTATCAAGACGCAAACTCGTGATGCCTTCGTGATCGACGATACCGGTTTTGATGCGGTCTTCGGAGCTCGTGCGAGCCAGCTTCAGCTTGTGCTGAATTGTGTCTATCACCTTGAAAAATCGCCGGGCAATGTGCCTTGGAGCATCTATCAATTTCTCAAACATCAGACTCCTGGTGTCGATCTGGCGGTGCCTTACGCGGTGGGTGACAATTTTCTGGGTTATCGAATCGTTGGTACGACCGACGAATTCTTTGAGCGATTTAAGTATCGCGATGGCAGGAAGAT
>JASLXP010000503.1 GCA_030740295.1 Planctomycetota bacterium
CCATGACTTGGTCGACGAGCGGGAAGCGGTGGAGGCGGAGTTACTGGTGGGTTCGTTGCGGAATAGACTGGTCTCCGCGCTCCAACTGGCGGGCAGGTCGGACTCAGAGGCAACTTCCGCCTTGAAACAGAACGTTTCGCCGTCCCTCATCGCCGCGGTGCAGGAACAGGCGGCCGAGGATATGCGTGAGCACGAGCCGGTGAAGCTCATCGACCGCAGCCTCGCCACGCGGCGCGCGGCTACGGCCATTCTTCTGGTGCTGCTGACCACCGGCCTCGGCATCTGGCGTTTCGACGTGATCGTTGAGCGCTATCAACGTATACGTCAGGCTCTTGTTTCACTATCCGACATGCTCTGGCCAGTCGTGGCGCAGGTATCGCCAGGAAACAAGACCGTGCTGCGCGGCAGCCAAATCGTCCTTGCGCTCGACTTGAAAGGTCGCTCCTTCGAGAGTGCGACGCTGCAGCGTTCGACCGTGAAGAAAAAAGAATCGGTTCCGCTTCCCGCCAAGGTACTTCTGTTGGAAGCCGGGAATACCAAGCTCGAGACCGAGGAACTGGATGAGACCTTCGATTACTGGTTCGAGTATGGCGAAAGAAAGACCGAGACCTATCGCCTGCGGGTGGTTGATCGGCCGGCCATCGAGCGTGTCCGTGTTGACCTCGATTATCCGCCCTACACCAGGCGATTGCCGCGAACCTTCATGGGCCGCGTGCCGATCATCCGTGCCCTCGAAGGCACACGCGTTACCCTCAGCGTGACCTATAACAAGGACATCGCCAACGCAGAAGCGAATTGGGACAACGGAGCAAAAGAGTATTGGGACGTCGCCGGGCGCTACGTTGGAACGGAATTCATCGTTGGCAATACGGATGCGGTTGTGATGCAGGCGGAGTGCGTGGACGGCTACAAAGTCACGCAGCCGCTTCGCTTCAGCGTCATCGCCGAAAAGGACGAGCGTCCTGAGGTGGCCGCGCACGTCAAGACTTCCCGTGAGGGCAGCATCATGCTGTCCGCCGAACAGCTTCCTATTTTCTCAGTCGGTTTTACGGCCACCGATGACTTCGGCGTCTCCGCAGTCGAGCTCTTTTACGAAAAGGGCAGCACGGATATCGACCTGGAAACGGTGGAGGTGAAGGATTCAATTCCAATGCTGTTTCAGCCGGCCCGCGACCGAGTCGTTGAAGTGTTCAAGAAATGCTTCGCGAATCTCAACGTGCAGCCTGGGGACAAGATCACTTTCTATCTGCAGGCCAAAGACAATCGGGAATCCGAAGACGGCCAGCCGAACATCGGCCGCTCGCCCAGGAAATACACCATCATCATTTATCAGCCGAGTCTCACCGGTTTTCTCGACTCAAAAGTGGATGGCTGGCAAAAGCGCATGCGACTCTGGGGCGCGGTTGAGCGGGCGGGCAGGAGAAGGCTGATCGGCCTGCCGCCGACCACGCGCCGGGTCAGCAAGTCACCAAAATCAGAGAAGCGGGAAGTCAGTTCATTCGTTGCAAGGGAGCGCATCCCCGGAGCAAATCAAAAGGCCGAAGCCCAGTTCCGCAAGCTCATGTCCAAGTGGCAAAACGAAAGCGAAAAGGAGGAGGAATGATGGTGAGAAGTAGGAAGGATACAGAACAGAAGGCCAAGATTATCGCGCTTGTTTGCAGCCCCGAAGGGACAGAGGAATCACAAGCCGGTAGCTTGTGGTTACGGCTTTCGCTCCTTCTGCTCTTCTCGCTCTTTCTTCAATCCGCAGGCGCGCAGAATTGGGTGCAGCGGGGGCTCAACAACAAGGTGAAAGAATTCAAGGGCGGTGAATTCCCGTCGGAGAAAGAAGAAGAAGTTGACCGCCGAGGCAAGATAACCATTCGGCGGGTTCAGCCCATAGCCAAATACATCGACTGGGATACCGACCCTTCGGCAATCCCTTCCGTGCTTTATCAGATTAATAGACGGACAGAGATGCCCGTGTATGTCAATAACGAGGGGCTGAAAGTCGCAACGGATCCTGAACTCTACGAATACCCGATCATCTACCTCACCGCGCATACTGCGTGGCACTTCACCGAACAAGAAGCCAGGCGAGTGCGGGATTTCCTCAAGAGGGGTGGTACTCTCTGGCTGGACGAGTGCCAGTTCGGGGGCGGCCCATTCACGGAAGTGACGGAGGCCGAGTGTCTGGCCATTCTGCCGGAAGGGAAGATGGAGACGCTCTCACCGACAAATCCCAAACATCAGGACTTGTTCAAGATTTGTTACCAGTTCAGCCGCATGCCCGCTCATATACGAGTCGGTGCGATGGAGCCGTTCAGGGCCATGTACTTCCGGGGGCGACCCGCCATCATTTTCTGCCCAAATGATTATGGATGTGATTGGGAAGTCACTTCGCCCCCGACCGCGCTCAACCCTCTCGGCGACCCTGCTCATGCCACGCACAAAATTCAATCATCAAGAGAGAACGTCTACAAATTCACTGTCAATTGGCTGCTGTTTACGTTGACGCATTAAGTTATGACAAAGGACAGGCAGATATTTCTTCAGTCTCTGCTCTCTGGGTTTTCCCCTGGGCACGCCAGCGTCCCGCTGGCTCTTCTCTGCAGAGCGAGCTTCGCTCGCTTATGCCGGCGGGACGCCGGCGTGCCCAGGAATTGTGCCCGGTAGTGAGATGACCATTACAAACAGACAATTCCCCCATTCGTCCATCCTATGACCTCCCGCATAAATTCATTCCTACTCATCACGCTCGCATCTGCTCTCTGCAATGCAGAGCCCGTTTCGCCGCCAGCGCCGCGGCATACTGTGCGGGTTCTGCTCGTTGATTCGGCGAAGCCGGGGGAGAGTCTGCGCGGGATCACCAAATCTCTGCCGATGGTTGATCGGCAGCGTATCGGGTCGGCCGTTCATTGGCCGGCGAATGTGAAGCTGGATGGAGAGGCTCTGTTCGAGCGGTACGAGGGAAACAGACTGACTGTTCGGCTGCCAGTGCGCACCATCGAGCTGGCGGCGGGGGAACATGTCATTGAGCCGGGTGGGCACAAGTTTGTCGTTGGCGAAGATGGCAAAGTGTCCTCGGAGGATCCGGAATTTATCATCGAGGGCGGGGATATCCGGCTCAAATGTTATCCCGTGGTTGTTCAGGTGATTGACGGTGAGGAGCAGGGCGCCTTCTCGGCACGGCGGCTGCCGGGCGCATTTACGGTGAGCGCCCAGGTGACCCGCCCGGCCAAGAATCCGAAGCCGGGTGAGCCCAAGCTGGAACGTATTGACGTTCAGCTCGTGCCAGAGGGCGGCACGTTCGCGCCGCTCACTCTCTATCTACCTTCAAACACGAAGGGGCCGGGCTACATCCTCACGCCCTTCGGGGTGACGTTTCACCTGACCGACGGCAAGGTGAAAATCATCGTGCCTGAAGGGAGCACGCCCAAGGCCGAAGTCGAAGGTCTGGACATCGGTTTGCCGACCCGTCCAGTCGATATCGTGCTGCGAACCGTGAAGGCTCGTGTCATCAAGGCGGCGATGCAAAGCCTGAAGATGAGTGAGAGGCTTCAGATTCCCACGCCGAGCCTGATTAAAAGAAACGTAACGGAAAAACGATTCAGCGGGACTATCTCCCCACGAGCGGTGCCCGTCGAGCTGTTTGCCGGAGCCGGCGCATCCTCGCTCCGAGTGCCAGTCGATTGCTCGTTCACCGAATATGCGCACATGACCATCCTTGCCGAGAACACTCTTACGGAATCCGAAGCCGCAAGCATGCTCATGGTCGAATACAACGATGTCTCGCACTCACCAGAGCAGGGAAGCTTAATGCGCGTCAGTTATGTCGATGCAGGCTCTTCCGTGGGCCTGCAGCCGAAGACTGCCATCTTCGTTCGTCGGGTTGGCCAGGAGGACGCAGCCTGGCAGAGGGTGGAAGCGGACTCTTCTCCAGGATTTTCTCCGCGCTACGAAACCTACCTAAAGGCGAAGACCGATCTCAAGATGCCGGCGGGACGCCGGCGTGCCCAGGGCGATCCGAAAGATTCGCTGAATCTGTCAGAAGTTCGCGGTGCAGAGGTATCCTTTCAACTGCCCCCACTCAGGCTGGGCGTTTACGATCTGCTCGTCGCGCTGGACGATACCGAACCGAAGCCCAATTCGAGACTTGCCGTTATTCGCCCGGTGGTTCTGATTCCTCAGGAATCTGCCGGCGCACTGGGTTTTTTCACTCAGAAAGGTCGAGACGCTTTCAATCTTGGTGAGGATATTCGTATCAGTCTGGTGGCAAAGTCCGGGAAGGCCTTGCCCGACGGAGCGCCTGAAGTAACCATGACCGGCCCGAATGGTGGCACGTGGAAACTTTCCCTCACCGCGCCCGGCCCGGAAAGAAATCACGCCACGTTTCACATCCGCCTACCTGCAGAGTTGACCAGGTTTTTTAATCCGGGCGGCTACACCTTCACGGCCGAGTGGAACAGCCTGCTGTCCGCAAAGAAGAGCATCGACCTCGTCGATCCGCATCGGCCGACGCATTTCCTCTCGGTCTTGCCGTCTAAGTATTCCCCGCTGGGCGCGACTTATCACGAGGCGCTCATGCACGATTTTGATGAACCGGACGGCGCGGAGCGAATCGTGCAGTTCGCGCATCGCATGGGACACAATCAGATCGACTTCATGCATTACGTTACGGATCGCACCCGGCGATGGCCCTCGCTGCGTGAACGGATTTACGCCAAGTTCCCCGACACGCCTCCCGCGGAGTCTTTCTACCGGCCCACCCCGCGGGATCGAATTCTCAACGAAGGCGTCCGCCGCGGTGTCGGGATCAATGACACGCTGATCTTTTTCGCAGACAACCATGCACCGCGCTATGTCGAGCCGTTACTGCGGTGCTCCGAGCGTTGGATTGCCCTCGAAGCTCAGTCCATGAAGCACTCGCCGGCAACCAGCGGAATCACGTTTTACGACGAGCTGTACGCCGTCGCCCTCATTACACCACCCGGGCAGGCGGAAGCTTTTCAAAAGCAGGTGAGGCTGGCCTACCGGGAGAAGTTTGGAATCTCGCCCGCGCAACTCACCAAGAACATTCCCCGATTCACCGAGCGACCGAAGCTGCGGAGAGACCTGAAAGTGCTCGAACAGTATTTTTCCTGGTACCGCTTCAATGAAGAAGGATGGGCAGACATGAACCGCCGGCTGCAGATCGCGTCCAAGCGCGTGCTGCCGACGCTGCGGAACACGACCCGCCATCGCATCTGGGGCACGCCCGGTTACAGCATGGACGGCGAGCACGGCTACATCCCTGCTGTCCATGCGCCCCTCGATATCGGTGGGTTCGTAACCTATAGCGACAATATCAGCGGCTGGCCTTTGACCCACGCCATGATGGCTGATGTCTATGGCTTCGATCCGAAGAAGCCACATTACCTGACCATTCCTTTTTCCCAGAGCGACGATAACGGCGAATATCTGCAGCAGAATTTCTTTTCAGGCCTCAGCCAGAAAATCCACGGCGCGGCTTTCTATCAGCAGCCCGGCCTCGATCCAATCGGCCCGTGGACTCGCGTCGCCGAAGGGAATCGCGACCTGTTCCACGGAATCGCTCGCAGGTATGGCGACTTGTTCCTGGCTCTCGAACCCGGCTACAAAAAAGTCGCGGTCTATCACTCCTGGCGGGCGCAGATACTTTCCCCGCATAAAAAGTTCGCGACCGTGGCTCACAAAACCGAAGGGCTCTGGATCAGTTGTATCCGTGCAGGATTTCCCGCGGACATGATTTTCGACCCGGACATCAATTCCGGGCGCGCCGAGGATTACAGCGTCATCCTGGTGCCGGGCATCGAGTTTGAGCAGGAACTTTCAGAGGACATCTTGAACGGTCTGCGAAATTTGATCGCCGCAGGCAAAACCGTGGTGGTGGAGAAGGGAAGCAAGCTCGATATCGAAGGTGTAGTCACCATGGAAAACACGGAATGGGACGAGTTTTTTCAGCCACTTTACCAGGCCACCTACAGGGACGACGAGCTGGTGAGAACCTACCGCCTGACGGAAGACTTGACTGTGAAGCTCAGAGACTTTCTCGGCCGGTACGTGCCTCCGGCCGCGGGTCATTCGATGACGGTCGGGCCGGACTGGCTGCGATATGGCGAGACCTGGTATCTGGTAGTCTCGAATTTTGAAGACCCTATGTTCAGCTACCTGCACAGGCAGCGGCTCGTAGCGCCCGCAGTGCGCACACTCACGGTCTACGACAAACCGTCCGTGTGCTACGACGCGCTGGAAATGAAGCGCGTAGATCTGAAACCGGACGCCCAGGTTACAGAGGCGCCGGCTTCCGGGCAGAAGTTCGACGCGGATCTCCGCACCAGCAACGGCAAAATCTACGCTTTCATGAAACGCCCGATTGGCGGAGTTTCGCTTGCGTGCACTCCGGCGCCTTCGGTCGCGGACGAGCTCGCAGTTCGGGTGCAAGTCATGGATGATTCCGGCGCTTCGATTGACGGTGCCTTTCCCATCGAGCTTATACTGACCGATCCCAAAGGAAGGGCGACCGAACGTTATCGGGCGGCCGCGCCCGTCCTCAATGAGATCTTCAACATTCCAGCCAACGCCGCGCCCGGCGAATGGAAGCTCGTCGTCCGCGAGCTGGTTGCCGGTCACGAAGCGACCCACAAGTTCAAGATCGCGGCCAGACAGGATGCCATCAAGCTGGCCGAAGATTCCAGAGACGTCCTGGTCTATGACGCCGCCCTGGTGAAGAGCATGCTTGGCGAGATGAAGGAAGCGGTCGTTCCTGTTGAAGAAAGTATGAGCGACTCAATCGGCCCGATGGTCGCGAAGCTCAAAACCTCTTTCAAGGCAAACGGCATCGAGCTGCGGGCCGTTCGCCCCTCGGAGGTCGAGATTCAGAGCGAGAAATATCGCAAGCAGGGAGTGTACAACGAGTATTCCCACTGGGGCGGATTGATGACCTGGGACTCGGTGGTGATCGGCCCCAAGTTCCACGTCGACCTTCCCGTCATCCTTCTCGACCTAGGCGGTAAGCACAAGTGGACGTCCCATCTGCTTCGATACGGCCTCATGCTCGACGTGCCGTCGAAGCATAATCCGGGTGCCGGCCGCGCCATCGTAGTGCCCGCGCCGATGGCGTTTCATTACAGCAAGGGCACCATCGTCATCAGCAGTGGAGACGTCGTCGGATTGGAACGCGGCATGAACGCGCTTCTCAAGCTTCCTGGGACGGCCCCCAAGGAAGAACTGCCGGCGGGACGCCGGCGTGCCGAGGAGGTACCGGGCCGGCGTCCTGACAAGGAACTAATCACACGACCGACCGGAGAAGAAAAAGCGTTTAAAAACCTGAGCAAGGCGAGTGATGCAACCGTCCGAAAGACTTCGACTCGCAGCCTCGCTCACCTGGAAAACATCGTGAGTGCGATTGCCGTGGATCCGGTGAACGGGCGGATCGTGGTCGGAACTCGGGGCTATGGTGAAAACCTGTTCTGCTTCGACATGCAGGGCAAAAAAATCTGGTCACGCTACCTCAGCGAATACAATGTCCGGGTGGTGGAGATAACACCGGATGGAAAGCACATCTTCGCCACCTGCCGGTTCGACGACCGAACCTATATGCTCGATGCCGCGGACGGTAACATCCGCTGGTCACTCGTGAACGTGCCCAAAAAACGGATCGCGCATTTTTACGAAGGTTACGCCTCGAGCTATTCCACTCCCACCATTTTTCCCAAGGCGCGAAAACTGGTGCTCCACTACAGGGATACCGGGGCCGGAGGAATGAGCCCGGTGGCGAAAAGGCCGCCCGGCTCCTTTGCCGCGATCATCGGCTTTGATGGCAAGCTCGAACGCGAGGTGAAAATCCCGGAGATTCAGAATGGGCCTGTTTTCAGTCCGGACGTGGAGCACTTCGCAACCATCCATGTGGTCGACCACAAAGAAAAGTACCAGCCGCCTCCCAAAAATGGAAAGAAGCAGCCGCTCATAGACATCGCAGTGGCCTACGATCATCTGCGCATCTATCGCACCAGTGACGGTCAGCAAGTGGCGGATACCAGCCTGGGCAAAGTCGGCATAGAGCACTATCGCGTTGCATGGAAATCCGATACCGGGCCGGAAGTTGTGCTCTACGGAAAGCGTGAGCAGTTCGATTTTGCCGGGAAGAAACTCGATCCTGGGCACGCCGTCGTCCCGCCGGCTCCGATTAGCGAAGCTCACTCTTCTGGATACACCATAGACGAAATCGGAATCGTCCATGCAGTGGATCCGGAAGGCCGCGAAAAGTGGAAATGCTCCGTCCGCGATCCTTCTCCCGATACCGGCGATCCTGGCGCTTGCCTGATCGCTTCGCTCGGCGACCGGGGTGTTGTTGCCGGAACTTCGAGAGGCCGGATTGTCCACATCGACGGCAGCGGAAAAGTGGTCTGGCGAGTTTGGCTGGGCGATCTCAATCAGCCGCCCGGTGACTATCCCTCCTTCGTTGCCGAGGGCCGAAGGAACAACCGGGACATCAGCGAACGGATTTGGCCCACCATCACGGATCGCGAAGGCGACCTCGATGCCAAAGTAAAGCTCGGCATCAATCGCCTGGAAAATCCGAGCTTCGAGTCCGACACCGGCGGATGGACGATGGCGTCCGAAAAGAAGCTCCCTCTGGCGACACCGGCGCAAAGCGGCAAACACGCCCTGCGCGTGGGCGGGCACATGGTTTCGCAAGAGGTGAAGCGGCACGTCTCCCGCATGGCGACTTACGTGCTGGAGTTCCACTACCAGGCTCTTGCGCCGCGGGCTCGGCTCATTGCCGGAACGCTCATCGATGGCGGCGAGCGCGTGGCGAGTTCGGTGCCCTTCGAGGGAAACACCGGAGAGTGGAAATTCGGCAGGATTGCCACCAAGACCTATGACAATACCGGATCCCTCGCAGTCGGTTTCTACGCGGAAGGCGGCGAGGTGCTGCTGGACAACGTTCGCCTCAGGCAGGTTCGCTGGCCCTCCGCGAATCACATGCAGAATCTCCCGCTTCACAAAGTAAAGCCGATCTGGGTGGAGTCATTCCGCATCCCATACCGCGGCGCCCCGGAGCGTTACAAAGACCAGCTCACCAACAAGGTCTACATCCCGATTCTGCCGGGCCTGGGCGGGCGAGCACTATTTATGGACGGGGTCTTTCTGCAGAACGGCAGGCTCAACGACACAAAGTCGAAATGGTACATGAACCCAGCCGTAAGTTACGTCGAGCTGATCTGGCAGAAGCCTGCATGGGTATCGCACCTGGCCTTTTATTTTCATCAGAACACACCCGATCGGGTCATGCAGAATTTCTTCGTTTCGTACATCGACAGCGAGACCAAAGAGTGGAAACGCATTGCCCACGTGAAAGGGCTGCGGAAGCTGTTCTTCGTTTTGAAATTCGCGCCGATCTTTACAGGCCGCATCCGAATCGAGGAAGACAGCGTTCATCCCCGTCACCGGACACTGACGGAGATCGAAGCGTTCGGCCCCCTCGGCGGACAGGAGACCGCCGCCGGATTCAGCAAAGAGCCCGAAGCGTTTTCCATGTACATGGGCGGCCCAGACCACGTGGATCGCCGGCCTCTGGCTGACCTTACCGGAGAGTTCAAATACAAGGCCGAAGTCGTAAACGTCCCTCCGACCGATGAGCTGATCCGTGCAAGTACCGGGACAGCCCCCGCCATCGTCGACGGCCAATATTATTTCGGCAGCAACCACGGACACGTCATCGCCAACGACCTTGACAAACGTGCCGACAAAGCGTCCATCAGCCGTCCCACGCGATGGGGTTTCCTGACGCCGCCGACGATCTACGGCGGCCGCATCCTCCTCGGCGGCGCCAGCGGCAAAATTCACGGCCTCCGCGCGGACAACGCCGAGCTGCTTTACGAATCCCGCACGAACGGACGCATTTACGCAGCCCCCGTCCCCAACGGCGATGACCTCTACGTCGCCAGCATGGATGGAACGCTCTACAAGCTCGATATCGCCAACGGTTCGGTGCTTTGGAATCTGGAGCTTGGCGGGGAGTTGCGAGCTTCCCCTGCTTTCGCCAATGGCGTGGTCGTCGCCGTCACCACCGCGGGCAAAGTCATCGGAGCGGATGCGGTTCGCGGGACGATTCGCTGGCAGACCGAGGTCGCCCCGGAGACTGTCAGCTCACCCGCCATCGACCAGGCCCGCGTCTACCTCGGCGACAGCGCCGGCGTGGTGCATTGTCTCGACCTGAGCAACGGCAAACCAATCTGGCGCCGGGAGACCGGCACCACCATAGAAACCTGCCCAACCATCCGGAACGGAAGCCTCTTCATCGTCAACCTCGACGGAGAAGTCCTCCGTCTGACCCAATCCAACGGCGCCATCAACTGGCGAATCCAGGCCGGCGCCGAAAACAACCTCGAACCGGCAGCAACGGCCACCCAACTCCTCGTCGCCTCACCGAACCGAATCCGGGTTTTACGCCAGTCTGACGGCAAGCCCGACGAGCGTTTCATCTCCGGAAAAGATAAAGGCTTCCTCGCCGCCGGCCGCGGCAATAACACCATCGTCGGCTTCAGTATTTACAAAGGAGGAATCTATCTGACCGGCTACCCGCAGAAAGCAGGCCCCATCTACCTGAACGAACACGGCTGGAACCAACGCAACGTCACCATCGGAAGGGCAACTCCAATTCCGCCAAAGGGAGGAAAGAAATGAGGATGGAGGATGTAAACATGGGCTCGTCTGAGCTTCCGATCGCCCAGGGAAGGATCGCGGATACCGCAGCGACGGCGCCCCGTAGCCGCAAGCTGCCAGCTTGCCGGCTCTTACGCGGCCCACAAGCAGGTGGCAGCTTGTGGCTACGCAATAGAGCGTCCCGCTGGCTCCGGAGTAATAATCTTTCTCCTAGTCTTCCTCCTAATCTTTCTCTCGATCGATTTCGGAAGCTCAGCAGAAAACAAGTTGGACGGACTGGCAGTCCCTTAAAACAGCCGGGGAGCCAACCCGGCCTGAGAGAACGATTAGGAGAACGATTAGGAGGAAGATTAGGACGATTAGGAGGAAGATTAGGAGTGCCGATCGCCCCTTTAGCCCTCCTCCTCTTCACCCTCGCGGCTACCGCTTTCGCAAACCCGATCATTATCAATGAATTCAATTCCTCCGACGGCCTCTCTGGCTTCAGCGGCGCGACGCTAAACGTCAACCCAGACAGCGCTCGGTTTGGACGTTCCGGACTTGCCGTCGAATATAAAATGCAGATGGATGCTCGCGGACGGGTGCGGGTGCCGCCGGGGGTAAACTTTGGCGCGTTCTCCGGCAGTGGAACGGCTTCGGTCTGGGTGCGGGGGGACGGCTCGCGCAATTCCGTTCGGATCGAACTTGCCCGAGTCTTCCGAAACGAACGGGGACAGGAACTCTACCTCGCTGGCAACAACAAACAATCTGGCAGGTGGGTGACATGGCTGAGTGGAGACATTTCGCTCGGACAAAAAATCTGGCGGGAACTCAGTCTCCGAATTCCGCCTCTTTCTACCGCGGACAGAAAACGCAAGGTCAAGCTCAGGGGTCGGCTGGTTATTGTGCCGTTTCTGGAAAAGGGCAAATTGGTGACCCCATCCGGCAGTGCCGAATTCGATTCGCTCAGACTTTTCGATCCCACCGATTCGGGAGAAAAAGGTTTCGTTGCTGCTGGGCTTGTCCGGCAGGTTCCGTTTCTTGTGGATCAGCCGATCGAGTTGTTCGCAAATGTGATCAATTACACAAAGGAAAAGGCGGCCGTAAAGCTGCGAACCCTCATCATCGATCGCAACGACATCCAGGTGGGCGGCAACGAAATCAGCGTCGAAGTGTTGGGACGGGCCGAAATTGAAAAGTTCATCCCGCTTCAGTTTGAAGTGTCCGCGACCACGCCCCCGCTTACCGTGGAGCTCGAAGTCCGATCCAGGGAACTGCAGATTCAGACCAGCCGCGAATTTGAGCTGGCCGTCATCAATACCCGCTCGGTCATCGACAGTTTCGAGCAGACCCATACCCGCTGGTGGACAAAAGCCGGCTACGCGCCAAAGGGCTTCGGACAGAATCACTTCGGAGCTTCGCATCCCTCGAAGCAGGTCAAGATCGATGCGCTCTCGACCGGCGCCCGCTCGGCGCCGTCCTGCCTGCGAGTCCAATACGACGTTTCGGCCAAAGGCTCTTATGCCATCCTGACGGATCAATTTCTTCCTGGCGGCCCGGCCACTCTCGGCGTCTGGGTAAAGGGCGATGGATCGCCGCACCAGCTTCAGGCCTTGCTTGAGGAGCGGCATCCCATCACCGGCTTCCGGTGGAGGTGGAAGTGGGGCACGCCGCCCTGGGACAAAACCAACAGGAACTACGGCGGCCCCAACGAGTACATGCACACGCTTTCGCTCGGCGACCTGTCGAGCAAGGACTGGAAGTTCCTTCAGGTCAAACTCCCCGGTGGCGGAATCGGCAACTACAACCAAAAGCTGCGCGGGCCGCTGATGGACTTTCCGTTTGAGTTCAAAGGCTTCCTGATCAAGCCGGCAAAAGGCGGCGCTCCGTCCGGCGAAATACTCGTGGATGATCTCAGCGTCGATACTCAGGTGAGTCCGTCGGAAACGCTGCTGGCCTTCGTCTTCGCCAGCGATCAGGCGCAAAACTTTGCAAAGGCTGAAAAGCTCCACGCCCGCTTTGAAAACTCCGCGCTATTTGGCGACGCCGCGTTCAACTGTACCTGGACGATCAATGATGCGAATGGTGAGACGTTTCATTCCGAAAGGAGGAAGTTCGACATCCCACGTGGAAAGGGCCTCATCGATTCGCTGGATATGGCCCCGCTGCGGTTGCGACAAATACTCTCGACGGCTCGCGGGCCGCTCGCAGTGAACGTAACGTTGGTCGACGCGGCAGATCCGGCACGCCGCGCTTCTCACACCATCTGGCTGAAGAAGCCGGACTCCAGCGTTCTTTGCTTTGATTTCGAGAATGAGCGCACCTACTACCCACAGGGAAAATTCGGCCCCTCCAACACACGCAGTCCGGCGAACGCTCACGATGGCAAATTTGCTCTCCACCTGAAAGCCGAGCCAGCCGGGAAAGATGGCAAGGGCGGGCGCTCCGAAGGCGTTCGGCTTAGTCCCGCGCTGCCTGGAATCACCACGGGTATCAGCCTCTGGGCTTATGGTGACGGCAGCGGCGCCATTCTTTATCCATTCGTTACCGACTCCGCAGCAAACGGCCGGCATAGCAAGTGGGCGAACGAAAAGTTCTCGCTCGGCCCCGTTCTCTTGAACTGGAAAGGTTGGCGGCAGATTACTCTCGACCTGCCCAATCTTGGCGAGCACTCCACCGATGGCGGGAATGAAGTTGCCGAGATTACGTACCCGGTTGACCTTTCCTTTGTCCTCGAAGGCAGCGGCCAGGTCTGGATCGATGAGATTCGGGCGCACACACATCTCGCCCC
>JASLXP010000504.1 GCA_030740295.1 Planctomycetota bacterium
GAAGCTCGACCGCACACTCGACAGCAGTTTGTGCGTGAAACTCAGCCGGGAAAGAAACCTTGAACAAGACGTTTTCCATTACATAGCTGCCGTACGGCCGGGAGCGGCTGATCTCCTTACCATCGAAGAGCACATCGGAGAAGCCCCATCCCTGGGCTGAGAGCACGCTCGGCAAACCCATCTCTCCTTTGGCAACCATCATCGCCAGCCGCAGCCCGCGGCTTGTCGCATCTCCCGCGGCCCAGCTCTTCCGAGAGCCTGCGTTTGGCGCGTGGCGGTAGGTTCGGAGTGCCTGCCCATCCACCCAGGCGTGGGAAAGGGCATCAATGATCTGCTCTTTGCCGAGGCCGAGCATCTGCGCGCTGACCGCGGTCGATGCCACCTTCACCAGGATAACATGGTCGAGCCCGACGCGATTGAAACTGTTCTGCAGGGCAAGCACGCCCTGGATTTCATGCGCCTGGATCATGCTTGTCAGAATGTCTCGCACCTTCAGAGTCTTAGTGCCATCCGCGTTTCTGCTCAGGAAATCTGTGATGGCCAGGATGGCGCCGAGATTGTCGGAGGGATGCCCCCACTCTGCTGCCAGCCACGTATCGTTGAAATCAAGCCAGCGAACCATGGCGCCGATGTCGAAGGCGGCCTTTATCGGATCGAGCTCAAATCGAGTACCGGGAACACGCACCCCTTGCGGGACAACTGTTCCCTCGACCACTGGGCCGAGATGCCTGGTGCAGGCTTCGAAATCCAGGGCCAGCATCGCGCAGCCGAGCGAATCCATCAGGCAGTAACGGGCCGTCTCGAAAGCCTCGTCACTCTCAATCTGCAAATCAGAAACATATTCGGCGATGGCCACCAGCTCCGGGTCGGGATCGGGCCGGACGTTTGAATCCGCAAAGTGGGCGCTCATCTCACCCTCGCTCGGCGATGGGCACAAACTCTTGATTTTCCGGTCCGGTGTAATTGGCGCCCGGGCGAATGATCTTGCCATCGACTCTCTGCTCCATGACGTGGGCCGCCCAGCCCGACGTGCGGGAGATCACAAAGAGCGGAGTGAACATCGCTGTGGGGATGCCCATCAGGTGGTAAGCAACGGCCGAAAACCAATCCAGATTTGGAAACATCTTCTTCATGTCCCACATGACGCTTTCCAGGCGTGCGGCGATGTCATACATCTCCAGCCTGCCCTGATCGTCACCGATCCTCTTGGCGACGTCTTTGATGATACCGTTTCTGGGATCTCCGATGGTGTAAACAGGATGTCCGAATCCGATGATGATTTCCTTTTTGTCTACGCGCCGTCGGATGTCAGCCTCAGCCTCGTCCGGATTCTGGTATCGCTGCTGAATTTCGAGCGCGACTTCGTTGGCGCCGCCGTGCTTTGGCCCACGGAGAGCTCCAATGGCGCCGGTGATTGCCGAGTAAATATCTGAACCCGTGCCGGCAATCACCCGGCTGGTAAACGTCGACGCGTTGAATTCGTGCTCCGCATACAGGATCAGCGAAATGTGCATCGAACGGACCCACAGCTCAGACGGCGTTTCACCGTGAAGCAGGCTCAGGAAATGCCCACCAATCGAATCGTCATGCGTCTGCAGCTCGATCCGTTTGCCGCTGGTGCTGAAGTGATGCCAGTAGAGCAGCATCGAACCCATGCAGGCCATTAACCGGTCGGCGATGTCACGGGCTCCTTCCGGTGAGTGTCCATCGTCTTCGGGCAGACAGTTGCCCAGAGTGGATACGCCCGTCCGCAAGACATCCATCGGATGTGCATGGGCCGGAACAAGCTCCAGAACCTGCTTTACCTGAGAAGGAAGATCGCGCAAGGAAATCAGCTTCGTCTTGTAGTCCTCCAATTCTCCCGCGGTGGGCAGCTTCCCATGAACCAGCAGGTGAGCGATTTCTTCGAACTGGCAGTTTGTCGCGAGGTCATTGATGTCATAGCCGCGGTAATGCAGATCGTTGCCGGAACGCCCTACCGTGCAGAGCTCCGTGTTACCGGCGGCGACCCCCGAAAGGGCAACTGATTTCTTTTTCCGTTTGGACATATCTTCCGGGACAGGTTGATCACTCATGATTGGTCCTCATTTCGGTTTTCGAATAATTCATCCAGTTTCTTTTCGTAGTCGTGATAATTCAGAAAATCGTACAGCTCCTCTCGAGTCTGCATCAACTCGATAACACCTTTCTGAGTGCCTTCGTTTCGCAAGGCTGAGTACACCTTCAACGCCGCGGCGCTCATCGCTCTGAATGCCGAAAGCGGGTACAGGACAAGGCTCACATTCACCGCAGCCAATTCATCCGCCGTGAAAAGAGGTGTAGCACCAAACTCGGTAATGTTGGCCAGGATCGGCACCCCCGCGGTATCTGCAAAGCTGCGATACATTTCAATATCCGTGACGGCCTCCGGAAAGATCATGTCCGCGCCGGCCTTCACATAAGCGCGAACGCGTTCGATGGCAGGCCCCAATCCTTCCCTGGCCAGAGCATCGGTTCGAGCCATGATGATGAAGCTGTCATCCGTGCGAGCATCCGCCGCGGCCTTGATCCGGTCGGTCATTTCTTCAGTGCTCACGATAGCTTTCCCAGGACGGTGCCCGCACCGTTTTTCGGCAACCTGGTCTTCAATATGAACCGCTGCAGCTCCGGCCTTAATCATCGACTCGATGGTTCGCGCAATGTTGAATGCACCACCCCACCCGGTATCGATATCGACCAACACCGGCAAATCGGTGACGCCCGTGACCCGACGAACATCGATAAGCACATCTTCCAGCGTGGTGATCCCCAAATCGGGGATGCCGCACGAACTCGCCGACACCCCTCCTCCGGAAACATAGAGCGCCTTGAATCCGGAAGCTTCCGCCAGCCTGGCAGCATAGGCGCTGATCGCTCCCACCACCTGCAACGGCTTTTCCTGTGCCAATGCGTGCATGAGGCGAACACCGGGTGTTGTTCTGTCGCTCATTTCCAGGTGGCTGACGGTGATTGAAACAAAGAGGATTACCTGAAGTCCCGACCTTAGCAGACTCTTGAATATTCATGAAATCGTTGCCCTTCCCGGCAGTTATGATTCTGTG
>JASLXP010000505.1 GCA_030740295.1 Planctomycetota bacterium
CGAATTCGCCAGGCATGAGCGTGGACCACGATCGCATGGTCTGGACCATATGCCCTTTCTCATCGAGAGCCTGGAAGTAAACCGGCGTGCGGGCCGGCACCTCGAAGCATGCGGATCCGTCTTCGTAGACCTTGGCCGTGCCGAGGACGCTTTTTACGTCCCAACTGCCGTTGCCGATGGAGACAGGCGTACTGACCATGGCCCCGCCGGCCGGGCCGCGGGAACTGTTGCTCCCGATACCTGCTGCGCGAAAATCAAGGGCAACGACGCGAATCTTCTTTACCGATCCCTGCTTGATGCCTTTCAGGCCGGGGCCGTTATACACATCCTGTATGTAGTACGTGCCCGTTTTCTTGCTGTAATCCACGATGCCTGGCCGCGCGTGAGGGCGCTGCCGGGCCGCGAGGGGGACGGGCTGGCTGCACGAGATTTTCGGATCGGAAACCAGAAGCTCCCGTTGGCCATCGATGGTCATGAAATAAATCCCGAATCGCTGACGGTAGCGGCGATTACCACCGCAGTCCGGGCTGTAAGTCACCAGGAAGGAAGTTTCATTCAGCGGGTACGGATACTGGAACTGGTCGCCGTTCTGGCCGTAAGCATCGATGCGCGCAGCCTTGGTTTCGCGCACCGGGGCGATGAGCTGGACCCCGCTGGCTTCCTGCCGGCCTTTGGTTGTATCGATGATGCCAAGCTTGCCCCGCTGGTGGGTGTGGTGGCCGGACATGACGGCGAGGACTTTCTTTGTGCCGGGGATGCCGCGGGCGTGCAGGATGGTGGTGGGGAAATAAGAGTTGTTGCCATAAAACTCCGTCTGTCCGGTACCGTCCGCGTTCATCTGGAAAAGCGGCTGCGGATAAATCTGGCCCCGATCATTGTAATCCCAGCGTGTGTAAATGACGCGGCCGTCATCCAGAACCGCGGGAAAGTTAGTGTGCACCTGGTCAAAGCCGAGCCGGCGGAGATACCTTCCTTTGCGGTCGGCGGTGTAGAGGTTGCTGACTTCCGTCCACCAGCAATCGACGGTCTGCACGGACCGGGTTGAGTTGAAGATGATATTGTCGTCCGGCAGGTAAGCGCCTTCGTAGTCGGCAAAACCCAGCCCGGAAGTCACCTGCTTCACTTCACCGGTCTTTGCTTCCATTTCGTAGAGATGGTAATCATCTTTGCGGTCGGATTTCTTCCAGGCGAAAAGGATGTGAGTGCCGTCGTAAGAAACGTCCGGGTCACGAATGACGCCGCGCGGGTCATCGATGAGGGTGCGCACCTTGGCTTCGGTGCCGTTGAGCTCCAGCATGCAGAGCGATGCTCCGGGCCTGAAGTGCCGTTCGGACTGCGCATCGGACTGGCCTTCGGTGTAGGCATAGTGGGAACCGCCGAGGTCGTAATGTTTGGTGAATACGATCTTCTGCCACTTGGCGAGGAGCGGCTGTAGGCGGGCGCTGCGCCGTTTTTCGCAAGCCTTGATGTAGAGCTGGCGCCAGCGGGGATCGCTGCCCGGCGCTTCGGCGAGAGCCAATTCTTCGACCTCGTCCATCAGGTCTTCGCCGGCCTTCGGCAGTTCCTTCAGAACGCGCTCAATCAGTTGTTTCTCGATTTGTGCGCCAGTTTTGCTGATGAAACATTGCTTCTTGAAATCTTTGCCGTGGTCTTGGAGCAACCAGTCGTTGACAATGGCCTTTTGCTGTTCGGCATGGGTGGGGTGGGCCTGCTGAGCAATGGCCGTAAAGATCGGAAGGGAAAAAGCAATGGCCAACAGTAACTGAAGTTTCTTCTCTCTCATTTCTTGTCCTCTGAAATCTGTGATCCACTGGAAACAACTCTGAAACCGACGTTAAAGACGCGCTGATACGGACGGTAGCTCAATCGGAACGCTGAACGGCAGCGCTTGGGGCGGTCGCGCCACGATCCGCCGCGGACGACTTTCCCCCCTTTGACTGCGATATCGTTGCCTCGTTCGTTCTCGCGATACGGATAGGATCGATATGCGGAACGGGTCCATTCACAGACGTTGCCGTGCATGTCGTGAAGGCCCCAGGCGTTCGGTTTGTAGGTGCCGATGGCTACGGTGACCAGGCCGCGATCGTTGAAGCGAGTGTCTTTGAGCATCCAGTCGTCGTAGGGGGTGGGATTCCTGAGGGGCTGGTCCACCGTGTAGGGGTTGCTGGCGAACTCTTTGAGTTTGGCATCGGCCATGTTAGCGAACCCTGAGAAGTCGGCATCTGCATTGCCGAAGGAGAATGGCTCAGCGGAACCGGCACGGCAGGCGTATTCCCATTCGGACTCCGTGGGGAGTGAGAACTTCTGGCCGGTTTTTTCCGAGAGCCACTCGCAGAATTCCACGGCCCGCTGCCAGGAGACTCGCACGACGGGTTGGCTCGGGCTGTCGAGGGGATAGCCGTGGACGCCGAACTGGTAGGTGTTTTTGGATTCGACGTGGCTGTCGTGTTCGGAATCGAAGTGGGCGTACTGTTCATTGGAGACTTCGCATCGTCCCATCCAGAAGGGCTTGTCTATCTTGACGCGGGCCAGCGGCCTTTCATCGGGATGGCCATTCCGATCACCCATGACGAATTCTCCCGCCGGTATCAGGGTGAGATCCATCTTGACTCCTTCGCCGAGGTCGACCGTTTTGCTTGTCGCCTTTGCAGCAGCGGTTTGCCGTTTCTTTGCTTCGGCGGCGTCGAAAGGCCAGGACGGGCAGGCCACTGCCTTGTATTCTGGCTCGGGAATGGGGGTGGGCATAATGGGCTTTACGGGTTCTGTCTTCGTTTCCGGAACGGTTTCCGGGTCTTCGTCGATGCCGGCATACTTCTTTAGTAGCTCCCGACGGCGCTGCCTCTGTTTGCCGGGGTCACGTATGTTTTCACCCCACGTTCCGTGGTAGGGGGCGTTGAGATCGATCCAGGTGACAAGGCGACTCCATGCATCCCTGTCGAGCTTCACGTTGTAGTGGCCCTTCGTGAGTAATTGCACGAGCTCGGTCGTGTCCGCGTGGAACTCCATCGGGGTCAGCATGTGGTAATCGCTCTCGATGCCGGGCCGGCGAACGTACTTGTGCAGGTTGGCGTAGCCCACGGAGAACTTTCCGCCCCGGCCGCCGCCGTTGCCCGGGGTCCGCATGGCGAAACTCTTGATCGAAACGTTGCCGCGAAGGTCGAGGATTTCCGCGCTGTCGCTCTGCGGCTTCCCGTTGTGGCAGGCGAGACAATACTTGTCGATCACCGGTTGCACTTCTCGCGGATAGCTGAAGCCGCGGGTCGGGCCGAGCCACGGCTTGATTTCTGAAGGGGTTTTCGTGGCTGCGATGGTTTGCTGCGAAGGCACGGTCGAATTCTGGCGCGCATGGCAGCCGACGCAGGAGACCACTTCGCCCGGCATGGCCGTCATCCAACTGCGCATGAGCTGGAGGGCCTTGCCATCGCTGTCGAGCGGCTGGAGAGAGATGGGCGTGTTGGCCGGCACCTTGAACATGGCCGAGCCGTCCTCTTCGACGGGCACTGTGCCGATGACGCGCTTGATGTCCCACGGGCCGTCCATGCCGACCACGCCGAGCAGGCCGCCCATGCCCTGGTAAGCGAAATGGTAGCTGAACAGGCGCATCTCTTTCACCGTGCCGCGGGGGATGCCCTTCAACCCGCCCTCATAGACGTCAGCAACGTAGACCGTCGCGTCCTTTCTTCCCGGCCGGTACTTGTCGGGGATGACGGGGGGCCTTGGGGTCTTACGGAACGGCACGGGTTCGAGCAATGCGTAGCCCGGCTCTTCGTGGAGCAGGAGCATGTTGTCGAACACATCCACAAGGTAGATGCCCCAGTGCGAGCGCGGGGTAGGTTTGCAGGAAACGAGATAGTATTTTTCGCTCAGCGGGTACGGATGCAGAAACCGCGGCCAACTGCCGTTGACGAGCCTGTCACGGATGATCGGCTCGACCTTCTTGCCGTACCCGGGAATCCGCTGCACCACGCCGCTGACCTCATGTCTGCCTTCCGCCGGGTCGAACACAATCAGCTCGCCCATGCGCCGCACGCCGTGATGCCCGGAGATGACTCCCACCACTTTCGTCGGATGATTCGGGACGGGGCGCGCGTAGAAGATGGAGTTCGGCCATTGCGAGTTGCTGCCGTAGTATTCGCTCTGCCCGGTGCCGTCCGGGTTCATGCGCATGAGGAGGCGAGTCTGCGAGTGAGGCGTGTCCGTGTATTCCCAGCGTGCATAGAGCACGCGGCCGTCGTTCAGGACAGCGGGATACCAGTCGTGATCCTGTTCGAAGCAGAGCTGACGAATCTTCGAGCCATCGCTTTCCATGCGGTAAAGCATGGCAACGTGCGAGCTGCCGAACACGCAGGGGACCCCGGTGAAGCTGGCCGTGCTGGAGAAGATGATACGGTCATCGGGCATGTAGCAGGCGTCGTAGTTATCCACGTCGGAGTCTTCGCCGGGCGTTACCTGCCGCAGCCCCGTGCCGTCCGCTTTCATCTCGAATATCTGCCAGCGGTTGTTCGTGCCGATGGATGAGAAGAGCATCCGGTCCGCATCGAAGTGAAGGTCCACGTCGCCGACATAGACCCTGGCTTTGGGCCGGTAGAGCGACGTAAGCTTGCCATCGGGCGTGGCGGGGGACAGCACGGTTATTTCATTGTCGAACCCGCTCCTGCCCAGGGAGCAGTTTCCCTGCCAGTTAGCGGGCAGGCCAAGATTGCGCGCGCTCCTCCTGACGAGCAGGAGGCGGTCGAAATCGAGCAGCGGGTTAGCGAGCAGTGCTTCCTCCTGGAGCGCGGTAAACTCCTGGTGCAGTGCTTCAACCCGGGCGATGGCATGAATCGTCTCCGTGGTTCCGTCGACGATGGCCATGTATTTTTTTTCGATGTCCGACAGACGGGACAGGTATGCCGCGCCGTTTGGATACTCATTACCGCAGGTGGCTGCAAGGTCACGGATTGCGCGGCCAAGTGCTTCAATGGGCAGGGAACGGACCTTGCCGAGGACCTTGTCGAGGACCTTGTCGAGGCGGCGGGAACGATGATAGATGTCCCGGATGCCTTTCAGGGCTTCAACGTCTCCGGCGGCCCCGAGCTTCGCAGCCATAGCCGCAAGAGTCTTATTACGGTGGCTTGCCGTGACGTAACGCCTGGCAAGCTCCTTCAGATCGCCGGGGTTCCAGTCGTCCGTCCAGATGTTGTCTTCCTTCTCCCACTGCATTTGGCGTTTCGATTCAGCGTCTGAGAAATCTCGCGACAGGCGGCCCCAGATGTCGTCCACTTTCACTTCCGCTCTCGGCCGGTCATCCACGTGAAACTGCACACTTCCGTTTTTGCCCGCGGTTACGTCAATGCCCACCCATGCCTCGAAGGACTCGAACTTCTTAGACAGCTTGAAGCAGAGCTGGCTCGGTGCATGTGCCCAGAAGCCGGTCTTGAATTGCCGTCCCGCAATGCGCAGCGGGCTTTTAATGTGATTCCTGTTGACCGCCAGTTTCCCAAACCCGACTTTCGAGAAGGCCGGCTTCAGTGACGCAAGGTCGGTGACTTTGCCGTCTTTGCCAATGAGCTTGGGCTCTCCCCAGATGGCCTGGTCGCTGCTGTACGTGTCTCCGCCCACGGTAGCCGTCAGCCAGAGCAGGTCGATATCGGAGACATTCACTTTCACCTGTGCCGGAGCATTGCCTCCCCGGAGCACGGCGCTCGACCAGGATTCGAAGCCAGGAGTTCCATCGCCGTCCGCCTGGACGCGCATGAACGCTTCCCGTGACACGCGCATCGTTTCCTGCCACGTCCCTTTCTTCACGTAAGCTTTGTGCATTGCTGAACGAGCGGCGATTCTTTTCTGATAGACCTGAAATGCGGGTGTAGCAACTACATCCTTCCCGTCTCCGAGCACTTCGAGCTCGATAAAGGAAGTCCAGCTTGTCGCGGTGCTTTTGCTCTTTCCCGGCGCACCTGCCTTGACGTTATAGGTGCGCCAGAAACGGAACTGCACCCAGTCGGCCTTGCCGGGCGGGAGGTCACTTCCGTCCGCGGAACGAAACCAACTGTGGAACCCGCCGGAGTTGTTGCCGATGACGGTCTCGCCGGTGGTGAGGTCAGGATCGGCACGGAAGGTCGGCTTCACGCCGGGATGTTCGGCATTGTTGAAGAACCGAACTTCGTAGTCCTGGTTGACCCGCGCATCTGAGTTATTGGTAAAGACACCGGCCTCTTTGATGGCTTTCGGCTCGCCAAGGTAAAAGGTGATAATGGCGGGGTGGCCGTCGATACCGATACGCCCTTTGCCGACGCGTATTCCTGCCGACCCGTCGGTCAACATCCGGAGCGTTCCGTAGGGCAAGCCCCCGGTGTCTGCGACTTTTACGCCGTCCCGCGCCAGCAGGTTTGCCGGGCTCGTGGCCGCAATCCGCTCGTCGAACTTTGCGAAGTCTGCGTCGCTGTTCCGCCAGCCCTCGGTCATCATGATTACTTCCGCCGAAGCACTCGCGAGGAACAGGCTGAGCAAGAGACTTAAGGAGAGGGAACAAGTCCTGGTCATATTCGGATACCTCGTCAGATTGATTGAAGATCACGAACCAAGCAGAAGCAGGCCGCAAATTTTGCCTGCCCATCGTTTCAGGTCAGCAGATTTCGCTGGATTCAGAGGGAAGTGGCAGCAACATCGTCTGGAAACTCGTGCATATGCGTGAATCTGTGTTTTCTGGCCAGAGACGAGACGCCGCTGCTTAAGTCCCCGGCAATCCAGCAATTGTGAAACCGTTTCCGGGGACGCTCGTCGCACTGTCGAAAGCTGCGTGGATAACTCGGCCATCAGAGGCCGGAGGAGCATCCTTTGCACGGTGGCCGAAGTGCTTGCCTGAGATATCGGGCGTCGGATGTTCGAATCAGCATCAGGCATCCGACGATTCTAATAATGGGCGACCGGGATCGCTTGTCTCATTGTCACTTTTGAAGGAGGAGAGCTATGAGTCGTTTAAGACGAGACCTGAGAATCGAGTTTGCCGGCGTCGGGTTGGCAATCGTACTGACGGGCGGATTCGCCATGCTCGATAACATGGCCCTGGCTGAAGGCGCGGGAAAGAAGATCGAATCAGGGAAACCGATCCTGTCTCCGAAGAATCACAAGGCCTGGAAGGAGAAGGGCCGCATTGTGGGCAAGATCAGGCAGTCGCCCGGCTGCGAGGTCGAGGCCCTCGGAGCGGGTGGCGAGGTCGTCAAGTCTTTCGCGGTAAAGCCGGCAGGAAAGGCATTTGAGCTGGAGTGGCTGAAGCCCGGCGAATACAAGCTCCGGGTAACCGCCAAAGGCTACAAGACGCTCGAGCTCGACGGGCTGGAGGTCCGGGCCCGCAACGACCTCCGCATTGATTTGGAGTTTTGAGCTTCAGCGTGCAAGGCTCCGCCACATTGCCTTGGACGCGGATCCTACATTGCCAATGCAGGCCAGAGCCTGCACCTGAGGCGGATCTTCATTTGAATGAGAATGATAGCGCCAAACAGCCGTTTCCAAGCGTTGACCATCCGCCTGAATCCTGAATCACTCCCCCACCTTCAGACGAATCAGCTCCCGCAGCTTTTCATCGATGGTCTGGCAGAACTCACGAAAAGCGGGATAGGCGTCCGGCTGAATCAGTTGTCCGATCAATGTGATCGATTGATTTATCTTCAAGAGCTTCTTGTCTGCTGATGCTTCGAATTTGAAGTGTCCGTAATCCGTCTTCAGATCGAGTTTGCCAGGGATGTGCAGGACCTTGGCGTTTTCGGGCAGCACGATCTCGATATTCATGTCCTTTGAAAATGAGTAGAGGAGCTCCAACGGGAGTTTGCGTTTGTTCAGCGTGGCGTATCGTTGCATCAGGGCCTCGTGCAGGAGGGTCGGGGCCAGCAGGAGCTGGCCCTGCTGCACGCGTCCGAAGCGCGGAATGTTGAAGGTGAATTCAGATTTTACCGGGCTTTCGAGGTCGTCAAGTCCGGTGAACTTTGCCTTGGTCACTCGGGTGCTGGGGTGGTAACGGCGGAAGTTGCCCTCGAAGACGATCCGCTGGCGAGCCCCCCGTTTGTAAGCGTTGCGATAGGCCGGGCAGTGAGTACCGGTGACCTTCAACTGCCCGGCGCCGGACAGTTCACCTTTGGCGGTGAGCTTGCAGCGCAGCTCGTAATGAAGGTTGTTTTCCTCCGGCTTGGAAAGCGGTGGACGTTCCAGGCCCTTGGTCGCCTCCGGTGAGACCCGCAAACAAAGCGCGCCGCGATCCATGGCAGGGATCTCGGTCGTGCCGTTGAATTCGGTCGTGCAATCGAGCCAGAGGTCGTGGCCGGGCACATAACAGATCGCGTGATCGAACGCGGCCAGGGACGCGGGCTCGGCGTGCAGGCCACCCCGCAGTCTCGTGCGGACGAGGACCACTTCCGATTTGATGCCGACCTCACGGAGCATGCTGGCGAGGAGCGTCGCCTTGTCTTTGCAGTCCCCGTATTTCCGTGAAAAGACCTGATAGGCCGGATAGGGCAGGTAACCGTGGATGCCGAATTCCAGTCCCACGTAACGGGTCTTCTTGGAAAGGTAGTGATAGAGCGCGTTGATTTTTTCACGCTCATCTTTTTTGTCCTTAGTGATCTCGGCCACCGCGGCACGGACGGTTGAATCCAACTGAAACTGATCGCGAATCATGTTCTCATAATACTTTGCCACCTCGTTCCAATTCTGAAAAGAAGAGACGTGCACGTAGGGCACGATTGATGACAGCGGCGGCGTCATCGGCTCGCGGGGGATGCCCGCTGTATTGCGTGCGGTCCAGATGTAAGTGTTCCAGTCCGAGCCGGAGGCCACTTCCGCGGGGGCGACGCCTTCCTGATGGTAATAGAGCTTCTTCGAGGCCGGAGCAATCACGACGAGCCGTTTGAGGCGGACCGGGTGCCGGCTGCGGAAGAGCTCGACGCGGCCAAAGTGCTCGCCGAAATAATTCCGGCGAGCCACATCACTGACCCGGTAACGCAGCTCGATGGTATCGCCGATCTCCAGAGTGGGCAGCCGAACGGTCTTGGCCCGGTAATCGTAAAAAGTGTTCTGTTCGCCCTGCACCACCCGGCGTTCGGAGATATCGCCGGAGGTGAACTCGCGCCCGTCCTTTCGAATCACACGGTAGGACTCAATACGAGCCATCTCTTTGCTCGCGGTGTAATAGACCCGGGGGTAACGCTGGGTCCGAGCACCGCGCTCGGTGAGGATGCGTGTGACTTTCTGGGTGAACTTGCTGGTCGCACCGTTCGGATGGACCTTGATCACCACGACGTGTGCCAGTTCCACCGCGTTGTCTTCGTCACGATAGAGGGACTTCTGCAGGTCCTCGCGAGCAAGGTTGTCAGCATCTTCGAGGTAAGGAAGCTCGTAAGGGTCGTCGGTCGCGTAATACTCGAGGTACTCGCGCAAATTCGGATTCTGGGGATGGATCTCCAGCGACCTCTTCCATGAAGATAGCGCGGCATCGATGTCATCTGCCCGTTTCAGCAAATCGCCGAGCAATTGCAGCGTGCGGTAATCTTCGGGACAGATCTCCAGGGATTCGCGCAGATCGGCCATGGCCTGCTTGAGCTTGCCGTTATTCGCAAGCAGCAGTGAGCGCGTGCGCACAACATCCAGGCGCCCTGGATCGACCTCGAGCATCTCCCTGTAAAGGTGGAGGCTCTGACGCAGATCCTGTTTTCCAAGGTGATAGCGAATGAGGTAATTACGAACGGTGTTACTCGTCCAGTTCTTTTCGATGAAACGCGCGTATGCCTGTGCGGATTCTTCTTTGTATCCGAGGGTCTGCGCGATCACGGCGATCTGGTAATCCACCCACGCCACTTCGGGAAAGCGTTCCTTCAGCGGTTTGAGCATCTGCCAGGCCAGGCCCCGCAGCGGCATATAGGCGTAATCGTAAGCGAGGACGAGCTCGGCCGGGTAGTAGCTCGGGTCGACCTTAAGCGCCTTCTTTAACAGACGAATGCGTTCTTCCGCATTCCTTCGCTGCCGGTAATAGCTCGATAGCCCGTAAAGGGCATGGGCGGAATTCGGATCGGCCTTCAGAGCTTTTTCGAAATAGCTGCGCCGTTTATTGTGGTCCAGGGAAGTCTCGGCCATCAGCAGAAGCGTCTTCACATCATCGGGCTTCAGCGCAAGGGCTTTCTGATAGGCGGCGTGGTGCGCCAGCTCGGAAGTGTCACGGGATTGCTTCACCTGCAGGAGGTAGCCCAAAAGCCGCTGCGCACGGAAATCCTTGGGATTGTTTTCAGCATGCGCGGTCATGGCCTTCGTCGCGGACGCCACATCGGGAGCTTCGCCGGCACCCTCACTTCGTTCGAATTTCTGCTCTTTCAATTGTTCCGCACTGATGATTTTGAAGCCGGAGACTGGGCTGCCATCCGGCTTGGTCAGCCGCAGACGAAAGCCCCAGTTGCCGTCTTTCTGGCAGACTTTGACCAGGATGTAATTGAACCCCTTCTGAAGATTGGCGCCGATGACATCCTGATCGAAACCGGGCGGGCGATAGGCCGAATTGGAAAGAACCTGATGGCCGTTGAGCCAGACCTTAATCGCATCATCCGAACCAATCCGAATGGCGACTGGCTGGTCTTTATCGCTCTGCACGCCGGCCAATGCGAACGCGCAGACCTGAAGGTTGGGCCGGAAGACAGTGGCCAGATTCTGGTAACCGAAACCGTTAATCGGCGGAAACGGCCGCCACCGAACATCACGCTCGCGGCCCTTGTATGTGCTTTTCAGCTCGATCTCTTTTTCAGGCGGATAAGGTCGCTCGAAGCCGCCTTTACCTTCATTATCAAACGGCCCGATCACCCACCAGTCCTTGATGAATCCCAGCCGCTTGAGTCTTGCCTTGACGGCCTTCCTCTGATGGCTGTCCCTCTCCAGGTTGGCCTGAAACCATTCCACATGTCCCTTGAGAACCGGGTGTGCCTTCTCGGATTTCAGTATGAGCTCGTGCAGCTCAACGAGCGCGTCCGGCCGGCTCAGCCGACTGCGGAGATGAAAGCATTCGTAGGCAAGAACCACGCTCCGAGGCTGCGCCTGAAGGTCGATCAGCTCACGACGTGCGCGGGCGAATTCCTTGTCGAAATAAGTCTCCTCTGCAAGGCATAACCCCGACAGTAGAAAACCAAATAAGAACAAAAGCCGCCCGCCCTGAACAGGCATTCGGACCCTGAATTTCATCAATGCGTAGCCTTTCTGTTTGGATGTCGCGTCAGGTGGGGAGTCTAGCTGCAAGGACTTGGGCGTTCAAGGGAGGAGGGGGAGAGGGGAGGAGGTGAATGGTGAATAGTGAATGGTGAATGGTTGAGGAGGTGAATGCGTAATACGTAAGGTGCCGAGAGGTGGCACCACTCCAAAACCCAGCACTCCAAAACTCCACCATTCACCATTCACGATTCACCGTTCACCATTACACCAATCACCTCCTCAGAACACATACCCCAGACCGAGAAAGACCTGCACGCCTTCTTCACCGATGCCGATGTCCATGGCGCCCACCACATCCGGGCGGGTGAGGCCGCGCAGGCCCAGCCCGATGACTGGTTTGATGTCGTCTATCTGGAGACGGCCGTAATCTGCGGCTACGATTCCAACGTCTATAAACGGTGAGACTTCGAACTCAGCATCCAGGCCGAAGACGTGGCGTCTGTGGACGATGAACCGCTGTTCGAGATTGAACAGCACTCGGACTCGATCGGTGATGCGGTCAGCACCGTATGCGCGAAGTGTTTCAGAGCCGCCGAGGGCGGGGAGCTCGAAAAAGGGGATATTATCTCCAGCCACAGCCTCAGTGTTCAGGCGCACAGCGGTCACTCGGTCCGGCGAGCCCCAGGAGTGAAAGAGACGGAAATCCAGGGCCACCTTTTCGTAATCCACCTGGCCGAAAAGTTCGTCGATCGCAAACGTGCCCGACAGTTTCGCAAGGATGCCTTCCGAAGGGATATTTCCGTTGTCCCGTCCATCAAAAGTCAACGCTGCCTCATGTGTCCATACCTGGGCCCCGTTTGTGCCAGATACATTGCTGAATGTTTGGCGAGTATCCGGCAGGTCGTTCAGGAGTCCCCGTTCCACGTCCATCAGTCGAAACTTTTCAGAAAAATCGATTCTGAATTTCGAGAAGAGATAGGCGCCGATGGTCGCCTCCATTCTGAGCTGATCTCGGGAGAAGTTTGATTCCGCGCTTTCCCTGGTATCCGGGCCGATACCGTAAAAGCGGGCAAAGCCGTCCTGAGAGTACTCGATGCGTCCGCCGATCAGGTAACGGCTACCGGCATATCCGCGATCCACGTAATCGAAGACAAACCGCATGTTGTTCTCCTGGCTCATCGAGGCGATAAGCTCCATCTCTGCCTCATCCGCGGGGTAATCGAAAAGGCGGAATGTGCCCGTGACGCCAGCTTCCTTATTGTAATTGAGCGAAGGTGCGTAGATGCGGCGGACCTCGCCCTTCACATTCTTCATCATCCAGACGGGTAGAATGCCGAACGTCTCGCCTTCGTTCGGGTCAGTATTTATGTCAGGCAGGATGAGTAGTGACCGCTTCTGCGCCGGCGTTTCAGATTCGGCAGCGGAGCAAGATATGAGAAGCGAAACCCAAAGGGTGCGGAGCATATGGCGGCGCGAATCTCAGAAAGTGTACGGACCTGGCCTGAGCGAAACCGAAGCTCGTTTACTTTTCGGGCATCCTGCCTTTGAGGTTGGAAGGATGACGCAACAGAGCGTGGCTACGCCTGCTCCGCGCCGGGCGGAGGGGCAAGACTTTAATGGAAAACCGGGTTCAGATCTGCTTGAAATCGCGTTCAAGCAGTGGCTCGAGTGAACGCATCAGTTCCAGGCCATGCCCGATGCGGGAGCGCCGGCTGTTGTGGAGGCATTGCATGACCACAGTGCTGAGATCATCCGGAACCCTGGGATTGAGTTCGTTAAGTTGGCGAAAATGGCTGGTGATGACTTTTTCGGCGCGGTTGCTGGCATCCTGCGCGCTGATCCTCATCTCACCGGAGAAGAGCTCATACATGATGATGCCAAAAGAAAAAATGTCCGACGCAGGGGTCGGTTCCCAGCCGCGGGTCTGTTCGGGGGACATGTATTTCGGCGTTCCCGACCTTGGAGGAACTTTGCGCAGGCCCCTGATCTCTTCCGTGTAGGAAAACCCAAAATCAGTAATAACCGGGCGAGAGCCATCAAAAAGGACGTTGCTCGGCTTGAGGTCACGATGAATGATCTTCTGCCGATGCAGGTAGTTCAGGCCCTTGGTGACCTGGTAGCAGATGTCAATGAGCTGACGATACGAGTAATCGTCGCGATTGCGGATGACGTCGGAGAGACTGCCGTCCCCGAGGAACTCCATCAAGAGAAAAGACTCATCCTCATGATCGGCCATCCCGTAGATTCGAACGACGTTCGGGTGATCCATAATCTGGCCAAAAGTCTCTTCACGTTTGAGACTGCTGAGACAGTTCTTGCGCACTTCCGCACTCCTGCCTGCCCTGGGTGAGAGATGTTTGAGAGCAAGTGTTTTGCCTGTGCTCTTAACGATACCTTTCGAGACCGCTCTGGTACTGCCATAGTAGAGTGGCTCAGTGATCTCACAGTCTGTGAGATCGACCTCTGCTCCATCCACAACAGGAACTATCTTCTGGAATCTGGTAAGGAGTCTCTTTATCGGCACCTGAGGTTCCTTATGAACCGTTCTGATCGCCTTCAGGCGGTTGCGACACAGCGTCCTGCTGGCATGCGCTATCAGATCCAGTTCTGCGTTGGAGACTGGCAGGCAATCTCACCATCGTCATGAGACATGCCGCTCGAAAAGGGGGCGAGGAATCATACATCTCGAAGCATGGGCTGCCAAAGGGTGCCAGGGGATTTGCTCGTAGTGGCCCGCACTGTATGTGTTTGGCTTATTGTCCCCAGCCAAATCAGTCCCTTGTCTGCAGGACGAGAATAGCGATGCACACGGCGAAGATGATCGGCGCCTCGCTCAGGATCCAGGAGAGCGGCATGGGAAGGGACAAGTCCACAACAAGCAGGACCACGCCCAGCACGAGACCCGACCAGGCCAGGTATGTGATGATTGCGGCATAGCGTTGGACGTCTCTCGCAACGACCCAGAGGAGCCCACCGAGTATGGCGTAGAAGGCCGACAGGGACCGGGCGAGATAATCGACGATGACGCCTTCCGGGTAAGGGCCTAGCCCCAACCACTGGTGAATGGCGGCCATCCAGGCCCGTGGCAGAAACACAGCAAAAATGGCCAGCCCAGTTACCACGCCAGTGACTCGCAGTACCGCTTTGAGGATTTGCTCGGGTTTCGTCATGAATTGATACCCAGCAATTCCTTTTTGCGTTCCCAGTAGTAGGCGAAGTTTTCGTAGGGCACGTCGTGTGGGATGGAGTGGTCCAAGTGAGGGATGAATCCGCCCTGGCCGGCCAAAGGCATCTTTGCTTCGAGCTCCCGGTCGATTGCAGCCTTGTCCCGGGCCAGGACGCGCTTGTCGATGTTGCCCGTCATCAGGAGTTCTTCACCAAATTGCTGGCGCAATTTGACCGCGTCCATGCCGGCCGCGACTTCGAGGGGATACATGCCGTTGATGCCCGCTTCGAGCCAGAGCGGGATCAATTCTTCAATGTTGCCGTCGCTGTCGACGAAGATGGCTTCGATGCCCACGCTACGTGCGACGAGCGTCATGCGGCGATAGCGCGGCGCCATGAACTCCCGAAACATTGCCGGCGAAATCAGGGAACCGCCCCGGTAACACATGTCCTCCCAGAAATAGACGGTAGTGACAGGAGCGTCTCGCAGCGTTCGAGGGAGGAGAGTCTCCACGAGCACGGTAATCGTCTCCATCATGTCGTGCACAAGATCGGGCTCATCATGAAGAGCGTAAAAGGCACGCTCCGGCCCCATCAGTTCGCGGACGAACCCGAAAAGACTCGGTGACCGCGGCCCCTGGAACAGGATCACCGGTTTCACCGCCCACCAACGTTTACAGCGATCTTCCCAGTCGGATGGAAAACGTTCCGGGTGGTCCGGATCGAAACGCTCCTTCAGCTTTTCCCAGTCTCGAGCGGTCTTCACCGGATACTCGATGTAGTGGGGCATGGACATCGCGTCCGGGCTTTTGAAGATGCGTCGGACCACTCCCCGGTCGGTCTGCTCGGTCAAGGTCCGGTCGTCTTCTTCGAGTGTGCGATGCTCGAAACGCGGCAGCATCCAGAGATAGACGCCGGCCGTCAGCTTTGCGTCGCATTCAGAAAACTGAGGCGGATGGACGCCTTCGCCAAGGAATTCCTGCTGCCAGCGACGCAGCGTCGATGGCCACGGCCCCCATTCCCACAGCGGCTGCCGGTCCATTGCCTCGAAACGCATGCATGCCTGGAATCGATCGTTGGGTGTCATCTCAGATCCAACCGATCGAGAAGTGATGCCAGGAAGTCACGGCCGAAATTGAGCCGTTCATCCATCTGGTCGAGGTATGGAATGTCCTCGTATTGCTGCGGATCGGGCCACTCCCCTGAGCTGATTTTCTTCTGGCACTCCCAGGCAATCTGTACGACTTTCATCAGTTCCTCGCGGGTCAGGTCCGGGTGCAGGGAGAGCCATCGTTCGTCGAAGATCTGGAAATCGAACAGCCACTTGTGGTCTTCAATAGAAAGGGTCAGGTCTGGGGAATACTCGGCCAGGGAGGTAAGGATACTCTCCCATTCGAGCACGCCCTGGCCGGGAGTCTTGCCCTGCCGCTGATACCCGAAATCCTTAAAGTAAATGATCGCGTCTTTGATGTGCGTCAAGTGCGTATAAGGTGCCGCGCGACGAACGGCAGGAACCGGGTCTTCCGCCTGGCAGAGAAGATTTGCAGTGTCCAGACAGATACCGGCGATGGCCTCGCCGACATCCTCGATGAGCCGGACAAGCTCGAAGGTGGTCACATCGCCGTGAGTTTCTACGTCGATGCGGCTTCCGTGCTCGCGCAGAATGGGCCCCAGCCTGCGAATCACATCGGCGGAGTCCTGGAGATGCTGGGTCCAGGGGACCGGATGCTCGTAGCGTTCCGGCCCGCCTCCCAAGGCCGTATGTAACTCATGCCAGCCGCAGGCCGCGGCCGATTCGATGTGCCTGGACAGGTCATCGAAGTGGTCCTCTAACGGCCCCTTTACCAGGTGTGGATTACAGGTCGGAATGGAAACGTGAGAGTAGAGGCCGAGCTCATCGGCCCGGGCCCGGACTTCTTCAAGTTCGCCACTGTCGAGGGTCCGGCTCAACGATCTCAGTCCCCCGAACTGGACTCCTTCAAGATGGCGTTCCCGTACGAAGTCCAGCGTCTCGAAAGGATCGAGCTTCAGCTCACGAAGGGTGAAGGTATCAATACCGATTTTCATGGCAGGGGTATCCCAGAAAGTGTTTGCAGTCTTGCGTGCCGATTCCGTAACGGTTGGTCCTTTCTCATCGTCTTAATCTCTTGCGCCAGCGTCGAGAATCAGAAATCCGAGCAGAGGATTAAGACGGTGAGAAAGAATCACGGCTCGCGCTGCATGTCTTGAGTCATGAAGAGCTTTTCCATGGCGTCGGCTCGATGGGCAAGGTCACGGTTCTTCCGGTCTCTGCTGCAATGTAGGCCGCTTCAGCCACCTCGACGGTACCCCTGACTTCACCGCCGCTGGTCATCACGTTCGATTCTTCGCCGCGCAGCATCTTTACCCATTCGGACAGGCAGCACTCGTGGCCTTTGACTTCACTGGCCTTCACTTCTGTAAAACCGTCCGTTGAGGGAGTTCCCTCGTACGTGAACTCTCGGCCGATCTCCGATTCCTCGTGAACGAGGAGGAACGTGCCCTTTCCAGACGTGTAATATGCTTCGCCTTTTGTGCCGCACACTTGCACCATTTCGTACCACAGGCCGTTTGCAGCGTTGTTGGATCGGGTCCACCAGTTGATGGAAAGCTGAGCGAGAGCACCGGAGGCCATCCTGGCCACAACAACACCGAGCGCTTCGCCTTCCATTCGTTCGGGCAAGACCTTCGTCATGCAGGAAACACTTTCGACTTCGCCGCCGTACCAGCGGAGGGAATCTATCTGGTGTGTCAGGCAGCTCATGATCGCTCCCCCGCCGATGCCGTCACGGGTTCGCACCCAGCTTCCTTCCGGGAAAACGACATTCTGGTTGTGGTCGAGCTTCCAGTAGAAAATCTCGCCGAGCACGCCGGAATCCACCACCTCTTTGAGTGCGGACCATTCGCCGTGGTAGCGGCGGTCGTGGGAGACGGTCAGCGTGACGCCGGCGCGCTCGCAGGCATCGATCATCGCGTCACACTCGTGAATGTTGCGGGCCATCACTTTTTCCGTGAGCACGTGCTTCCCCGTTTCAGCGGCGGCCACCGCGGCCGGCATGTGCAGGTTGTGGGGCAGAATGATGTCCACCGCGTCGATGTCATCCATCGCGATCACATCGGTGTAATCATCCAGGACCTTCACCTCAGGACCCAGCAGATCGCGAACTCGCGGCTGCCGGTCTCTGATTGGCTCTGCAACAGCGACCACCTCGCACTTCTCTGCGAGTTTTTTGTAGGCGGGCGCGTGTGCGCTGAGGATGCCGCCGCCGCCGCAGATACCTATCCTGATTTTTCGGTTCATTTTTGGCTCCTGCATTATTCGGGTTTAGTCCTGAGACCCTCCAGCAGATGCTCATCCGATGAGTAGGGGAGCTCGACCGGCTTCCCATGGATGGCACTGGAATAGAGGCCCAGCACGGTGTTCGTTTCGGCCAGCGACGTTTCGAGGCGGTTTGCGTGCGGTCTGCCGTCGTCTTCAAGCCAGTCAAACATTGCATCGGTCATGGCGGCTTGACCCAAGTCGTCTTCTTCTCCGTAAGATTTCTCGCCCTTTTCGATATCCGTCTCCGTTGTCGAACGTTCCCACGCGTTCATCTTCCAGTGGACGAATCCGTGCGTGCCATAGACGGCGATCCTCTTGTGCATGTGCTTTGCTTCTTCGTCATCGGCCGCAACCGCGTTGTTTCCGTTCGCCATCAGACATCGGACGCGGTTCGGGAAGTTGATCTGCGCAACGGCCATCTCCGGGGCCGGGTGGTGACTTTCGAGCTCGCCCTTTCCACTGACGTTACCAAAGACAAGGTCCGGCCGTTCGCCGCCGTTGAAAGCCAACACCAGGTTCAGAATGTGCGTGCCCTGCCCCGCCAAATTCAGACGCGAGCTGGCGTCGATGAACTGAACATCACCGATCTTGCCGTCACGGACATCGTCGAGAAGCTCGAGCAGCTTCGGGTGATACCTGAGCTGGTGATTCACACATATCTTTGTCGAAGTGACCTTGCCGAGGGCGGAGATGGCACTGAAGTCTTCATTGTCCAGAGCAAGCGGCTTCTCGACAATGACACCAGGCACTTTGTGCTCGTGCGCAATCGTGAGCAACGGCACGCGCAGATTCGGCTTCGTAACGATGTGAAGCAGGTCTGGCTTCTCTCTGTCGAGCATTTCGTGCGCGTCGGTGTACTTTTGCGAAAGCTCGTAGTCGGCAGCAAATGGATCGAGCAGGCTTTCGTCCATATCGCAAGCGGCGGCCAGTCTTCCCTTCTCCACGGTCCTGTAAGCATCCGCGTGGCGTCTACCACGGCCTCGGCAGCCGAGAATGGCGCTTTTGTACATCAGTCAGAATTCCTTTTGAAAGTCAGTGAATCACGGTTGTCTGAGGCAACTTGATATCCACTCAGAAGTCGCTCACCGTATGACGCTCCTGCGCAGACTGTGCCATTCGGTTCAGCCAGTCCCAGAAACGGAAACGCTCCAGGCCCTCACCGGACGCTACCTTTCGCCGGAGGTCCGCGGCACGGTCTGCTGCATCTTTCTTTTGCTGGTCGGTGAGCGATCCGGCATCCCAATGGGCCAGAAGCTCGACGAAGGCCTCTCCTTCATCCGCCCCGCCCAGCACCTGTGCCAAGGTCTTTCGGCCAAACTCGAGGAGCGTATCTTCAGGCCAGTGGATGAAGTGCGAAAAGGCCAGGTAGTTTAACGCCCAGGGGATGTGCCGGGAGGAGACTTCTCCGTGAATACTCACGCCTTCCAGCCCGGACCTGTAAGCGCGCAGGCATGCCTCTTTGATGGTGCTGACGATCTGTTCGTAGCGTGGCACGTGACTCCACTGGCTGCCCTGATGAACGAAGCCAACGCTCCTTGGCGATGGTGGTGCGAGGTCTTTTGGCCATCTCGGATTGTGAAATGCGCCATCGGGAGCGCCGTCGTCCAAATAGGACGTCAGCGGGAGTGGCTTCTGGAGGACCATGCCGGAGAGTGTCCATTGCCCGATCCCCTGGGGAGGCAAACGATCGATCATCGCCGGGCGCTCGCATTGCATGTATGGCCCGAGCCCACTCCCTTCGGACGGCTTGCCCGGAACGAATCCGGTGTAGGTGGCCCAGGTCACGAGGTTATCCGGCAGCCGTTCCTCGATGCACTTCAGCGCGGGCTCGTAGCTCAGGGCCTGCAGCCTGAAGAAGTCCGGATCGTCCGGCGACCAGTTCTCTTTATGTGCTTTGCAGCGGGGCTCGTGGCAGACCAGAAAATCTCCGTTCTCCAGATTCGCCCCGCCGATGGAGAATTCATCGAAGAGCCAGCCCATGCCATCCTGCAGCCATTCCACGTAGCGGGGATGAGTCGGGCAGGCGCCGCGGTCCTGGGCCTCGCCCGTTTCATTCACCATGCGCGCGTCCGGATGCTGCTGAACGAAAGTCTCGATGTTGTAAGGATGGTCTCCCTCATAGTAAATCCCACCATACCAGGTGGTCCCGATGCCGGGCTTGATGGCGATACCTTTCGATGCCGCATAGTCGGCGACCTGCTTCGAGGCATCGATCCCGCCGTGCGAGTCGCGGAGAAATCCCCAGATCAGGATCCCCTTGACCCCAAGCCCTGCTGAGAAATCGGTCAGCCTCCGGTAATCCTCGACGAACGTCTCCGGCCGCTTCAGGTAGCGATTGTCGCATCCGAAGTTAAGCATGCCGGGGTCGTCCCACATCCAATTCGTGCTGTGGTCCCAGGTCCAGAAATATGAGTTCGGCAGCGCCGGTTCAGGTCGGCTAAGTTCCCAGATCATGTTTCGTCTCCCCAGGCAAGAGGACCAGGCAGCCTCACACAATGGGCAGGCCGTGGCAAATACTGCACATCCAGCAAGGTTGATCGTGAACGTTATGCGCAGCCACGCCCCCCAGCGGGCATTGGCCGCATCTTTGCAAATCAAAATCCAGCGTAGCGCGGAATGCCGGCGCGGGCCTCACGTTTCCTGATGGATTCCACAATGCCGACTGAATATCGAAGCGACGACTGGAACGAATATCGTATGAAGTACGACGACCCGCACCTGGCATTGGAGCCCAACGAGCGGGAGATCGAGGTCGTGGGCCAGGCTCTGTCGGTTCTCAATGAAGCGGGAATTCTGGAGCACACTGAATACGACGGTGAGAAGATGCTCGCCTTCAGACAGGCCGTGGCAAAACTGTTTGAAATCCCATGGACGGCCATCACACCCCGGATGCAGCGGCTCATCTACGCCATCAACGCCATCGCCCGGCCCCGTAACATGATCGCCGCGGGCATCTTCTGCGGGAATACCTTCATCTCGAACGCCGGCGCCGCGGTCGGGCCTGGCGCCTGTTACGCTGCAGATCAACTCATCGGGGTCGAGATCAGGCCGGAAGAAGCGGCGCGAGCAGAGCGCAACGTCAGGCTCATCGACCCGACCGGTGTTGCCCGCATCATGGCCGCGGACGCCATCGAAATCGTCGCAGATTTCAATGACCCGATTCATCTCCTCTATCTGGATGCTGACGGCGGCGGCAATAAAGGCAAGGGCATCTACCTCGACATCCTCCAGGCGGGTTACGACAGTATGCCACTCGGCGCACTCGTACTTGCTCACAACAGCGAGAACTTGGCAGAACGTATGAAGCACTACCTGGCTTTCGTCCGCGATCCATCCAACTTCCGCGCCAGTGTGAATGTCGTGCTGGACGGTGAAGGGCTGGAAGTGTCGGTGAAGTGACCGCGAAATGGACTTCGCCAATAGCCATTCAGACGCAGACGATCCCGCATCTCTTTCGCATGTTAAAAAGGAATAGGGGAACAGTGTCCTTCATAGAGGAATCGACCGACTGCATTCGTCTGGGCAACGACCGGCTGGAACTTGGCTTCTGCCGAGAGTCGTTCGGGGCTTTGGCTTCCATCTTCGACAAGCAGACGGGAACCCAACTGCTGCGTGACGGTGATGCTCGGAAGCTGCTTTGGCGACTGGCCTTGCGGCGCCGGGAAGACAATGAAATCGAATGGATCGAGAGCAGTGAGGCCGGTGAATTCAGATGGAGTCAGGAGGAGGAAGATGATGCGGTCACCGTCTCGCTGATTTCATCGGGATTCGACAGAGCCGAGCTGGAGGTAACGGTCAGAGTCACGGTGCGGAGCGATTCGCCACTGAGCGTGTGGCGTATGGAGGTGACCGGACTGGATGAGTCCGTCGCTCTGTATCAACTGACCTGTCCAATCATCTCCGGGCTGGTGAAGATGGGCGACCCGGCGCCGGGGGAGGCGTTGGCCGTGCCCATCCAGGGGGAGGGCTATCTGTTTACGAATCCTTTTCCCGTCCGGGACGGATTGCCATTGTGCAGCGGCCCCGGCCCGGAAGCCGCCGACGTGGGTGTTGGCCGTGTGGGCGGTCGCTACCCCGGCGCCATTCCGATGCAGATCTGTGCCTTCTACAACAACGCCGCCGGTCTTTACTTCGCAGCCCACGACTCCGGTCAAAACGTCAAGGAACTTCAGATGGGGCCTTTCGCTGAATGGGGACAGATTCCCGTCCTTTCCATGTCGCACTTTCCGGGAGAGATGCCGGGTGAAGACAGGGCCATCAGCTACGACACCATCGTCGGCGTCTTTCATGGCGACTGGCATGACGCGGCAGACATCTACAAAAGCTGGGCGACGAAGCAATGGTGGTGCGAAAAGAAGCTCTGGGACAGAGACATCGCCGAATGGATTCGCAAGGGCATCGGCGGCGTATTCCAGATGTCCAACTATCACATTCCCAAGCTCGACCTGAATCATGCGGTCGAGCAGATCGCCGGTGTCGTCAACGAGTTGTCCGACGAGGCCGGCGTCCCTTTGGTAGGGCTCCTGTTCAACTGGGAAGGCGGCGGCGCATGGACGGGGCCAAAGGGCTTCTTTCCGCCAAGGGAAGGCCGCGAAAAATTCATGCAGGCCATGGCCAGGCTTCGGGAGGCCGGCAATCATGGCTTCGTGTACATCACCGGAGGATGCTGGTATCTGAAGATCAACTACGACCCGCCGTTCGACAGTTGGTCCCGATTCGAGGAAGAAGGGCGCCCACATGCCATTAAGCAACTGGACGGAGACATTCCGGTCGGACGCTGGTATCCCGGCTGGGAATCGACGCGGCTCTGCCCCTCCTCAGACTACGCCAGGGAACTGACCACCTCGATTGTCCTGGAGTGTCTCGACCTCGGCTGCACGGTCGTTCAGATCGACAACTTTCCCTGCGGCGCCGCCGAGACCTGCTACGACGCCTCACACGGTCACGTGCCCGGTTTTGGTCCGTGGTGGTCGGAAGCGTGGAGTGACACTCTCGCCCACACCCGGAAACAGGCGAAGGCGAAATCTCCCGACACCGTCATTGCCACCGAAGGCATCTCTGAGAATTTCATCCCCTGGCTTGACCTGTATGACCACCGCGCCGGCAACATGGAATACTTCGGCCATTACGGTCGTGGCTGTCCCATGGGCGGTGAGACCATCCCGCTGTTCAACTACGTCTACAACGAGTACATCGGTTCCTACTGCGCCGCGTACCCCGAGTGCAACCGTCCGGAAGTGCTCTACTGGACGCGATGCCTGGGCAAAGCACTGGCACAGGGAGTCATCCCCACGGGCGGCCGCTACTTCCCGGAACCGGCAGATCACAACCCGACTACCATCGGCTTCTACAAGAAGGTCGTCCGAGCAACGGCCAACGAATGCTGGCCCTACTTGATGTTCGGCGAAATGCTCCGGCCCCCGGAAATTGAGGTGCCCACCATCACTGCCCAATACTGTAAATTCCTCTACAGCGACGACCCGATGGACCATCGCATGGACCCAAAGCAGCGACACGAGGTGCAGGATCGATCAGTCCAGCACGCCGTCTTCCGCGGCCGGGACGGCGCCATCGGCTACATCTTCGCCAACATCTCTGAAGACAGTGTGAGTTTCGAGGTGGTGCTGTCGGCTTACGGAATGGATGCGGAACGATTTGATATCGTCAGGTACACGGACGGCGGAAAGGAAGACTGGCACAAAGGTATTGGTCTGCCCCGGCATGAGTCGATCGAAATAGCGCCGCTATCAGTGATGGTTGTTGAGGTTTACCGTACCGATGATTCCAGCAACTGATAGATTCCAATCTGCCAATCATCCAACATCCAGCCACCGCCATGTCTACCCAAACAGAACCACCGAGAACTCTCCACGCGGGCGCGGGTCGGGCCGTCATTACTCCGCCCGTTGGTATCCAGATGATGGGGTACGTGTTTCAGGAATGTGTTGCCGAATCCGTCGAGCGGGAGTTGATGGCTACCGCGCTCGTGTTGAGTGATGGCAGAACTAAGGCGGCCCTGGTCGCCTGCGACGTGCTGTTCATTCAGAACCCGCACGCGGATCGAATGCGTGAGCGAATCGGGGAGAAGCTCGGCATCCCCGCCAGTCACGTCCTTCTCAATACCAGCCATACCCACCTCGGCCCGATGATGCCCGGCTGGCGTGCGGACAATCCCCAACAGACGCAGATGCAGCAGCGCTATCTTGACACGTTGGAAGAATCGCTGGTGGGGGTGGCCGCGATGGCAGACAGCCGTCTTCAGCCGGCCAGGATTGGCGCCGCCAAAGGCTCGGCGCCCCTGGGCATCAACAGAAGGGAGCGACTCGAGGATGGCCGCGTGGTCATCGGTGAGAATCCCGACGGACCAGTGGACAACGAAGTCGGCATCATTCGCGTTGATGACCTCAACGGAAAGCCGATCGCTGTGGTTATGAAGGCGGCCACGCATACGGTGTCGCTTGGCCCGAAGACTCCGACGCTTTCGCCGGACTACGTGG
>JASLXP010000506.1 GCA_030740295.1 Planctomycetota bacterium
CGCTTCTTCTCGTCGATATAGATCTTCTTTCCGGACTCCAGGTGAAGGATGACATCGACTCCCTTGCGCTGTAGCTCGCAGTCACCCTCGATCGGTTCGAGCCTTACGAGCTCGGGCCAGACGCTGCGATAGATGGCTTCGAGGTTCTTGTTCCCTTCAAGCGAGAACTCGATCCGCTCTTTGAAATCGTGAATTTCAGTTGCTGATTTCATTGCCCCAAGCACTCCATTGGTTTCTTAACGAACGGGCGAAAAGCTCGAGCTTCGGCAGGTGCGGGTACATGGCCTCGATGATTTCGTAGACGACTTCCGGCTTCTGGCTGTGCTTCAGCCTGGGCGTTCGGATAACGGAGGACACCCGATCGGAAGGATCCGGAGTTGGTGGATGACCTTTCGCCGCGACGAGCAACAGTTCGTGCTGCTGGCGGAAGTAGTACCCCATCCCGATCTTCTCTTTGTCCCACACCGCGCAGGTCCGATAGATGAAGCCCCAAGCCTCAAGGACTTTCATCGCCTCTTCGAGTTTGGGACTGGTCGCCCAGAGGAAGAGAATGGCATCGTCCGCGCAGACCTCGTGAATCGGCAGGTTGCAGATCTCATCCAGCGACATGGTCGGATACTGGTTCTCGATAGCGCGGGACTCGCTCTCCGTGTGCTGGTATCGCCAGGGCGGGTCGGCGTAGAGGACTGAGAAGGGGCCGTCTTCAGAATGGAGGGGTGGAACAGACTGCCTCTCTGCCTGCACCTGTTGCTGTCGCAGTCTTCGGTAGGCTTTATCGACGCGGCCAGTGCGATCCATTTCGTCTTTCAGATCGCTGAATTTCTCCGGTGCCTCGCGGGCCGCTTCGACGACCGCCTTCGCCTTTTCGTATGTTCGGCCTGACATGCCGACGGCCTGACCGACCCTGTCCCGAACACGGCCGCTGGAAAAGGTAGGGAAAGTTTCCCCACCTTTTCCCTTACCCCGGCCGGGGCTCTGCCGCTGGCGCTCCTTTGCCGCGGGCTCTTCGATGAGGCGTTCGATCTCTTCACCGATCTCGACGGCCGTGCTCGGTGCGAAGTTTTGGCGGCAGGTGTTTTCGTCACGCTCAGCTTTCAGCAACGGAAGTCGGTCGCTGAATCCATCCACTTCGACGGCAGGGATGGTGGGACGGCCGAGGGCCCTATGTGCTTCGAGCCTTCGTTCGCCGACGATCACCATGCCGTCCTGGATGACGATGGGGTGAAGCAGTCCGATCTCGTCGATGCTTCGAGCGAGGTCGGTGATGTCGCCGACGTCTCGCCGGTATCGCTCGCCGACTTCGATGTCGTCGATTGGGATTTCTTTGATGGTGGTCATTTCACTTTCCTTTGCTGGCAGAGGGACGGGCGGACACTGGCATCCCCCACGGCCTTTCGGCCATGCCTGCGCCGCCCGTCCATGCCGTTAAATCGAGTCGAATACGCGGATTTCTTCGTAGCCTGATGGCCAGTAGTCCTGGACACGGCACTGCTTCAGCCGTTCGATGGCTTCCTCGTTATCCCGTTGGGCGATGGCGAGGACGTCTTCGCCCATGCGCCAGACGCCGCAGCGGTTTGGCTCACGCTTCTCGACGGCGATTAGGTAGACCGGCAGCACGATGTCTGTAACCAGTGCCACCATCGCTCGGTAGAAGGCGAGCTGGTGCAGGTAGCCGTAGCTCTTCGCATCCATCTGCAACCAGTCGAGGTTTTCGCAGGTCTTGAGATCGACGATTCCCTTGCCGGGGTTGATCCAGTCGATGCGGCTCTGAGACGGCACGCCGCAGTAGTCCGTGCGAATCACGCCTTCGGCCACGCCGCGGCTGATGAGGTCGGACGCCTTCTTGTGGCCGTGGACGGACACGTTCATGGCCTCGATGAGCGATGCCTGATCTTCGCTGAGGACGGGACGGCCCTGCGCTTCCGCCCACTGGGTGAACTTCAAAGTGCGGCTGCCGTAGGGCTTGCCGGTCTTGGGATTGATGGGGCCGCCGACCGCGTATTCCCGCTCGTAAGGCTCACGCCCTTCAAGAATCAGCGTGTGAGTGGCACGGCCAATGAAATAGGCAGGACGGTCAGTGTCCTGGATGAGGCCGGTCTGTTTCTTGTGATAGTGTTCAGCGCACCTGCGAAAGTCGGCGAGCTGGTGGCTGGAGAGATATTCGTTGGCCTTGAAATGATAGACGTCTGCGGGCTCACGAATGAGAAAGGAAAGGTCGCCGATCAGTTCGCTGCCAAAACGGGAGCGTTTGAAGACTTCCGGGATATTCACGTTTTGTTCCTCCTGTGGGGGTTAAAGGGACGTTTGACCGGAGGGGCGCTTTCGGGAACTGCCATCACCGGCTCTTTTATTCTTAATGAAGGTGACGACCAGGTCGGCCACGGCGATGACGAGTTCGTCCGTTTGCTTCTCCGTCATCTCGCTGAAGTGGCGCTTGACCTGGATCGTCTGTAGTCATTGCATTCTCCGGCCAGGCCGCTGATGACGGGCACTTCCTTCGTCAGATTGATTTTGGTTTTTGCTCGTCATCGGGACTCCTTTGGCTTTGCCTCCAATAGTCCAAAGGGGGGTAAACGGCCTGGTACGGGGACACACTTTTTTTCAGCGATGCCTAATTGAGGCTCACCTCGTAACGACGGATCTCCGCCTCGGCGCGCTGTCGGCGCTTCTTTGCTGTCTCATAAGAGAGACCTTCCTCGCAGGAGTAATCGGCCAGAGACTGGCCATTGACCCGGGTGGCCACGATGAGTTGAAGGTCGGACTTGTTGATGCGTCCAGCCTTGGCATGAGCGCGGAGACTCTCGATTGCGTTCTCCTGCCGCTCACGGAAGTCGATGGCCTCGAAGTCGATGCCTTCGA
>JASLXP010000507.1 GCA_030740295.1 Planctomycetota bacterium
TGAAAAGGGGCAACGCCCCGGACATTTATAAGGAGGCCATTCTTTGGGGCAAATGACCGGGGCGTTGCCCCTAAGGATGATCTGCCCGAAAGCCCAGCCCGCTGGGCTGGGCTAGGCAAACGCCCGGGGCTTTGCCCCTGAAAATTGTCATTCAAATCCGTAAAATTGCCCTCGTCTCGGCCTACTGGCAGGAGAACGGGGAGTTTCCATCACTTCCTGCACAGGCTGCGCGAGAGCTCGTAGGTGGTATCGAACGCCAGAGTCAGTTCCTCGATGGTGCAATGGTTCTGCACGAAATGGGACGTGCAGAAAATGAGACCGCCGTCTCGGAACATGCTAAGGACTCGCTCGATTTCTGATTTCAGGAAGTCCAGCTTTCCGAATCCGATGGTGGTCTGGATGTCGAGGCCACCCATGAGGACGAAATCGTCTCGGTACTTTTCCTTGTATTCCTGCAAGTCCATTCCAGCCGATTCCTGGTAGGGGTGGACCACGTCGTACCCGAGCTTGACGACCCCGTCCAGGACCTGGCGGATGTTGCCGTCGCTGTGAAAACTCACGTAAGCGCCGCGCTCTTTCACCGCGTCGCAGATGGTCTTGTGGTTCGGGTAGATCAGTTTCCACCATGTGTCCGGACTGAACAACAACGCGTTCTGTGCACCCCAGTCGTCCGACACGTGGATCATGTCTATGCCCAGGTCGAGGCAGTTCATGGCGAAGCTCCGATTCCATTCGGCCTGCCGCTGATAGACCTGCTGGAGATCGTCTTCATAGAGCGCCAGGTAAGTCAGGTGATTCTCGATCCCGAATACGCCGTTCAAAGCCTCGAAGATTCCGGGCGTCTGTATGTAAACAAATCGGCCTCTCTCTTCCTTGTGATGGCGAATCTTGTCGATGACGCCCTGGTAGGCGTCGCTATCATCCGGGGTGTTCGTGGGTACATCCAACAGATCTCCCGGCTCGATGGCCCGCCCTAAATCCTGCCGGAGCTGTTGGAGAGTATCACCTGAATAGGTGCCCGGTCCGCCGAAGATATGTGACAGATCAAATTCATACTTGTCTTCAAATGCCTCGACAGATCCGAAGGCTTCCGTGATCTGTTCGGATAGATTCGCCCGGACCCAGCCAAACATTGGAATACGGTCCGGCTGCTCGTGGTTGATGACTTTTATGACCTGGTCTCTGGGAAGCATCTGAGTTTATTGTTCGTGAGGTGGCGGAGTCGAAGGAGGCCCGGGCACGCCGGCGTCTCGCCGGCTGAGCGACCTACGGTCGCTCCCGTTGCCAGCGGGACGCTGGCATGCCCAGGTGGAGCATCGAAGGTTGAGGCGGGCCCCAGACTTCATCCTCGGTTGCGGCCGAAGGCTGCGGCAGGATAGAAAATTGGTTGCGGCCGGAGGAAGCAGCAGGAGCGACCGGAATGCAATCGCCGCGCAGAAATGCAAACACCGAAGTCTGATCATTGATCGCCAAAACAAACTCTTTCTATTTCGCATCTTCGTCGTTAATGCCCGCAAGCCTCTTTGCCAGTTCCTTCTTTTCGTCCAGGTTTGATTGTCTGGCGAACATGACTCTTTGGGACTGGGGTGAACCTGCGCCGTGCATGGATTCAAGAAGCACTGTAGCGGAAGTCATGTTCTCAATGAGGCGGAGCAATCTCAGGCGGTGTTCCGTGGGTACGTCAGCAACTGCGCTGTAGTATTTCGTGATGTAGTCGGCGGTCTCCGGGTTTTCAAGGTCTTTTTCGGATGGGAGAGTGGCCATGGCGCCCCCGGCGATGTCGTGGGCCAGCCGCGCTATCTCGTAGACAAATCGGGTGACGTTGTGCTTGACGCTGTTTGCGAGCATCGGGTCGGGGCAATAGGCGCCGCATGCGGTCTCTTTGGCCTCGCAGGAGCATGCGATGGAGCCACCGTAAAGAGTTTCGACCATGTGGATCATCTCGACGATCTTGTCGCGGATGTGCGAAGCTTTCTCCGTTCCGTGGTACTCCGCGATAAGGGCCGAAGCCCCGGCGATGATGTCGCCTACCCCGCCTTTGCAGCCGCCGTAGTTTTGGCGGTGGTAGGTCGCGAACCGCTCGACGAGGAGCCCGGCAAATTCGTACTCCCTGCACATGAAGACCCGCTCCCACGGCACGAAGACGTTGTCCAGCACCATCAGGGCCTCGCCTCCAACGACGCCGAACTCCTGGTTCCCCACGTCTATCGAACATCCGGCAGCGCGGCGCAGGTCGTTCGACTGGCGCCCGAAAATGAGCACGACGCCGGGAGTATCCGCAGGGACGGCAAAGGAGACCGCGTAATCTTTGTCTTCTTCCTTCAGCGCCATGGTGGGCATTACGATGATTTCGTGCGAATTCACACTGCCCGTCTGGTGAGCTTTTGCTCCTCTGACGACGATACCATCCGGCCTCTCCTCGACGATGTGGACGAACATATCCGGGTCGGCCTGCTGGCTTGGGCTCAGCCTTCGGTCTCCTTTGGGGTCGGTCATGGCCCCGACGCACATCAGGTCGTTTTCCTGAACGTGTTTCAGAAACTCCGTGCATCGCTCGTGGTAAGGCGTGCCTTTTTCCTCGTCCAGGTCGAAGGTAGTTGTGTAGAGGGCGTTGAGGGCATCCATCCCCACGCAGCGTTGAAAACACGAACCGGTTCGATGCGCGAGCATGCGGATCATTTTGACCTTCTTGATGAGGTCCTCCGGGCTCTGGGAGACGTGGGTGAATCGGTTTATCTTCTTGCCGGTAATATGAGAGGTCGCGGTCATCAGTTCCTCGCACTCCGGATCGTTGGCGACCTCGTAGGTCATGGAAGCGGCGTTGATGTGCGGCTTCAGAACCGGGTGGTCAACGGCGCTTTCAACCCGTTCGCCGTTCAGATAGATGACCGGATTCAATTCGCGGATGCTGTTGATGTAATCGTCTCTGGTTTTCAGCATTGTGAAGTTCTCCAGTGCGTCGAAATCAGCTAAGAAATATCAATTCCATACCTTGCTGCATTCGCATCGGCCAGTTCCTGAATACTTGCCAGCTCCTCGTTCCCGTTGTCCTTTTCAAAGAGGTGACTGAATCGGCTTTGTACCCCGAGGTAATCCTGGACTGGTTTTCGTTTCTTTATCTTTTTCACCCTCGTGACTTCGCCATTCTCCATCTCGAAAATCGGGACGAGCCCGGTCTCGACGGCCAGACGAGCCATCTCGATGGTCTTACTCTCCGGATAACCCCAGCCGATGCAGCAAGGGGAATGAATCTGCAAGTAGGTGGGGCTTCGAGTGGCGACCGACTTTTCGACCTTCTTCAGGATGTCTTTCGGATAGGCGATACTGGAGGTGGCCACGTATGAGATACCGTGCGCCGCGGCAATCCGGGGCATATCCTTTTTATGGACACTCTTTCCGGTGGAGCAATTTCCTGCGGGCTCCGTCGTCGTGGACGCGGCGTAAGGGGTAGCGGCGCTTCTCTGGACGCCCGTATTCATGTATGCCTCGTTGTCGTAGCAGATGTACGAAATGTCGTGGCCGCGCTCGAACATCCCGGATAGTGCCCCGATACCAATATCAAACGTGGCACCGTCCCCGCCGATGACGAGCACTTTCGGCGGATTCTCCATCTTCTTAGCTTTGAGAGCCGCTTCGACGCCGCTGGCAACGGCCGCGGCATTCTCGAAGAGGGGATGCAACCATGGGACCTTCCACGGGGACTCCGGATATCGCGAACTGAAAGTCTCCAGACAACCCGTTGGCGTGATGACGATGACGTTCGGCCCCGTCGCTTTCAGAATCCAACGCACTGCCAGCGAAGCCCCGCATCCCGCGCACGCGCGGTGTCCGGGGCAGAAGAGTTCGAGGTCTTGGGAATCTTGCTGTTGCTTGCTCACAGGGGCTTGGGGCTCCTTTTGAGTTTCCTCATCCATCAGACAATCTCCCGATTCAAACCTATCCACTCACTTCTGCTTTCTTTCGCAATGGGACCTTTGTCTACCGTCTCCTTTGCCTGGGCAACGATGTCCCGGATCGATTCTTTGTTCACTTCCTTGCCTCCCAGTCCGGCAATGAACCCCTGAACCACCTGGCCCGGCGAGTTGCAGAGAGCGGATTTTACATCGAGTGCCAGGGCGCCTTCGCTGCCCATGGAAACGTTGGCGTCCAGAACGGCGAGCACTTTCGATTTGGACGCGGCGGCTCGGATCCTCTCCGCAGGGAATGGCCGATAGCTGCGCACTTTGATGAGCCCGACCTTTTCGCCTTCCGCTCGAAGTTCATCGACGGCATCTTTTATCGTTCCTACGACGGCTCCCATCGCGACCAGCAGCACTTCAGCATCCTGCGTCTCATATTCCTCTATCAATCCACCGTGCCAGCGGCCCGAGATTGCCTTGAAATCCCCTGCCGCCTGCTCGATCTTGTCCAGGGCTCGCAGTTGGGCATCATGCACCGCGAATTTGAATTCCATCATCACATCGTCTTCCGCATACGAGCCGTACGTGAGAGGCTTTTCCGGTGTCAGGTATTGGGAAGGCTGGAAAGGAGGAAGAAAACTGTCCACGGCTTCCTGTTCCAGTGTGGCCACCGGCTCGTAGTTGTGAGTGAGAATCCAACCGTCCATACAGACCATAACCGGCAGCAGCACGTCGGGGTCTTCAGAGATCCTGAATGCCTGGATATGTGTGTCGTAGGCTTCCTGACTGCTTTCCACGTAGAGCTGCAGCATGCCCGTGTCGCGAAGGCTGATCGTGTCCTGCTGATCGACCTGGATGCTGACTGGCGTCGAGACCGCCCGGTTGACCCCGGTCATGACAATGGGCAACCGCGTGCCGGCCGTATTGTAGATGACCTCGGTCATCAGCAGCAGACCCTGGGAGGACGAAGCGGTGTAGGCGCGCACGCCGGTGGCGCTGGCCCCGTAAACAATGGACGCGGCTGAGAACTCCGAATCCGCGCGCACGAATTCGCAGTCCAGGACTCCGTCGGCAGCCATCTGAGACAGAGATTCGATGATGTGCGTCTGTGGGCTGATGGGATACGCGGAGATGACGCTCGGCCTGCACGCGCGTACGGCTTCCGCCACTGCCATGGAACCCTCGATGACGGAAAGCCTGTTCATGTTCTAATCTTCATCCTCGTTCGGGCGATCCAGATTCACGAACTCGTAAGAGAGACAGGTATCAGGCTCTTACTTTTAATCTTGCTTCTTAATCCTCACTTCTCTTCTTCCGTCTTTTATTCTTCGGTTTTTGTCTGTCTTTTCTTTGTAGAGCCATCATCTGAAAGCAGGAATGAGGCTGCAAGACCTGTCATTTCTCCTCGACGACCATCTCGATGGCGTCTTTGGGACATTCATTGGCGCAGATGCCGCAGCCCTTGCAGAAACCGTAATCGATTTGGTAGTCCTCCCCATCTACAAAGACACAGGCATCGGGGCAGAACATTCTGCACAGGTCGCACTGGATGCACAGATGGGCATGCACGATGGGCCGGAAGCTTCGCCATGCGCCCGTTTTGTTCTTCAGAGACGTTCCGCCTTTAACGGCGGCACCGATGGGGAGTTTCATAGGCACGGGATTATGCATTACGAATCAGGTGACATCATCAAATATCCTTTTCGTGCGGCCTGAATGTTTTTCTCGGCTATATCGCCCTCCAGCTTCTGCTCAATGGCGTTCAGAACCGCTTCCAGACTGAGCTCACCGGAAATGGCCGAAAATGCCCCGGCCAGAGCGGCGTTGGGGATCGGCTTTCCGACAATCTCCATTGCAATTCCGGTGGCTGGCAGCGTTCGGATGACAAGATTTGCTGCTGACGGTCTGTTGATGGAATTCAATAACTGTTCCTCCGCGGGTTTCTCGGAGTTTATCAGTATGAGACTGTCTGTCTTGACCCCCGCGAACACGTTTACTTCAGCAAGAATCGTGGCATCCTGGACGATGACGTAGTCCGGCGTCTGAATCCTGCTTCTGAGGCGAATGGGCTGGTCGCTAATCCTGGCGAAAGCCTGTATGGGCGCCCCCCGCCTCTCACCGCCGCCGCCAAGGAAAGGAAAAGCCTGTCCCTGCTTCCCATCTTCCAGAGCTGCGATTGCGAAGAATTGGGCAAGTACCACCGACCCTTGCCCACCACGACCATGTATCCGAATCTCTTTCAACATTCAGTCCAGCGATTGTTTGTTTCAAGAAGCGTAAAACGGTCTGAGCCCTGTTTCAATCGTGATGTCCGGTGCCTTCAGTCATGCTGTTCTGACTTTTCACCTTGTTCTCTACGGTGGGCAAGGGAGGTATGTTCCGGACCATCTCTTCCGTTGCGCTCGATCTTCATTCGAATCTCTGCCTGAAGTCCGCGCCCCAGATGACGTTTCCATCTGAATCAAGAAAGACAAGGTCGGTTAGGGGCTGAGCGGAGAGTCGCTGATAGCGGATGACAAGGGGCATCCATTGGACGGCAGTTACTTTCATTGTTTTCTGCGCCTGCAGCTCGAGAGATGCCTCCGATTCGGTTTCGTCCTTCTTGCGCTTCTCCGTTATCAGGCGTGTGCCTCCGAGCCAGACATCGACTTTTTCTTTGCCGCGGATACGGACGGATACCTCAGCATTTCTTGCGAACCGGACGTTGGTGAATGCGAAGATGCGCTTGCCGACGTCTGCGGGGAAATCGGTCAGTGTATCGCTCTCGAAAGGACGCCATTTCAGATCCCAGAGTTTTGTGCGTGCGGCATCCTGCGGTTTCTCCGGCATCTCAGGGGCGAACTCATCGACGAGTTCCAGGGGCGGATCGGCGATGAGCCATTCGCGGCGTTTTTCGACTTCGACCAGGTCGTGACCCGCGTCGAAGGTCTTGTCGCCGATCCTGATCGAGATTGGCATCCGGTAGATTTCCGGACGTTGGTCCGCGTTGGGTTTCAGTTGTGTTTTGAACGTGAAGTTGGCGGCTGATGGCTTTCCGATGTTTCCGGCCGGGAGGTTTAAATCGGACAGCGACAGTTTAGTCTGCCAATTCTGATGAAGAGCGACTGTTACCTTGCCGCTGATTCTTCCTTCAATGAAATTCTGAACGTTGATGGATACGTCGGCCGGCTTCAGATTGCTTACGCGTGGCGGCGTCTTCTCCCAGCGCAGGATGTAAAGATCGTCGAATGCGGCTTCGTGCCTGGCGCCGTCGTTAAGTCTGAGCCAGACTCGTGCTGGATGATCCATGAGCTCGATGGCCTGCTTGCGGCCGAGGACAGTCTGCCATTCGATGGTCTTTTCCCCGTCAGCAGGGACGGTGATGTTTTGCTCTGGTCCGCCTCTGAGAAGAATGGCGGATGCAAACTCGGCCTTGATGTTGGCTGTCAGTTCCGTATCCGAATTGTTCCGGATGCGGGCACGGAATGGGACGATGTGGATATCCCCTTCGAGCCAGGGAGTCGGCAGGGCCTCGAAGACCAGAGGGGTGACGGCCTTGTGAGATCTGAAAGGCTCGGACGTTTCTTCAGTAACCATTGCACGGGCCGCGCGACCCGAGGTCAGGTCCTTCACCTCGACCGTCCACGGAAGTTTGGAATCCTGCTGGGCGGCGTAAAGGGTGGCGACTGCCCATCCTTTGATGGAGGTCTTCTCAAAGAGCCCAGCGATGATTTTGCTTTCCGCATCAAGGACTCGGATGTTCATGGAATGCCTGCATTCAGAGTACGAGTCATCGGACCTCAAAACATCGATTTTTACCTGCAGCCTGCGATCTGTTTCGCTGCGGATGAGTCGTGGCTCGACCTTCAAGTTGCCGAGGTCCTCGGTGATGAGGCTGAAGATTTCTCCGTAACTTGCGCGGAGAGTGAGGGGCCAGGAAGACCCGGCTAAAGCCGTTACTCCAACTCCGGCTTTCGAAAGCAGGCGATCGTTGAAGACGTCGTAGACTGCCTTCACATCACCGGTGAGAACGAGTCTGGGCTGAATGAGCAGGTCATCAACGATTCGTACCTGGCGAATGTCGGTTTGACCTTCTTTGACTCTGATTGCCAGTGTGTGCTTGCCAGCGGTGAGCATAAAGCGAGGCCCTGCAATCCAGCGCAGCTTTCCCGTGCCTCTCTCGGAGCGGATCGCTACGCCATCCTTCCGATTCATGGCAAGTTGCAGGCCCTGCTTGCCGTCGATGGTCAGGTCTGCTGCGAAAGGCCTCTTCACATCGGCCTGCACCCAGACCTGGTATTTCTCTGCATCACCGGAAAGATTGAAAGAGACCCCTCTGGAGAAATCCCCATTAAGGAACACATGCTTTTTGAATTCATGATCGGCCAGGTCGCCCTGCGACTGTGAGTGGCGAATCGACCAGTCGGTCGCAGCCAGTACGTACGACTGTGAGCCGTCGCGGGTGCGCAGCAGCACGGGCTCGACGGAAGGTTCCGGGAGGCCATTGTCATCAACGATCTGATACTGCGGCCTGACCCCTGCATCGGCAAGGGTGCGCAGCAGCTTCGCCTGGTAATCGCTGAAGCCCGGTGTTTCGATTCGGTCGCCTTCGTATTTGAATGGAAAGTCCTTCGCATTCAGAAGGCGTCCGCCTTTGGCCTTCCAGGCATCCAATCGTTCCTTCCAGGTTTCGGGCAGATCTTTCGCTCCGATGAGGAAGATGACTTTTAAATTTTCCAGTGGCATGCGTTCGCTGCGGAGCTGCGCCGGCGCCAGAGATTCGGGAAGGATGCCGCCAAACAAGAGCGCATCGAATAACGGGCGGGGCGCCGAACCAGAGCCGTGCATCCTGCCATCGGTGTAGAAGAATGCGACCTCCTTCGAGTGGACGTTTCGGGTATCGAGGAGCGCCTGTTCTTTGAGTTGCACCCGGCGAATGGATTCGGCCATCGCCTGGCCGTGAATCTTGAGTCTGTAATCCGAGGTCCAGATGGACGTATCGTCTGCCAGCCCCTGCGACGGTTTCAGGGATGGCGACCAGTTAATGAAATGCCTTCCGCCTGCGGCAAGCGCGTCCCAGTAGTTACGCCGGATCGCTTCGGGCCGCTTGTCCTGCACCACGTAGTAGAAATGCAGCATGATGGTGGACGGCGTATTGCCGAACATGGCGCGGGAGTAATGGCTCTCCCAGTTCGTGCGCGCCGGCCTGGCGCCCATGTAGAGGCGAGTATGAAACGCATCGCTCCAGTGCCACGGATGATTCGGATTGATTTTCTTGGCCCTGCGAAAAACCTCTTTGAAAATGTAGGTGCCCCACATGCTGCCCTCGTATTCACGCCAGTCTTTTTCAGCGCCGCGCCAGGCGTAGATCTGATTCCAGGAGGTCAGGTCCCCATTCCAGGGCAGGGGTGGGGGGATGCGCGATCTGGGCGGCATGGGCCAGCGAAACCAGGTTTTTTTCGTTCGGTGAAAAAGGCCGTAACTCTCTCGCCAGGATTCGTTGAGCGCGTCCAGGGAAAGGTATTTCGACTTCAGAATGTTTCGATACAGCGCGGACGCTTCCTGGCTGATGTCTTCACCCCAATCGGAAACCACAGTCGATATGGGCGACTCATCCCACGGGTCGAGGATAGTGAAACCGGGCACGTTGAAGCGGAGGTGTTCGGAAAACTTTTTCGTGTCGCGCCCGTAACCGAAATCCGCACGCTCGACGAATTCGCCGGGCCAGGTCTTCATCGCTTTCGGGTGCGGGCCGAAGACTCCCCAGTTGTACCAGCCCGGATGCGCCTTCATCGACCAGAGCGTGTTGAAGCCTGATTCGAGGAGAAGTTTTTTCATGCGCGGATCCTTCGGCGATGCTCCGCTGTTCCACGGGGCATGGACGATGTCCTGCGTGAAATCGTAAGGCCCGCCGCGGTGGAGCAGCCGCTGCGAATTCTGGATCGTGATGCCTTCCGAATTCAGGATCTTCAGGTTCAGGAAATACGACCCGATTCTGTAGTCCCGGGCGTGAAGCTCGAGTGGATAAGGGCCGTTGACGCCTCGCTTTAATTCGATGGCCTGACGCTGCCGCTGGAGCGTGCGGCCATTTCCGTCAGTGACCTCAAGTGAAAGGCTCAGGCCGGAAAGGGGCACATTCCGCCGATTATGGACAGTGGCCTTGCCGGCAAGCTCCCCGCCTGCCTTTTCGTAGAAGCTTTGGAACTGCCACGTTAGACGGAGAGGTGACTCGATATCGAACGACCACTGTGTTACGGATTCAGCACCATCAGTTTTGAAAGCCAGACGAGCGTCATAGCGGCCGTCTTGAAGTGTCCACGGTAGAGCAATCTCAACTCGCGGCCGCAGCAGTTTCTTGCCTTTGAAGTCGATGGCGACCTTTTGCGTCGCAGCCTTCTTCTCTCCAAGCGACACATCGACAAGCAGCATTCCGGGCGCGCTGCTTTCAGAAAACAGGTTCACGGCAAATCCGGCCTTCTTGCCGGCCATCACCTTCTCCGGCCCGGCGTGCAGATCGACAAGTGCCTGGAATGCCTTTTCGCCTTCCACCGCGTGGAGCAGGAGATTGCGGATATGCCCTTCTTCGATGATGCCCCTTCCCCAACGGCGGTCCCGGCTGTCCCGATGGCTCTGTGCACGATCCAGCGCTTTGATGGGAAGCTCCTTCTGCTTCCCATGGCTCGCCAACACAATTGAACGGCCACGTCCGAAATTCGCGACTCCGGACAGCAAGTCATTCCGAAATTCGCCGCTGAACCCCGCTATGCTCGGCCGGAATTGATTGTCCAGCGTCTGCGGCAGCGCCGAGTGCCACAGTTGATAAGGCATCGCGAAGTGATGAACGACGCGCCCCTGTACCGTTCGGATTTCGCCGCTCACGAACGGCCCATTTCCCAGAACGATCAAGGCACCGCCGCGCCGCACAAACTGATAGATTTTCCAGCGCGCCTGCCACGGGAACTCGTAGGCCAGCATGTTGCCAACAATGACGACATCCAGTTGAGGCTTGCCGTCTTTGTCTTCGAGCAGTGAAAAGAACTCCTTAAGGTCAGGCGGTCCACCATACTTCAGAAGAACTTCATTCAGGTCCCTCGAAGGAGCGCCATAAACTCGCAGCCCAAATTCGCTGACCAGATTCCTCCACTCATCGCGCTTCACTGTGCCCGGCACACCCAGATAGAAGATCCCCCCTCCCTTCAGCGATCCTGAATGGGGGCTGGCAGCACCTTTGCCGTTCTCGATGTGTGAAATGGCATCTTCATAAATCCATCGCGAGAGTCCCGCCTGTCTGGGTATGTTCTTTTGCAGATGAGGGAGCGCGGTCTTCTCACCAATGAGTCCCAGTGCATGGGCAGCCGCCTCTCTTACCTCTGACGATGAATGCCTGAGCGCTGCCTGAAGAACCGGCAGTGCGGATTTCGCCTTCATCATTCCCAGCGTGACGGCTGAGATAGTTGCTATCTCCGGTTTGTCTTTCTTCAGGAACTCGACGAGCTTGGCCACCAGTTTCTTGCTCTCCGTCTGCGTTCGGGACGCCCAGATCGCCGAACGCCGGAAGGTCGCACGTCCGTGCTCCATCTTCATGAGCAGTTCGTTCAGGCGTCCGCCGCCCAGCAGGTCGTCTCCCTCTTCGTCTTCTATGAGCGCATCGAGGTCGTCGAGTTCGTTCAGGTCTTCGGCCGTGAGCGAAACAAAGCAGGCCATCATCAGGCCCAAAGCCCAGAGAGTGCGTTCGCATCCAGTCTGTTCGGCAGATTTCATGTAGGCGGTCCAGCTTCCCTCGTTTGCTGATGAAGGGGTTGCTGTCTGTTAGTATCTGACTTGTGTCACCCACGGTAAGGGTGCAGCATCGTAATGATTTTGGTCATTCCGGGAAACTGTCATGAGCGTGGCAACAGTTGAGAGCCCTCCAATCGAAACGCTTCAAGAAGACGACAAGCTTGACGGTGGTGACGTATTGCCCGGCTTTGCTCTGCCAATACAGGAGTGGTTTGAACGGGCGGGAAAATGGGGCGGGCACTGATTTCAAATGAACGACCCAGCACATCCCCCCACATTCGAGCGTCCGTTCCCGGCACTCACCCCCGAACAGCGGTATCACTTCGAGGTCTACGGTTACACTGTCGTCGAAAACACGTTGCAGCCGGATGAAGTCAGGGAATGCAAGGACGCGGTTTATGGCATTCGCGAGGAACTTCTGAAGCTCGAAGACCCAAGTATGAACGGGCCCAGATGCCACGGGGCCTATCTTGCTAAGAGCCAGCCCCATCACCATTTCCTGGGCCACATCGTGGAGGCCGAGCCGGCAGTGACGGCCTATGCCACGCACCCGCGCCTGGTAGCGATGGCTGAGGAGATTATGGGAGGCGAGGCGCGCATCGTTGAAGTCAATGCGCATATCAATTCAAAAGTCCCGGATGCCGATTTTTCGCAGGAGCCCACGTATGGCTTTCACAAAGGGGCAGACGTTCCTTTCGGCGCACACGTGATGAATGGGCTCATTCACTGTTCATTCGTCAAAACGCTGACCAACCTGACAGACCTGGGGCCGGACGACGGAGGAACGGTCGTGGTCGCCGGTTCGCATAAAGTTGATGTTCCTTCCGATCAGTTGATTGAGGCTGCTTACTCCGACCGTTCGCTCATTCACCAGGTGGTGGCGCCCGCGGGATCGACGCTGCTGTTTGCGGAGACACTGATTCACGCGACGGGGCAGATCAGGTCGGACACTGAGAGAGTGATTCTGATCGCAGGATACGGCACGACCCTGTATCCGTACTGGGATAACGGCATTCTGAGTGAAGACTTCGAGAACCAGATTCCAGACCACATGCGGACGCTGTTCAAGGGCAAAGTACACTGGACAAGAAACCCGCGCTACCGCACCCTCGATCAAACCGCGGACGACCGTGATTTCAACCTCGGGAAATGGGATGACCGAAGGCGGGTGGAGAAGCAGCCGGAAGTCACGGGAAAGAAATAGGCACCCGGAAAGGCGACTCAGGAACCTCGTTCTTCAGCCCAGACCATCGGTCGGTCTGCCCGGTTGTCCCTACTTTTCGGATGGCGCGACAGCGACCCGGTCAACAAAGAATTCAGTAAATTCGTTGTCGCTGGTTTTCTTGTTATTGAATGCGCCGATGACCAGTTGATGCTCGCCGGGCTTCAATGTGCCGGGAACGAAATGAAGTTCCATCCAGCCGGTCGAGATGTAACCACCACCCTTGCCATCTCCCGTAATACGTTCGAAGTAGTCTTTGGCTGCCACGAGAAGCGGCTTCCCATCGAGGGAAATCATCACCTCGCTGTATTCATCCTGTTCGTACTGGGGTGACTGCCTCAGCATGCAGCGCACCATCAGAGCTAACTTCGCGGGCTTGTCCAGGTTGAAGGGCCGTCGCCAGCCTGCGGACATGTTCTCTACCGTTTCCTTGTCTACGCCTCCCAGCATGATCCGAAGAGCGCCTCCCTCCTTTCCAGCCTTGATCCATTCGCCACTTGCATAGTTTGGCTGTCTGGTCTTTCTGAAAGCGTCTTTCTGAAGGACGAATCCATCCGCGTCTGTGTCGAAATAGGCGTCGACTAACGCACCTTTCAACGATTTGCGCTCGATCCTCTTCGACAGGTGCACGGGCATGGCGCCAATGGTCGTGCCGTTTTCACCCGCGCCGATGAGTGGACTGTCGGGCGACAATTCAAAACGGAGGAGTGGCATGTCACGGCGCATGGGGTCGACGAAGACAGAATGTCTGTCATGGCCTGAAAACTCGCGCCAGTCCTCGATGTTGCGGAACCGCAGATAGGTGTGGCCGCGCTTTTCCGGAGGCGTCGTTTTGTTCGGCAGGAATTTTGCCTTGGGGTAACCGCCCACTCCCCGTTCCCAGGTGCCGGAGAGCCGGTAGAAGATGGTCACTGCCTTGCTGCGTGACGGGGCATCGGGATGTGAAAGATTAGGGGCCGCGCCCTTGCGAGGCACGAAGTTTCTCAAGACCGTCCCCAGATTGTTGTAATCAGATTCGAAGGTCTTCAGATCCTCCATGTTGTGAAGCCGCACGCCGAGTACATCGTTGCCCATGAATGCGAGATCGTTGTTCTTGAAGATTGATCCATCAGCGGATTCGTCAAAGTCGATCCCTGAGTGGCTCGTGCCTGTTCCGGTGTTGTAGCGAATGGTGGAACGAGGGCTTTTGTAGATGTACATAACGCCATCGTTTTTGAATATCATGTTTCGCTCGGCGGTGAACTCTGGCGAATAGGCAACAAACAGGCCCCTGCCCTGCGGCCTTTTTTGCCACCAGAATGCGTTCCAGATTCTGCATCCGCGAACAGTTGCGTTTGGCGAACGGAATACATAGATACCGGCAATGATGGTGTACCAGCGCAACTCCAGATCTCTTATTTCCACATGTGGCGCGCGGACTAGGGAAAGCGGGCTGCGAACCTTGCGCAGGCCATCGAGTACGGCGCCCCACTTTTCCGCCGAACGGATGACAATGGGCGCGCCTGCCACGCCTCCGTGCGTGAGAACGGTCGACCCTCCATAAACACCGGGTGCGAGAACTATCACATCCCCCGGCAAAGCTCGGTCTGCCGCGTACTGCAAGGTGTGGCAAGGATTGGTTTCCGTGCCTGCATCCTCCGCATCGCGCCCGCTGGTCGAGACGTGCCAATTCCTTGCTTTGCCTTCGAGCTTGATCTTGCCATTCTTGCCGGGCCAGACGCCGCTGCGAGTCGTTAAATCGATTTGGTAATCGATGCTCGTACCGGAAGTTCTCTTTGCAGGAATCGCCGCAAGCACGTGGTCTCGGCGCGGCTCGGGGCTTGTGCCTTCTGCGTAATAGTAGAAACGGCTCTCATTCTGATAAAAGCGCGTTCTCATCGGAGCTGAATCGGAACCGAAGAAACCCGTCGCCATGCATTCAACGTTTGTTCTAAAAGAAATTGTCGCACCAAATGAGTTTGCCCGGATGACCGGTTCGCCCTGGATGCGTGGCGTCTCTGCCCGCCGCACGATCGAAATCTCCTGGGGCTGACTCCAATTACCCGCGTTATCTGAGGCGATAACAGCGAATCGGTAGGGGCGATCGGGTTGTGCCAATGAGACCTGATAAAGCCTGGAAAGCGGAAGTGCCTGTGACCATGCCCGACCGTCGACACGGACTTTCATGAGAGTGGCCCGGCCGATGCAATCCCAGGCTTCAATGGCGACTGAAACTTCCGGCTCGAACGAAAGAAACTGATCGGCCTGGCCGGGCAGCGGAACCAGGTTGGGCTGGCGTGACAGACTGACCCTTGGCGGCGAGGTGTCCTTAAATGTCGCGGTCACCTGCCCTCTTGCGCCAATGAGGAAGCCCTCAGGCCCATCCGGCAGACAGAGGCTGTCTTTCAACAGCCGGCAATCATCCGCAGAGAGAGACGCGGTTCGAGCATCAGCGATGAAGTTGTCGGCTCCGTTCTGATTCGCTGCTTTCAAAATCTCGGAGAGTTGGCCGACCTCCTTCCAGGGGGCGGACCAGATGCAGTTCTGGTCAGTCTTCAGATTTGCGCCGCCTGGCCTCGAAATCTGGATCGGGTGACGGCTGTTAATGAACAGGTTCCGACGACAGGTGATGGTTGTATCCGGCCTTCCTGCGAACGATCCTCCAAAGCCCAGACTGGCATCGATAATCGTGTTGTTCTCGACCAGAAATTTTCCTGGAAGCGTTTTGATAAACACGCCACCGCTGAAACCTTGAATCACGTTGCGCCGGACCACAGCCGTATCTTTCGTGGAAAAGTAGAGCAGCACGGCTGAGTCTTCCTGGCTGCCTTTCGGGATCGGCACTTCAAAGCTGTCGCGCACCTTCGTAAAGACGCAGTCTTCGATGACCGGGCGAGCCCCGCCGCAGCGAAGGCCCCCGCCAACGTCCCGCGCGCGGCAGTTCCGTATGGTGACATCCTCACCGTTGATGTAGAAGCCCCGGGGACAGTTTGTCGTAACGCAATTTTCGACCACGCTGCCTTTTCCGTAAACCATGATGCCGGCACTGAACACCGGATTCCTGAAAAAGTTTCGAAAGTGAAAACCGCGAACCGTCGTCTTCGGACGACTGACAGTGAAACCGTAATCACCGGCGAGGTCCACCATTGAAATCTCAATCCGGTGCTCTGCGGGCGGCTTGTTGTCCGATGTGTGAACGAACAGCGCATCCTCCGTAAAAGTGAAGGTGCCTGGAAACTGTCTCACCGTCCGTTCGTCCGCCACGAGCAGATAACGCCTTCGCTCTTTCAGATCCCACAGGCGCGGGTACTTTCCCTCGACTCGATCCGTTCTTGTCCGGAATTTCTCTGGCTTGTGAATGACGTAAACGCCGGGCGCGCCTTTGACTGGCTGGGGCTGATCCTCATCAGTCAGGGATTGCGCGCCGTCGATGATGACTCTTCCCTCGTCGGCTCGAACCAGGAGCTGTGGGAGCTTGGCGTCGGTCGCAATGTTCGGCAAAGGAATCACGAATGAACCCCGATACACGCCGGCGCGAAAGATGATCTCCGTCACCCCCGGCCGATCTATCAGTATTCGCTCGAGCCTGGGCAGGGAGCCAATCGGGTCGTCCGCCGTACCGGTACCATCAGCTTTTCCATTGGTCGCTACGTGGATCGTCTCGCCCGAAACAGAAACAAGTGCGAGGACGAGCACTGTGAACGAAGAAGGCCATGCGTAGAGATTTGTGTTATCCAATCTTGTTTACTCTTTATGACATTATGGACGACCTGTTGATACCCAATGATGGTGTCGATTATATAGGAAAGGGCAGCCCATGATGAGCTTTACTCCACATCTCATGAGACCCCCGAAATATGGCTTCTGGAATCCTGCGCACTGCAGCCTTGTGGCTTCTTGCCGGCCTGTCAGCCGAAGAAGCTGTCGGCATCAAATGTGATGTGAATGTCCCGGACGCCGGACACCTTTCCGCCGCTGTGTATCGCCAGGACGGCACACTCGCTCGGACGCTTCTCTATATGAAAGAAGTGAAGCCCGGCAAGCTCCGACTCGAGTGGGAAGGTCACGACGATTTCGGTCAGCCCGTTGCCCCGGGCGACTACACCATCCGAACGGCGATCTCGAACACCTCCGCCGAATACGTAATGGCGATTGCGAACGGCATTCAGCCGTCCACTCATAAGGACACCGGCAAGGTGCGCTGCGGGCGGGCGGTCTGCATCGATGCCAAAGGACGAATGCTGCTGGCCGGTCAGATCGGCGGTGAGGGGGGCGGGTTCCAATGGTTCACGCGGGAAGGCAAACATGTGAAGACATTTCTGCCCAGGATGTGGTCGGAGGCGGTGGCCTCGGATGGCAAGTACGCGTATCTCGTTGCTTACTCGAAGGTGGAAGGAAAATCGTTGGCCGGCGTCCATCGCATCGATCTTGATGCGAACGTGATGACTGCTGCTGAGGTGGACTACGACGGCCCGGGAGGTCAGGCAGTTTTCCCTGATCGCCGGACGGAAGCCACACCGGGCAAGTACTATCCTGCGGGTGGGCACCCACTCTACAAAGAGCCGGGCTGGCGCCTGGGCGAAGATGCCACCCTCTACGGCCCGGCCGCGGATTGGTGGAAGGTGCACTCCATTCAACACCACGAGGGCAAACTGTACATCGCCGTGCCAAGCACCGACCGTATCGTCGTGATGGACGCGGCCAGCGGGAAAATCAATATGCAGATCGAGGTCAGGAATATCCAAGCCGTTGACTTCGGGCCGAACGGCCGGCTTTACGCGTGTGCGGGAAAAGAGATTCTTGTGATGGATAAAGACGGAAAGAATCGTTCGGTCATATCAGACAAGTTTGAAGCCCCTTACACCCTGGCAGTGGATTCCAAAGGCAACATCATCGTGGCCGACCACGGCGGACGCCCTATTCCATACGGCAACACCATGCCGGTGCTCTGGAAGATTGCGCCGGACGGCAAACGAATCTTTCGCCGCGGCTATTCCAATCCAAACGACCGGATCAGGACGTCGCTCGACGGCAAGCTCGAGACGCACAAATATTTTCATCCGACAAGCCTCGACACGGATGCCGAAGACAACATCTATGTCTGCGAGCCGAGCCTGCCGAGGGTTCAGAAGCTGAATTCCGGAGGGGGACGACTCTTCAGTCTGACCGGTATCTACGCCGAAGAAATGTGCGTCGACCCTGAAAAGCCGGAAGAGTTTTATTGCACTGCCGCATCCCAGAACGTTCGTCGCTATGTGCTGGATTACGAAAAAAGAACCTGGCGTTTCGATGCAAGCTGGCGCCGGGCCATGCACGTAGGCAAATTCATGACCGTCGACATGCGCATCGCACGCGTGAACGGCGAACGATTCCTCTCAATCTGGGACGGTGGTCTGTTTCGTATCGAAGGGGACAAGCTGCGCTACATGAAGCCCTGGGAGAGCCCGGCCATCTTCGAAGACGGCACCGCATACCCGGTAGAGGTAGATCGCAAGACCGGCGGCTTCTCAGTCTATCGCCTCCCCTGTGCCGGGTTTGATATGAAGGGCTGCCCCATTTATCGGCCGGAAGATAAGAAGCTGATCTTTAAAGCGGAGGATGCGTTTAACAGGAAGCACGGGGTGAGCCCGTCCCGCAAGTATCACTGCGTCTGCCTCGGCAAAGATGACGACGATAATTTCTACGTGCTGGTCGGTAGGAGAGGCAAAGGCAAAGGTATCCCCTACTGGGCGCGCATGTATGAGAAGGCCTTCCTGCACAAATACGATAAATCCGGTCGCCTGGTCTGGAGCGTGGGCAAGAAGACTTCGTCCTTCGTGAAGCCAGGAGAATTCTACGGCCCTAACCACGCCTACTATCACAAGGGCTTCATTTTCTTCTGCGACGTGTCCGGCAAGGTCTCGGTCTTCGATCGCGACGGCCTTATGGTCGGCTTCCTGATGAAAGACTCGGCCCGCGGCGTTGGTTTCGATGACGATCCATTAGGCGGCTGCGCGGAGGCGTGGAATCATCATTTCGTCACGCATCCGAAGTCCGGCAAGCTCTACTACTTCAATCAGGATCACTTCACCGGCGGGTTCCGCTGCATCGAGATCAAAGGTCTCAGCGATCTGAAATACGATTCCGTGCAGGTGACGCTGAAGAAAGCAGCGGCTCCGAAAAAGGAATCCGAGGAAGACACGCAACAGGATTACGTGGCCCAGATTTTCAAAGCGGCGAACCTGAGTATTGATGGCGAGGTCTCCGAATGGAACGAGACAGGCAGCGTGCAGCTCTGGGCAGAAAAGAACAACAGGAACCTGCCGTATGCCAAAATCCGCTTCCGCTACGACTTACGCTATCTCTACGTATCGGTCTTCGTGCGCGGCGACGACTCACCAGCAAAGAACAAGAACGCTCAATCCCGAGACCTTATGTGGAAGGGCGACTGCCTCGAGCTTTACCTGGGCACAGATTTCAAGAGCTGGCGGAAAGGCGCATACGCGGAAACCGATTACCAACTCATGCTCGCGCCCGGCGAAGAATCAGCAGGCAAAGCGTACTGCTGGACGCACCACACCTGGGTGAAAGGCAGCAAGGTTGCCTGGAAGGTCCACGATGACAAGAAAGGTTATTCTCTCGAAGGGCAGGTCCCCTGGAGCTTCTTCAAAGGGCCGCCTCCAAAAACCGGCAAACAGATGCCGTTTGACATGCGCGTCATGTGCGGCGATTCCACCGGCGAAAAATACCTCCACAACATGATCTGGTCGGCCCGCAACATGGCCTTCAACCGCACTGAGCAATGGGGGCAGGCCGTGCTCGAACATTTCGCAGTGGCCGGTGAGGTGAAGCCGAACAAATGATCTCGACAGACTTCCTCAGGTTCCGTTATCCTCACGATGAGTTGTCCGGTAGGGGCAGCTTAATGCTCTGATTGGTGGTCGCGGTCACGTACGCGTGGACAGGCGAGTGGGGACAGACGAATGAAAACCAGGTTCCTTAAGTCCTTCTCAGTTTAGAAATCGGGAAATCATGTCTTGGCAAAGCTGCATCCTG